>JBAXCY010000027.1:0-21943 GCA_037141235.1 Acidimicrobiales bacterium | reverse complement strand
GGTCGAACTACGGCGCGAGCAGGTCGAACTGCGCGGCGACCTGCGTCGCTCGCTCGATGAGGCCTCGGCTCTGGCCAACCGGGCGGAGGCGATGGAGCAGGCCCTCCGCTCTGGCTACCAGGAGGAGATCGACCGCCTGGTCGAGCAGCTCCATGAGGCCCGACAGCGAGCGGATTCGCTGGCATGGGAGGTAGAGAAGGTCACCTCATCAGCCAGTTGGAAGCTGACTCGCCCACTCCGGACGGCAACCTCACGGCTGTCCGGACCACCGAAGGTCTGACTGCCAGTCGACAGGGGGGCCGATCCCTCGGGATCGTCCGGCCCACCGCGCCAATCAGCCGTTAGCGGCGCTATCCGATCCAGCGGCAGCCTTGTCGGCCAGCCGGTTCTTGTAGATCAGCCAACCGGCACCGGCGAAGCAAACGATGGCCAAGAAGATGGCCAGATAGCCCCGCTTGTACATGTGACCCCGCTTGTGCGCGGCGTTCCCCGGGACCCAGGCCGGCAGATGGCCGATGCCAACGGTCAGATACTCGAAGCCGAGCACTGCCATGAACACACCGACAACGATCAGGACGATGATCCAGAACCACTTCATAGGTGAAACCCTAGCCAATGATGATGCAGCAGGGTGGGATTTTCTCGGAGTAAAGGTGGCAAGGCATCTGGACGATGAATGACCAGTACAAGTTGCATCTCACGGGGCGCCGCCCGGCATCAGTACCGCCGGTGCCCTTTCGCCCGAGCAGTTCTACCTCTAGGATCGGACTATCCGGTCCAGCCCAACGGGGTGGGACGCTCCTATTCACGGGGGAACAGCCAGATGGCAAAGACCAAGAAGCGGATCGGCGTGCTGGTGGTGGCCTACAACGCCGCCAGCACCCTGGCCAAGACGCTCGACCGGATCCCCGACGAAGTACGGGGGGACATCGAAGAGGTGGTGGTCAGCGACGACCACAGCCAGGACTCGACCTACCTGGTCGGCCTCGGTTACCAGCAGACCTCGGACCTCCCGATCAACCTCATTCGCCAGCCGAAGAACCTGGGGTATGGCGGAAATCAGAAGGCCGGCTACAACCTAGCCATCGAGCACGGTCTCGACATTGTGGTCATGCTCCACGGCGACGGCCAGTACGCACCCGAGTCGATGCCTGACCTCATCGCCCCTCTGATCAACGGCGAGGCAGACGCCGTGTTCGGCTCACGAATCATGATCAAGGGTGCAGCCCGCAAGGGCGGAATGCCCCTCTACAAGTACGTGGGCAACCGGATCCTCTCTAAGTTCGAGAACGCCGCATTGGGAACCAACCTCACCGAGTTCCACTCGGGTTACCGGGCCTACTCAGTCGATGCCCTCAAGCGCATCCCCTTTGAGCAGAACTCCGACGGATTCAACTTCGACACCCAGATCATCATTCAGCTGCACGATGCCGGCATGCGGATTGCCGAAGTGCCGATCCCCACCTACTACGGCGATGAGATCTGTTACGTAGACGGTATGGGCTACGCCGCCGATGTCACGAAGGACGTCATCGCCTACCGGCTGCAGAAGGCCGGGTTCGGCGACGGCAGCCGGATCACCCTCAATGAGGAGTACCAGCTCAAGCCATCCGAGGACAGCTCCCACGGCCGCATCTCCACCATGATGGCGGCCCGTCCGCCGGCCAAGATCCTCGATCTGGGCTGTTCGAGCGGCCTGCTGGCCGAGCGCCTCCAAGAGATGGGCCACCACGTCACCGGGGTGGACATGTTCGAGTTCCCCCAAGCCATCGAGCGGATGAGTGCGTTCTACAAGGCCGACCTCACCCAGGGCGTCCCACCCGAAGTCGGCACCGGGTTCGACCTGATCCTGATGGCCGACGTACTGGAGCATCTAGGCAAGCCGGGCAAGCTGCTGAAGCAGTGCCGGGACCTACTCACGCCCGAAGGTTCGATCATGCTGTGCGTACCGAACATCGGCCACTGGTACCCACGCAGCCGGGCCACGCTCGGCATGTTCGACTACGACCAGCGGGGCATCCTGGACGCCACCCACCTCCGGTTCTTCACCCGTCGCAGCATACGCAAGCTGGTCGAGCGCAACGGGTTCACCGTGCGCCGGATGGAGCCGGTGGGCCTGCCTCTCGACGCCCTCGGGCTGGAAGGTACCAAGGCGCATCTGGTCCGCCTGCTCGATCACTTCCTGGTGACGCTGTGGCCGACCATGTTCGGCTATCAGTTCATCGTCGAGGCGACGCCCAACCACTACTGATCGGGCTAGTTCGCCACTGCTCCGGTCCCGGCGTAGGCGGCCTACTGGGGTAGGACTACCCGCCTCAGGCTCTTCGGCAGCATCGACCCGACTCGCCCGACTGCCCGTTGAGAGACCGATGGCAATGGGCCTCGGAAGAACGCCTGTTCCGACTCGTGTTCGGCCAGCGAGCCCTCCGACAGCCTCCGGTAGGCGCGCCACTTCCTGGTGCCGTCGACATGCTCCCAGCGGGGGTCTAATTCAAGGTAGCCGTCCAGGAAGGACCGGACGGCGGGCAGAGGAACGTCGTCGAAGACAGCGATCCCGCCCGAGCGCAGTCGACCGGCTCCGTAGAACCAGTCGATGATGGGCAGAGGGAACGCGTGGGCTCCGTCCAGCATCACGAGATCGAGCGGGCCATCGCCGTAGTGCTCGGGCAAGGCCTGCTCCGACCCACGAAGGTCGAACGAGAGGTGCTCCGTGTTGATGCCACGCGTTTTGCAGTATTCCTGCAGAACGGTGGCCTCTTCGGGAATGGGGACCACTGCAGTGTGCACGCATCCCCAAGCGGCAAACAGAATCGTGGACAGGCCGGCACCGGTCTCGAGTGTCCGCGCACCGGGCGTGACCGCTCCGGCCAAGAACTCGTAGCACCGCCGACTCGTCCGCCATGCCGACCCGTTGGGCGCGTCTGGATGGACATGTGGCGGGTCGGCGATCACACGCTCCAGTACTTCGAGCCGGGCGGCGAAGTCGGGCATCGTGTTCATACGCCGAACGGTACTCCGTCCGCTCCGGTGTTCTCAGCCGACCGCGCGCTCCAGTGCCTCGAGCACCAACGCCACGGCATCCTCGACCGAGGTAGCCGGGTCTATGGCCAGGTCTGGATGCTCGGGAACCTCGTAGGGATCGTCGATCCCGGTAAACGAGTCGATCGTGCCCGCCGCCACCTTGGCGTACAGGCCCTTCGGGTCCCGGACCGCGCACTCGGCTGCCGGGGTGGCCATAAAGATCTCCACGAACGGCAGGCCGGCCTCAGCGTGGAGGCGCCTGGCCAGCTCACGTGACTCGGCGTAGGGGCTGATGATGGCCACCACAGACACCACCGAGGCATCGGCAAACAGCCGAGCTATTTCGGCCACTCGCCGGCAGTTCTCCAGCCGGTCCTGACGGCTGAAGGCGAGGTCGCTGTTGATCCCACTGCGCAGGTTGTCCCCATCGAGCCGATAGGCAGTCCGGCCCGCGGCCACCAAGGCCTGCTCGACGGCGGTGGCCACGGTGGACTTGCCCGATCCGGACAGCCCGGTGAACCACAGCGTCGCTCCCCCGCCGCCGGATACCTCTGCCCGCGCCTCTGGCGAGACGTCTCCTTCGTGCCAGGTGATGTTGGTGGCCGACGACATGGGTAGTCGGATCAGTTAGGGCGGAGCAGCATGCCGGCCCCAGCTGTGATGTTGGAACCTTCATCAGCCAGGATGAACGAGCCGGTCTGGCGGTTCCGACGGTAGGGGTCGTAGAACAGCGGCTGGGTCACACGAAGCGCCACACGACCCACCTCGTTGAGGGTGAGCGTGGTCGCTCCCTCATCGCGGTGGAGCGTGTTCACGTCGAGGCGATAGTGCAGCTCGCGCACTACAGCCTTCACCCACCGAGTGGTGTGCTTGAGCATCATGAAGTCGCCGACCTTGAGTGGCTTGTCGGTCATCCAGCACACCATGGCCTCGAGGTCTTGGCCCACCACCGGTTTGTTGTGCGGACGGCAGATCATGTCGCCGCGGGAGATGTCGATGTTGTCGGCCAGTCGCATGGTGACCGACATGGGAGCGAAGGCCTCCTCGACCGGACCCTCGAAGGTATCGATACCGGCGATGGTGGTGGTCAGCCCCGACGGCAAGATCAGCACTTCGTCACCAGGCCGGAACACGCCGCCATCGATGCGTCCGGCATAGCCCCGGTAGTCGTGGTACTCGGCCGCGTGCGGCCGCACCACCCACTGCACCGGCATACGGGGGTCGATCAGGTTGCGGTCGGAGGCGATGTACACCGTCTCCAAGTGATGGAGCAGCGAGGTCCCCTGGTACCAGCCCATGTTGGTCGACCGAGTCACCACGTTGTCGCCCTTGAGGGCCGAGATCGGGATGAAGGTCAGGTCGGCCACGTCGAGCCGGCTGGCGAATGCAGTGAACTCGGCGCAGATCCGATCGAACACGGCCTGGTCGTAGTCGACCAGGTCCATCTTGTTGATGCAGACCAAGAGGTGAGGGACTCGCAGGAGAGACGCCAGGAAGGCATGGCGACGTGTCTGCTCGACGATCCCCATCCGTGCGTCGACCAAGACCATGGTCAGGTCGGCCGTCGAGTTTCCGGTCACCATGTTGCGGGTGTACTGCACGTGCCCGGGGGTGTCGGCGATGATGAACTTGCGGGCCGGCGTGGCGAAGTAGCGATAGGCCACATCGATGGTGATGCCCTGCTCGCGCTCGGCCCGCAGGCCGTCGGTCAGGAGGGCCAGGTCGGTGTAGTCGTTGCCCCGCTGTGCCGACACACGCTCGACGGCCTCCAGCTGATCTTCAAATATGGCCTTGGAGTCGTACAGCAGGCGCCCGATGAGGGTGCTCTTGCCATCATCGACAGACCCGGCTGTCGCAAATCGGAGAAGTTCCATCAGAAGTACCCTTCGCGCTTTCGATCTTCCATTGCGGCTTCGCTCACCCGGTCATCCGCCCGGGTCGCCCCGCGCTCGGTCAGTCGGGATGCAGCCACCTCGATGATGATTTCCTCCACCGTGGATGCGCTGGACTCGACAGCTCCGGTGCAGGTCATGTCGCCCACCGTCCGGTAGCGCACCGTTTCCTTGAATACCTCTTCGTCTGCCCTTGGATGCACGAAGGGGCCGGTAGAGATGAGCATGCCGTCACGCACGAATACCTCGCGCTGGTGGGAGTAGTAGATGGTGGGCAGGTCGAGGTTCTCCTCGCCGATGTACTGCCACACGTCGAGTTCGGTCCAGTCCGAGATGGGGAAGACCCGGATGTGCTCACCGCCCTGGTGTCGCCCGTTGTAGAGCGACCACAACTCGGGTCGCTGGTTCTTCGGGTCCCACTGTCCGAACTCGTCACGGAAGGAGTACACGCGCTCTTTGGCCCGGGCCTTCTCCTCGTCCCGACGGGCTCCACCGAAGACGGCATCGAACTTCTGGTCGGTGATGGCGTCGAGCAGGGTGCGGGTCTGGAGCCGGTTGCGCGACGGGTCGCTGCCGCTCTCTTCGGTCGAGCGGCCGGCGTCGATCGACTCCTGTACGGAGGCGACCACCAAGGTGGCTCCCAGATCAGCCACCATCCGATCGCGGAACTCCAGCACCTCGGGGAAGTTGTGCCCGGTATCGATGTGCATGACCGGGAAGGGGATCCGCCCGGGGGCGAACGCCTTCTGCGCCAGTCGCAACATGATGACCGAGTCCTTGCCGCCCGAGAACAGCAGCACCGGCCGCTCGAACTCGGCGGCCACCTCGCGGATGATGTGAATCGACTGTGCTTCGATGGCCCGCAGATGGGACAACTGGTACTGCCCCTGAACTGCACCCGACTGGCTCGTTTCCATAGTTGCCCAACTTACCCGTTGGGAAAGTTAACGGAAAGGGGTCAATGGCCATAGAGTGACAATTTGCAGCATTGCAACTTTCGCCACCGCCGAATCGGGTCGGGCGTGCCGAGGAGACGACAGATGGGGGACAACGGGGCACGGGGTCGACACGGATCGGATGCCTCCGATGATCGCGGCATCACGGTCCGCACGGGCATAGATGGGGATGCTCCAGCGGCTGCTCGACTCCATGGCGAACGGATCAGCGGCGGCTTCCTGTCATTTCTGGGAACTTCCTTCCTCACCCGTCTCTACCGCCGGATGACCCGGACCTCGGGGTCGTTCCTGCTGGTCACCGACTCCGGGGGCGAGGTGATCGCCTTCATCGCTGGCTCCGCTGACGTGGGCGGGCTCTACAAGTCGTTCCTGATCCACGACGGATTGATGGCTGGGCTGGCGGCCGCCCCTCGACTCGTCCGAGGCTGGCGGCAGGTGTTCGAAACTCTCGGACACGGTTCTGAAGGCGGGACCGGCACCGGTCAAGGAACCGAGCTGCTGGCGGTGGCCGTTGACCCACAACACGAAGGGCACGGCATCGGGCGGGCCCTGGTCGATGCGTTCCTGGAACGGGTCATCACCTCCGGCGGGCACCAGGCCTACGTGGTCGTGGGGGCAGCCAACACCGGGGCCATCAGACTGTACGCCGGTGCCGGATTCGTGGCCGGCCCCGAGTTCGAACTGCATGCCGGGACGACCTCGGTGCTCATGCAGTGGGACGAGGAATCCCCTGCATCGACGGCCCCCGCTCCCCGAACGCCAGCCACATGAACCTGCTCGCCTTGGCGCTCATCGCCTTCCTGGTCACATTGGCCCTCACTCCGCTCGCCATATCGGTCGCCACCCGCACCGGCATCATGGACCGGCCGGGCGAGTTGAAGGAGCAGACCAGGGCGGTCCCCTATTTGGGAGGGGTGGCCGTCCTGGCCGGCGTGCTGGTCGGCGTACTGTCGGATCGGCCGTCGTTGGCCATCCCACTGGTGGCGGCGACTGCGCTTGGGGTCGCCGACGACCGGTTCGACCTTCCCCCCCTGGTGCGGATCGTCGGCGAGCTGGCCGTAGGTGCCGTCGTCGTTGCCACCTGCCCGGTCCACCTCCCCCTTGGCCTTGCGGCAGTTGCCATCGTGGCGGTCACCCTCTTGTTGATCAATGGGGTCAACCTCATGGATGGCCTCGACATGCTTGCCGGGGGATCCGTGGCGGTAGCCGCCGTCGGCTTCGCCGTCCTCCTGGTTGGCACTGGACGACACGTCGCCGTGGCCCTAGCCGCTGCGCTCCTCGGCTTTTTGGTGTTCAACAGGCCACCGGCCCGGATCTACCTGGGCGACGGTGGTTCCTATCTGCTCGGCACGACGCTGGTGGTTCTACTCGCCCAGTCCTGGGGAACTGACGTCCCCACCGTCGTCGGCGTGGCCGCATTCGCCTTAGTGGCGCTGCCGGCTGCCGAGGTGGCGTTCGCCATCGTTCGTCGGCTGCGTGGACGTCAGTCAGTACTGGCTGGCGACAGGGGCCACCCCTACGACCGGCTGGTGGCACGGGGTTGGCCACGCCCATCGGCCAGCGCCGCCTATATCGCAGCCCAGGGAATCCTGACTGTCGGTGCCGTCCTGGCCTTCCGTCAGTCGTCCCTGGCGCTGGCCATCACCGTCGATATCGTCGTCGCCGTGGCGCTGATCATCGCTGCCAGCCTCGCTGGCGGTCTCTCCCCCGACCAGGAGGTCGCCCCATGAACTCCCCCACCCCCGAGGTATCCCGATGACCCGCATCTTCCTTTCGCCCCCCGAAGTCGGACCCGAAGAGCGTCGGATGCTGCTCGATGCCTTCGACTCCAACTGGATCGCCCCACTGGGCCCCGACGTCGATGCCTTCGAGGCAGAGTTCGCGGCACGGATCGGGGTCGGGCACGCGGTGGCCCTATCGAGCGGCACCGCCGCCCTCCATCTCGGTCTCCTGCTGGTCGGGGTCGGCCCGGGTGACGAGGTACTGGTTCCGTCGTTCACCTTCGTGGCCACAGCCAACGCCGTGGTCTATGTAGGAGCCACGCCGGTCTTCATCGACTGCTCCCTCGATACGTGGACAATGGACCCCGACCTGGTCGCCGACGAACTGGAACGCCGTGCCGCCGCGGGACGGCTGCCGGCCGCCGTGGTCACTGTCGATCTGTACGGCCAGTCGTGTGACTACGACCGCCTGCTGGCTGCCTGCGACCGCCACGGCGTGCCCCTGGTCGAGGATGCCGCCGAGGCGCTGGGCGGCACCTACCGGGGCCGGCCAGCCGGAAGCTTTGGACACATGGGCGTGTTCTCCTTCAACGGCAACAAGATCATCACCACGAGCGGCGGCGGCATGCTGGTCACCGAGTCGGCCGACGAGGCGGCACGGGCTCGCTACTTGGCCACTCAGGCCCGCGAACCGTTCCCCCACTACGAGCACACGACCATCGGCTACAACTACCGGCTGTCCAACCTCCTGGCTGCCTTGGGCCGGGCGCAGTTGGCTGGGCTCGACAGCCGGGTCACCCGGCGACGGGCCATCGACGGCCGCTACCGCGAGGCGTTCGGCGACGTCCCCGGTATCGAGTTCATGCCCATCGCCGACTACGGAGAGCCCAACTACTGGCTGACCTGCATCACCATCGATCCCGAACTGTTCGGCACCGACCGCGAGGCAATCCGAGTGGCCCTCGAGTCCCACGACATCGAGTCCCGTCCGACCTGGAAGCCGCTGCACCTCCAGCCGGTGTTCGCCTCCAACTCGATGGTGGGCGGGGCGGTGTGCGCGGGGATCTTCGACCACGGGCTGTGCCTGCCGACCGGTTCGGCACTCTCAGTCGAGGACCAGGACCGGGTGGTCGGGATCATCAAGGACCTGCAAGCCGGCTGACGCCCGACGGATCCCGTTCGAGAGGTCCATCACCTCCACTCTGTAGCACCTGAGGTGCTACACGTTCACCATGACCCGCATCGGAGTGCGCGAACTGCGCCAGAACGCCAGCGTCTACCTCGCCCAGGTGAAAACCGGCGAGGTGGTCGAGATCACCGAACGGGGCACGTTGATCGCCGTCATGCGTGCCCCCTCCCCGCAAGCCGCGACCAGGGAGGTGCTCATCGCCGCCGGACGGCTCCTGCCCGCTCGTCACGCATTCGACATTCCCGACCAACGCATCTCTGTCTCAGGCGACACATCGGCAAGCCAGATCCTCGCCATCGACGCTGCCATCATCGCCGACGCGGCAACTCTGGAACCGGTCGGCCTGCGGAGCCTGGACAGCTTGCACCTGGCTGGAGCTCGTTCGATCCTGTCGAGCCTGACTGCGTTCGTCTCCTACGACGGGCAACTGTGCGCCGCCGCAGCGGCGGTCGGCCTGCCGGTGGTCACCCCGGTCTGACTGTTCAGACCTGACCGGACCGGACCGGTCAGACATGACCGTTCAGACCTCGGTGCGTTCCTGCATTTCCTCGGTGGGGAACTGCGTACCAAGCCGGCCTCGGGCACCGTCATGGAGTCCTCGCGCCATGGCGCGCAAGCGCAGGAGGCGACCCTCCGGCTCTCGGATGACGGCCCGCCCGAACAACTTGGAGATGTTGCGGGGGTAGTAGCCGATGCGCTTCTTCACGTACAGGTGCACATAGAGCATGTTGCGCGCCTCGTAGTAGTACTTCCATACCGGCACCCCCACACCGTGACGGACAGCATCGTGGCGAACCCGCGCATCGGCTACCACCCGCATCGGATAGCCGGCCTCGGGGATGCGCCACTGCAGGTATTCGGTGTCCTCGGCCCACCAGAACAGTTCGGCCATAGGAAGGCCTACCTCTTCGACGATCTCTCGGGCCACCAGGAATCCACACCACGAAGGCCAGGCACCGAAGGTTCCGTCCGGCTGATAGCTCACCGGGAATACGAACGCCTTCGGTGGGTCCTTGGCTGCCACCACCCACAGGTGCTCGAGGCAGTCAGGGTCTGGGCGCATGTCGTCATCGATGACCCACGCGTGTCCGAACTCAGACTGCGCGAAGTGCTCGAGGGCCAGCGCATAGCCACCGGCGGGCCCGCCGTTGTGATCTGAGCGGACCAGGGTGACCGGCGGCAACCCAGGGGGGAAGTCGGCCGGGTCGACCGGTGGCGTACTGGCGTTGTCCACCACGAGGATGCCCTTGGGCAGCAGAGTCTGGGCCGCGATCGACCGCAAGCACCGCTCCAGGGTGGCAGGGGCGTTGTAGGTGAGCACGACCGCCATGGCCGACAGTTCGGGGTCGATGAAGGCGTTCATCTTCGTCGCCAGCCTAGGGACGGTGGGCCAGGATGAACCAGCCCGTTTCGTCGCGGGCGGCATCGACGACCAGACCGGTCTTGTCGAACCATGGCTGGAGTTCGCTCCACACGTAGCGGTGCTCGACGGGGGCGCTCAGGCGGTCGAAGGTGTCCAGGGTCATGCTGCGGAACGGTTTGCCCCGATAGGAGTCCATCGGCAGGCCGGCCAGCGAGCCCACGCCGTGCTTCTCCCCCCATGCTCCCGGTACCACGAGCCCCCAGTAGAGCCCGGCGGCGATCGGGGTGGACAGGCGCTTCAGCGTCGGGTGAGAGATACGGGTGGTGAGCTTGCGGAGTCCGGCCGAGCACGACTGCCCGATCGACCGGAGGCTCCTCGTTTCTGGGCGGCTGTACAGGTAGAGCAGTACCTGCCCCTTGGGGGCCAAGTAGGTGAGGAGCTGCTCGAACCCGGCGAAGGGATCATCGAGATGATGGAGCACACCGAGACTCGAGATGAAGTCGAAACTGCCAGGAGCGAACGGCGCAGATCGCAGATCGGAACGGACGACGGCCACCCCAGGAAAGTCGGCCAGGTTGCGGGCGGCCGCCTCAGCCGCCGAGGAGCCATCGAGTGCCACCTCGGCCTTGAGGTATCCGGCCAAGAAGCGGGTGTAGCGACCCTTGCCGCATCCCGCGTCCAAGCCCACCTTGCCCCGCAGGCTTTCGAAGTCGACGTCCCGGAAGTAGATGGTGGAGAACGACTCGTCCTCACCTCGCACTTCGTCGAAGGCGTTCCACTCGTAGCCGAAGCTGGCGAAGGTCCGCTCGGTGGACCCCTTCGGGTTCCCGGCCTTGGAGAAGTCGAGCACCCCGGCGGTGCGGTCGAACCGGTGACCCGATCCACACTCCACTCCGCCGTCATCATCGAGCACGGCCACGGACTTGCCACATGTAGGACAGCGGAGGCGATCGAGTATCAGTGTGGGGATGCCGCCAGCCTCGCCATGTTCCACTTCTTCGGCTTGGTTGGTCACACATCCACCCTACTGCAACAGGTGGTGCGCGCCGAGGGTAGTTCAGTTGTAATTATCGCGACTTTGCGATTCTACATTGCTAGATGAATGGCGACCACAGGCTCAGATCGAGGTCGGGAACCATGTTGGCCAGGGTGGTGACGTCAGCCGCGTACATCGAGTGCAGCCGCGCAGCGGTAGCCGGAGCCAACCGGTCCGCACTTCCGTCCGCGCTCCGCTCAGGGTCGGCGACGACCCGCGGGTGGTACCCCGCGTCCAGCCCTAAGAAGTCGAAGGAGTCGGCCAGCGAGCCAGCCGTGTCGCCCACGCACCGCTCGTACTGCAGGATCCGGACCTGGTCGGGCGGATAGTGCTCGAAGAGGTGTGCCACCTGAGACCCGTAGAAGCCGCGGTCCACCGCGTCAGCCAGGTTCGAGCCGACGTGAGGAGGACGATCGTCAACCGTCGCTGCGATCCGGGCCCGCAGGCTTTCGATCGGATCGCGCACCAGCACCAGCACCTGGGCCCTCGGAGCCGCTTCGGCCAACAGCGGCACCACCCACGGATACGACAGCCCATCGGGTGACCAGTGGCCGATGATGCGCCCGGGCCTGCGGGGGAACAGTGCATGGAAGGCCTTGCCCTGCTCCGCTCCGAACCGCTCGGTGGCCGAGGAGGCAAAGAAGTGCGCCGCGTCGTCGAGGGTCCTGTTCGGCGCCACTCCTGGGTGGTCGGCCAACTGGGACATCCACCACCGGCCGCCCACATCGGTACCACCCAGCACCAGGAAGTCCGGAGGACCGGGACGCTCGCCCGGGTTGGGGCGCGGCGGCTCCACCACGTAGCCGACGTCACCCGGTACGCGAAGGTTCAACCAGTCACGGGCATCAGCCCGCAGTTCGACGGGCAGGAGTTGAAGGACCCGCTCCGGCACGCGAGCGATCACTCGCTTGGTCACCGGGGTCACGGCGAGCCTTCAGATTTCGGGGCACTAGACGGGGCACTAGACGTTGTGGCTCCGTCGGTGAAGTTGGACCACAGCGACAGGTCCAGACCCGGGACCAACTGGGCCAGTGCGGCCACATCGTCTGCGTAGCACTCGATCAACCGATGGCGGGCACCAGAATCCAAGTCGATCTTTCCCCCGCTGCTGACGTTGACCTCGCGGCGCAGCTCCGTAGGCCGATACTGCTCGAGCTCCAAGAATTCATAGGTCGCCTCGAGTTGGCCAGCGGGATCGATCCGGCACCGCTCGTACTGCTGGACCAGCACCTGGCTCGCCGGGAAGAACTCGTAGAGTCGGGCGAGCCACCGTGCATAGAAGCCCTGACGCACGGCATCGGCCACCGTGACCGACGTGTGCGGGGCGCCCATGCGATGGCGGAAGGTCAGACCGGAGCGGAATCGGTCGACCGGGTCGCGCAGCAGTACCAGGATCTTCGCCTCGGGTGCGGCCTCGGCGAGGAGCGGTGCCACCCACGGATAGGCGAAGTAGTCCGGCGTCCACTCGCCGGTGACCGTGCCGGCGGTGCGGGGGAACCACCCGTGGTAGTTGCGGACCTCGGCGGGGCCGAACGGCTCCACACAGAACTGCGACAGGTAGTGGCGCTCCTTGGGGATGTCGGAGCGTTCGAATACCTGCGGGTGCTCGACGATCAGCTCGTACCACCAGCTGGTCCCCGCCTTTTGGACGCCGACCCCCACGAAGTCCGGCGGTCCTGTCACCTCGCCCCGCCCGAGGATGGGGGGCGTGAAGTCGAAGCCGCCCTCCCATGGGGCGTAGTCGCCCCGGGCGTGCAACAACACGGTCCGCACCGTGGGGGGGAGGTTTCTGAAGGCCCTCCTGGCCACGTCCGGTGGGCGCATCGGTTCAGGTTGCCACACCAACGTGCGTGGCCACAATGATCGTCATCCCCCAACGAAGACCGCACCGCATCTGCACCCGGGGTTGAACACCCCCTTTGCTACCGTTGGCCCGATGAGCACCCGACTGTTGAGCGTCGTGATGCCTACCCACGACCGCTCGGACAAGTTGCGGCGGGCGGCCCGTTCGGTCCTCGACCAACAAGGTGCCGAGATCGAACTGGTCATCGTCGACGACGCGTCGAGCGACGACACCCCCGAGGTCACCTCGCAGCTGGCCGAAGACCCCCGGGTCCGCGTAGTGCGTAACGAGGTATCGCTCGGACCGAGCGGAACCCGCAACGCCGGCATCGCCATCGCTCAAGGGGAGTTCCTCGGATTCGTCGACGACGACGATGCCCTTCTGCCTGGGGCCGCGGCAACCATGGTCGAGGCCCTCGAGGCCGACCCGGACATCGGAGCCGCCGCCCCCTGGTACCGGGTGGTCCACGAACGCCAAGGCCGGACCGCCGAGTTCCGGGGACCCACCGACTACGGAGCCGAGCAGCTCTTGTGGTTCAACTTCGTCGGCATCCCCTTCGGCGTCATCCGCCGGAGCCTGTTCGCCCAGGACATCGCCTTCGACCCCCTGCTCCCGGTCAGCGAGGACTGGGACGTATGGCTCCGCTGTGCCCAGGAGCGTCCGTTCGCGGTGGTGGAGCAGTCTCTCTACAGTTACCACCAGCACGGCGGAACCCGCGTCACTCAGGTGAGCGACGACCGGCGCTCCGGGTTCCAGCACTTCTTGGCGAAGCATGCATCGGCCATGACTTCGTCGTGCCGCACCTATCACGAAGCCGTGATCGCCGGACAGACCGATGGCCGATCGGCAATCGGCCGGGTCCTGGCATCGGCCGGGCGCCACTCCCCGGCCGACGCCGCCCTGGCTGCGGCCGTCATAGCTGCGGGCTATGCAGCCAGCACCATCGGGACCTCGCGGGGTGATCCGGGACTACCCTCTCGCTTCGTGTACCGAGTTCTGACGACACCGGCCCGCCATCCGATGGGCACCCGATGACTGGCGAGCGCCCGATCGTCATCGCTGGCCTGCCGCGGTCCGGCACCACGTGGACCATGCGCGTCCTCGGCACCAGCCCGGGGGTGATCAAGATCCCTGAGCCCGATAACGAAGACAAGTATCCAGCCGCTATCCATGCCAAACACTCGTTGGGGCGCTATCCGTGTCTGGTCCCGGGTCAACAGGCCAAGCCTTACCGAGGGCTGTGGGCGTGGATCCTGACGGGAGCGACCGAGGACTGGCGGTCCGGCCAGGCTCGCCGGCTCTTGGGCCCAGGTGCGACCACTCGAATCTTCGAGGGACGCATGGACCTCACCACGTGGGCAGCGGCCACACTGGCCCGCAACCCCCGTCCTGGAAGTCCCGCTCCTGGACGAGTGATCGCCAAGTCGATCCACGCCCAGCTCTCCCTCGAGTGGATCGCCAACGAGTTCGACATCACGCCCTTGGTGCTCCTGCGCCACCCCGCAAATGTGCTGGCCAGCTGGATGGAAGTGCAGCTGAAGGACGGCCGCAACTCTACGTTGGAGTCACGCCCCGAGGTCCGGGCCCGCTACAGCGAACGATGGGGCGCCCCCCAGCCCGGTGACGATCCCATCGAAAAGATGAGCTGGCGGATCGGCCTGCTGGTGGCTGCACTCGAAGAGGCCATGACACGGCACCCCGAGTGGCAGGTGCGGACACATGAGCAGCTGTGCACCGACTCGGTGGCCACCTTCCGGACGCTCTTTGCCGATCTGAGTCTCGAGTGGAGCGATGCCACCGAGCAGTTCTTGGTGGACAACGACACCCCGGGCGAAGGGTTCGTCACCAAGCGGGTGGCATCCGAGCTGTCCGACTCGTGGCAGCACCGGCTCGACGACGAGCAGTTGGCCACCTTGCGACGCGTCCTCGGATGGTTCCCCATCACCACCTGGGGAGACGCCGACTTCGAGCGGACGCTGCCTCGCTCCTGAACGGCTGATTGCCTGGCGGCTGGTTGCCTGGCGGCTGGTTGTTGGCTCAGCCCGAGAGGCCCGGCATCCAGCGGTCCAACCACGCCTGCAGGGCGATGATGTCCCAAAGTTCGTGTGCGAGGTCACGGCGACCCGACTGATGCAGGGCCCAGGCCCGGCGGATGGGTTCGGGATCCAACAGCCCTTGAGATGCCAGGCGCGGTTCGGCCAGCAACTCTTCTGCCCATGGACGCAGTGGGCCGCGCAGCCAGGACCCGACGGGCAGACCGAAGCCCATCTTCGGGCGATCCACCAGTGCTTGGGGGACGTGCCGGTAGAGCACCTGGCGGAGGATCCACTTGGTCACCCCATCGCGGATCTTCAGATCCATCGGTAGCCGCCAGGCCAGATCGAACACATCGCGGTCCAAGAAGGGCACCCGGGTCTCGAGGGATGTGGCCATGGCCGCACGATCCACCTTGGTGAGGATGTCGTCGGGTAGATAGCCGACCAGATCGAGCCACAGCATCTGCTCGGTCACGGTGGGCAGGCTCGGCCACTCTTCCGGCCGACTGGCCATCGATGCCGTCTTCCCCACACCCAGCACCATCGACTCGGGATGAGCCCAGTGAGAGACCAGTCCCAAGTAGGCATCTTGAGGGGTGGCAGAAGCCAGCACCTTCCCCACCTTGGCCACCTTGGAAGACGGAACCCGCACCTGGTAGGCGGCGGGAAGCAGCCGGGTCACTTTGGCCGCAGAGTCCACGAGTCCAGGGGGCACCCGGAGCATGGCTGCCCCCAACGACCGTCTCACCGGGTCGGGTAGCCGCGAGGCCTGGCCCCAGATGCGCTCCAAATAGGCATGCCGGTTATACCCGGCGAAGAGTTCGTCGCCCCCATCGCCCGAAAGCGAGACCGTCACCTGGGATCGAGCCAGCCGGCTCACCAGGAGCACCGGGATCTGCGACGAGTCGGCGAACGGCTCATCCCAGATGCCGGGCAGTTCCGGGATCACATCGGCAGCATCCGACTCGGTCACCCGCAGCGCGGTGTGATCGGTCCCGAGGTGGGCTGCCACCGCTTGGGCTTCCCCGGACTCGTCGTAGGCCCGATCATCGAAACCGATGGTGAAGGTCCGCACCGGCCGGCTCGATGCCTGCTGCATCAGCGCCACCACGATGCTCGAGTCGATGCCACCAGACAGGAACGCGCCTACCGGCACGTCGGCCACCATGCGGTTCGCTATCGACGCGGCCAGCACCGACTCCAGCTGGTCGGTCAGCTCCTCGTCCGAACCCGTCGCCGGGTCAGCCATGGCTTCCTCGACAGCGTCCCGGGCCGACCAGTACGCCTGTGGCGCGGGCATGGTGCCAGGCCGGTCGTCGAGCCCAAAGACGACTCGGGTGCCTGGCGGCAGCTTGGCGATCCCCTGGTAGATCGAGTGCGGTCCGGGGATGCAGTTGTGACGGAGATAGAGGGCGATCGCCTCGCGGTCGATCGTGGGGGCGAACCCAGGAAGCCCGGCGATGGCCTTCAGTTCCGAGGCGAAGGCCAGGCGGCCATCCACCCATCCGTAGTACAGCGGCTTTTCGCCAAAGCGGTCCCGGACCAGGTGTAGCTGGCACTCCCGGCGGTCCCACAGTGCGATGGCGAACATCCCCTCGGCCGCTTCCAATGCCCGGGCGACGCCCCATGCCTGCACGGCACCTAGGAGTACCTCGGTATCAGAATGCCCGCGGAATCCCATGCCCTCGGCCTCGAGCCGGCGCCGCAGATCAGCCGTGTTGTAGACCTCGCCGTTGTAGGCCATCGTCCACCGCTCATCGGCAGAGACCATGGGCTGGTGGCCGAGCGGGCTGAGATCGACGATGGAAAGGCGTCGGTGGGAGAAGGCGGCCCGGCCTTGCGGATCGACCCACAGCCCGTGGTCGTCGGGACCCCGATGGATCAGCGTGGCCGCCATAGCGGCCGCGTCCGCACCCAGACGGTCCACGCCACAAGAGCGGGCCGAGTCGACCAGTCCGGCAATTCCACACATTGGTCAGGACCCCTTGTCGGACTGCGGGGAGCCGGAATCAGCCACCTTGGGTATGACCTGGCCAGCGCCGTCCACACGCCCGTACTCACCGGCGTCGCGCTGATAGGTGGGGTTCTGGCCCAAGCGACCGCGCACGCCGTCCCACAGCCCGTGCACGATGGCCGACCGTTCGGCTCCGCTGCGAGCGGCCTGCAAGTGTCGGATCGAGTACGCCAAGTGCCAGGCGCTCCACGACCGGCGGCCATGCCGGCGACACAGTTCCAACGAGTTCCGGGCGTGATAGTAGGCACGCCACGCTTCGGCGGCATCGTTGGGCCGATCAGCCCGGATCGCCTCGTCCCGGCCTTCGTTGGTCTGCTGGCTTGCTACCGCGCGCGCAGCCTCCCCGTCCACCAGCACCTCGAAGCCGGCTTCGCGTACCTGACAGAAGAAGTCGAAGTCCTCGACCCCGAAGAAGAGGTCGGGATCGGGCAGCACTCCGGCATCGACCACCCGACGGGACACCAAGGTGGCGCCCCAGCAGGCAACATCCACCGGGACGAAGCCGGCGGCCGTTGGCACCACGTTTACCGTGTGTGCCCCGCGCCCGACGAAACTCCTCCCGTAGGCCACCACCGCACCCAAGGCCGGATGGGCTGGAGCCAGCACGTCGACTCGAGCCACGAGGTCAGCCACGCGGGGCGTGGGTAGGTCGAACAAGCCGATGTCGTCCTCGCATAGGTAGACCCACTCGCACTCAGGGTCGCCGGTCGCCACCTCGAGCCCAGCCCGAAACCCACCGGCTGGGCCGGTGTTGACCGGCAGGCGCACCATACGCACCACGGCCTCCAGATCAGGATCATCGAGTCCGCCATCTCCGTTGACCACCACCACGATCTGCTCGGGACCGAAGCCCTCGCCGTTGAGCAGCGACCGCACTACGTCGCTGGCCAACCGGGGCCGGCGATAGGTCAGGACTACGGCGGTCACCGACCGGACCAGACTGGCGACAACGGTCCCGACCATCGGCTCTGGGGCATCGTGGCTGCTCATCTGGCGTTCACAGGGTTAGGCTAACAGTGCCCCTCGCGGGCAGGTGTCGTCGGTGCGGAGGTTCCGCGCTACCGCTACGTTCTGCAACATCGTCTGCGGATCGTGGCGGATCGGACACTAGGGAGGAGCAGCCGGTGTTGATTGCGTCGAGGTCGGTTGCTGCGGCAACAATTGGCGACCGGTAGTTCAATGATGAGGTCGATGATGAGTTCGAGCCATCCCGAGGGACCGAGTGCACGATGATCAGTATCATCATCCCGGTGCGTAACGGCATGCCCGTCTTGGAGGAACAACTGCGCGCACTCCAAGCACAGCGGTGTGACGAACCGTGGGAGGTGATCATCGCCGACAACGGCTCGACCGATGGCACCCTCGCCTTTGCCAGGGACTGGGCATCCTGGCACCCCAAGTTCGTGGTCGTCGATGCGTCGGGCTTGGCTGGGACCTCGGCGGCCCGCAATGCCGGTGTCGATGTCGCAGGCGGCGAGTACCTGGCATTCTGCGATGCCGACGATGTGGTTCTGGCTGGCTGGCTGGCTGCATGCGTAGAGGGGCTGAAGACCACCGACCTCATCGTCGGCCGCTTCGACTTCTGGAGCCTCAACACCATCCCGCCGTCACTTCCGGTGCGGGCCGCCACCCATCAGCTCGGCTTCCTCCCCGCCGGCCTCGGCGCCAACCTGGGCGTCCGGCGAGGTCCGTTCGAAGAGGTCGGCGGATTCGACGAGTATTTCGTTCCCGGCGAGGACATCGATCTGTGCTGGAGGATGCAGCTCCGGGGGTTCACCTTCGCCGAGGTGCCCGAGGCCGTAGTGGCCAAACGGGCCCGTATGGACTTCCGGGAAGTGTTCTGGCAGGCCTACGCCTACGGGCGATGCGGGCCCTTGCTCCACAAGCGCTATCGCAAGGCCGGGGCTCATCGAGATTTAAACAGTGCGCTCAAGGCATGGCTGTGGCTGATCATTTCGTTGCCCCGCCTGGCGCAGCCGACTCGGCGCATCGAGTGGGCCCGCGGGGCAGGAACCCGGCTCGGCCGACTCGAGGCATCGCTGAGGCTCAGGGTCTTCTTCCCTTAGGTTCGCCAAGCAGTCGACGCTAGGGCGCACTGCGGGTCGGTCAGCTGACCGTCCACGCGGCACCGACGTAGACCGGCGACAGCGCCATCACACCTTCGGGCGGCTCCATCCGGTCCGGGCCGAACGCCTCGAAGGAGATGACGGGCTGCCACGGTAGGTACGGGTCCTTCTTCCCCTTGGGGAATCCGGTAATGGCCGTCCAGAGCGAGTAGTGCCCCTTGGGAAGCGGCAGGTAGCCCAACTTGCACACGATCTCAAAGTCTCCCTCGGGCATCGTCCCTTGATGGTCGATGACGAACATCGGGAATGCCGTGCCCTGGGAGATACCGATGAAGAAGCTGGCCATACACCGCTCCGGGGCGTTGAGGACCAGGCGCACTTCGACCTCGCACTCCGAACGGAGTTGGCCGCCGTCGGCCGCATGCAGTTCGGCTTTGACCACCCGGACCACACCGTCCTTGGTGCTGAGGAGCGTCGAACTCTGCTCTACTGCCGTCCGGTACATGGTGACCACGTCCTTGGTGGGGCCCGAGGCCCGCACGACCGAGTCGGACAGCCACACTGCTCGGTCGCAGGAGGCTTCCACCGATGCCAGATCGTGAGAGACGTAGAGCAAGGTGGTGCCGTCGCGGACGATTTCGCCGATGCGACGGAGGCATTTCTGCTGAAAGTTGGCGTCGCCCACGGCCAGCACCTCGTCCACGAGGAGCACGTCGGGTTCGAGGAAAGCGGCGATGGAGAATCCGAGTCGCATCTGCATGCCCATTGAGTAGAACTTGATCTGCCGATCGATAGCATCTTCGAGTTCGGCGAACTCCACGATGGTGTCGAACTTGCGACGGATGTCCTCGCGACTCATGCCGAGCACTGCTCCGTAGAGGTAGATGTTCTCCCGGCCGTTGAGGTCTGGATGAAGGCCGCTGGTCACACTCAGCAGGGCGCCTATCCGACCGGCCACCGTGCACCGTCCTGCGGACTGGAAGGTGACTTGGCTCAGGATCTTGAGGAGGGTGGTCTTGCCTGACCCGTTGACACCGATCAGGGCCAAGCTCTCGCCCGGGGCGACCTCGAAGTTCACATCCTTCAGGACCCAACGCCAGCCCGGCTTGCCGCGTTCCGTCACTCGCTTGCTCAACCGCGTGATCTGGTCGTAGAAGAGCGGCGCGGTCTTGTCGGACCGGAACTTCTTCCAGACCTGTTCGACCTGGACGCTCCCGTTAGGCAATGTCGGCAAAGTTCACCTCGTAGCGCTTGAAGATCTTGTAGCCCAGTGTGATGTAGCAGAGGGACCCGATAAACGCCGTGGTCAACGGCCACCAGCTGGGGTTCAGGCCGAGCAGCATGGTCTGTCGCACGCTGTTGATGACTGGCCCTAATGGGTTGAAGAAGCCGTAGACGGCTTGCAGGTTCACCGTGACGTCGCCGAAGAGGTGGTAGGCGGTGGGAATGTAGGAGAACGGCCAGATCACCGGGGTCATGAAGATGCCCAGCGAGACAATGATGGGCAGGACCTGCTGGAGGTCGCGCATCTGGATGATCAGACTGGACACGGCCAGCGTGATCCCGGCGGCGAAGAGCACTTCGATCAGCATGAAGAGCGGGACCCAGAGCGTGGCCAACCGAGGGGCCCGTCCAAAGATCACAAAGAGGAGCGCCAACGGGATCCACGACAGCATGGTGTTGACGGCCGTCACCAACATGGTCTCGAGCGGAAAGCACTCTCGGGGGAACTGGGTCTTGGCCAGCAGTGCCTTGTTGGCCAGGAGCGAGCTTCCACCGTTGCCCAGCGCCTGGGCGAAGAAGGTCCAGCACAAAATGCCCACGAACGCGTAGAGGGGATAGGGGATCCCACTGGTGGGGAAGGCCTGCTTCAGCCGCGAGAACACCACGACGAAGATCACCAGGGTGGCTACCGGGCTGAGCACGGCCCATGCCGCACCCAGGACTGCCTGCTTGTACTGCACCCGGAAGTCGCGCTCGGCCAGCGTGTACATGATCTCCCGATGCGCCCACAGAGTCTTGAGCGACGCCATGAGCGACACCTTGTGCACGTACAAGATGTCCGCCGGGGGTTCAGCTGGGATCGACGCCAGGTCGGTAACGATCAGTGGGACGTTGTTGTCCGGCTGATCGACGGCCAGATCAGTCATTGGTGGTAGTCCCCCCTTGAGCCGGCAACTGATGCCCGGCAATGGCTGTTTACCAGTACGCAATGCTACCGCAGCCATGGTCGGATTCGATACTTCTGCGCCTGATTTTCCCGTGAGGTGATGGAATCGCAGATCGACCCCAATGGGAACCCTTCCAGGTACGATGCCAGAGTGGACCACAGGGAGGCATCGGGTCCCGACCGGATTTCCCCCGTCAATCTCCATGGGCGGCGCCTGGTACACGTGGCCACCTCGGATTCCGAACTGGCCCGCCACCTGAGCGGCCATCTGGAGGCCTTCACCGGCGAGGGGTTGGAGGTCATAGGGATCTGTCCGCCCGGACCCAGCGCCGGCCGCCTGGCCACCCTTGGACTCCGCCACATTTCGCTCCCCTCCTCGAGCCGTTCGGGATCCCCGGTTGGAGACCTGGTCGCCGCAGCCAAGCTGACGCGCCTACTTCGACGCCTGCGTCCGGACATCGTCCACACCCACCAACCTGGGTCCGGGCGATTCGACCGGCTGGCCGCCCGGGCTGCTGGGGTGCCTGGCATCGTGAACACCGTGCACGACCTCGGCGTCGGAGGTGGTGGTGCTGGTGGTGCTCAGAACTCCGCTCCCCGGCAGTCACCCCGGCAGTCACCCCGGCAGTCACCCCG
>JBAXCY010000026.1:0-21950 GCA_037141235.1 Acidimicrobiales bacterium | reverse complement strand
CCACGCTGCCGTCCACTCTGCCGTCCACGCTGCCGTCCACGCGGCCTCTGGCCCCTGTAAGGCGGGCCGCATATGCATAAGTCGGTAATACGGTATTACTGTTTTGCCGCTATACTGCATTCATGAGCGCCGATCCCGTCTTCGTGGCCGTCCAGAGCCGAGGACTGATTGCCATTCCATCGGCAACGCGGCGCCACTTCGGTCTGGACCAGCCAGGAGCGCAGGTCGAGGTCATCGAACGCGATGGAGAAATTATCCTTCGACCGCACATGGCCGTTCCCGCGGATCAGGCGTGGTTCTGGAGCGAGCGTTGGCAGCGACTCGAACGCGAGGCCGACGAAGCCGTTGCGAATGGGCATGTTGCTGTCGTCGCAGACGTCGATGAACTGCTGGCCGACCTCGATTCGTGAGATTCGAGCGCACCAACCCGTTCAAGGCCGACTATCGGCGCCTACCAGAACACGAGCGACTCATGTTTCGTGAGGCGGCCCGAACGTTCAATGTTGCGGCCGACCGATTCGTAGCCACCAAGGATCCGTCTTACTGGCCAGTCAATCTACGGATCAAGCCTGTTGTCAACGCAACCGGCATCTTCGAGATGACGTGGAGCTTCAGCGGTCCAGATGGTCGGGCCACATGGCAGTGGACGACGGTCCGTGACGACACCGGTGACAGGTGGCCTGCCGTTCGCTGGAGAAGGTTGGGTAGTCATCGAATCTTTCGCGATCCGTGACTGAGAACCACGCCTGCGGCCCCTCCACTCGACGCGCTGACCTCACCCGCAAGCACCATCACCGCCGAAGCCGTGTGCTCGGGGACATCAACACGACTTCCCTCTCTCCCCTGTCGATCAAGTGGGCGCTACCGGACTCGAACCGATGACCTGCTGGATGTAAACCAGCTGCTCTAACCAACTGAGCTAAGCGCCCGACGACCCAGACGCTACCGCGCGGCTGCGTCCATGAACTGCGCCAACAGCGCCGGTGTGGCCGCGGCGAACGGAGCCCTGCGTTCGCTGTGCGACAGCGTCACCAGGTCCTGGCCCGATGCCTCGCCGACGACCGCTCCGGCTTCGGTGCACACCAGCATCCCGCCCAAGTAGTCCCAACTGCCGAGTTCGGACCCACCGACCACGGCGTACCCGTCGAGCACGCCTTCGGCCACCGCGCACAGATCAAGGGCTGCCGCCCCTAGGCACCGGTACTGCCTCCACCCGTAGTGGCGGTCTGGATATCCGCTGAAGGCCACGATGGCATCCTCTAACCGGTCGCATCTAGACGGGGAGATGGCCACACCGTCCTTGCGCGCTCCCCCGCCTCGCACTGCTTCGAACCGCACCCCTGATGCCTGGTTGACCACCAACGCCGCCCGGGGGCCATCGGCGTCCATTGCGCACAGGCTGGTGGCGTACCAGGGGATCCCGTGGGACGCATTGGTCGAGCCATCCACTGGGTCGATCACCACCACCAGGTCACGACTGAGGTCCGAGGTACCCGACTCCTCGGACAGCACGCCCACTCCGGCGGCCTCCAGTACGGCCAGTCCGGCAGTGTCGGCGGCCAAGTCGTGGTGGTACTGCCCGTCGATCGTTCCGGCCAGCCCCCAGTCATCGAGCTCACCGAGCACCTCGGCAATAGCGGTGGCCGTGGCGTGCAGGACCTCGAGCAGCGTGGCGTCATCCATAGCGGTCGACGCTACCGGAGCACCCCGCCGTCGGCAGTGTCCATCCCAACCAGTAGTTTGCATATGTGGCAGTCATCGACGTGGCCGGATACGTGGCCGACCTGAAGGACCATTCCGTCGACCATGGATTCCACGTGCACGACGAGCGGCACTTCGTCGAGACCTACTCGCTTCGCCAGGTCTGGGAGGTGGAGCTCCACCCCGAAGACGGCTGCGGCGGTCCGCTCGATCTTCACCTCGCTCTCGAGGTCGACCCGCGAACCCTGCTGTCGTTCGAGGACGCCGTGTTCGGGCTGCCCGAAGACCAAGATCCCCCCGACGAGTTCCACTTCGCTCTGACCTTCACCTGGGCCCTGCCGCCGCTCCCCAACGGGCCCGACCTGTTGCGCCTGGCCATCGACCTAGCCGGCGTGGGTGGCATCGAACTCCCCCTCGAGGCCTCGGCAACCGACTCGTACGCCTCGGCCACGGATGCGGCCGAGCGTCGCCTCAGCATCGTGGCCCGCACCCCGGTCTCGCTGGCCCGGGTATTGACCGGCGAAGAGATGATGTGCGACGTGTTCGACCGTTGCCTGGCCGTCAGCCGCTATCTCTTGGACTCCGCACCGCGCTGGCTCGGGTGACCACGGTCCCCTCCCGCCTGGCCCGTGGGGCCGCCGCTGCGGTGGCGACGATCCTGGCCGGTACGGCATTGACCGCCTGTGCCGCCAGTGCGGGCGACCTGGCCCGGGCCTCGTGCGTACATGTGAACAAGTCGCTCGTGCTCTACGACAAGGCCACCCGCAGTACTGATCCGGCAGCCGCACGCACCCTCAAGAGCCAGGCCTACATCGAGTTGCTCGCCGGCATCCCCATCGCCGCGCAGGCCGCCTACCACGACATCCAGTGGCAGTCGCTGTCGACCACATTGTCGGAAGCCGACCAGGTGCCCGAGGGCACGCTCATCCCCGCGCTCCGGGCCCAGTGCCACAACGCCGAATCATCGGTGTTCGGTCAGGTCCCTCCCCCATCATCGTCGTCGGGTTCTCAAGGATCTGTCACCACCGGTACCTGACCCTGATCGGGCTCTGACTACGGACCCCGGGTTCCGGCCGTGACCGGCCGGCCAGAGGCCGACACCGTCGGTGGTCGTGGCCCAGTAGCGGCTGTACGCGGCCGCTCAGTCAGGCTCCGGCCGGCCATCTGGCTCTGTCCGGCGGCAATCACCTGGGGAAGGACCCGGGAGGCCAACCAGTTGCCAGCGGCCGCGGTGGGCACGAAGTGCACGCCGTCGCCGTCTCGTAGTTGCACGCCGTCGAGGGTGGTGGCGTAGACGCCACCAGGGCAGACCATCGATGCGAAGTTCTGGACCTCGACGGTTGCCGGGTGCTGAGCCGCTACTTTCAGGACCATCTGGTTGTATGCGGCCAGCCGGGCCAAGGAATCCTCCGACCAGGTCTGCCCGTTCGGCTGCTCACCCGAGCTGAAGCACGGGGCCGTCATCAGCTCGACATAGGCCCCGTCCGACGAGGCCACATCGATCGCCTGCTCGAGCGACCGCTGGAGCGCCTTGTCGAACAGCGGTTCGCCAATGTGGGTCCAAGTGCCGGCGATCTGGCGGTCCATCAACTCCCATCGACCTACCAGGATGACCGCCACGTTCGCGTGGAACTGGTCGAGGTTCTGCTTCCACTGGGCCGGCCACTGGGCCGCTACCGGCGAAGTCGGATTGCATTGGGGAGCCATCGGGTCCGATACCCCGTGGGCCGTATACATGGTGCTACGGACCACACCGCAGGCCACAATGGCCCCGTTGTCGATGTCGACGTTGTACTGCTGCTGGGGCTGGTCGGCCAAGAGGGCGAACCCGAGTCGCCAAGCCACCGAGTCACCCAAGATGGCCACCTTGACGGGCGGACCGCCATAAGTGGTGCCGCTCGCTAGTGACGGACCAGCCGCCTCGGCGGTGCTCGGGAGGGTGGCAGCCACCGTGACGGCCACCACGCCGAGGAAGGCTCCCGATGTGACGAGCCATCCGCGCCACTCGGCCAGCGATGCCATGCGTCCTTGTCGGATGGGCTGCTCCACCAGGTAGTAGGAGGCAGTAGCCACCACGATCGTCGCACCCATCCGCACGGCCAGCAGGGGAAGCCCGTAGAGGTGCATGCGCCCAGCATTCAGCAGCGCATACAGCGGAAAGTGCCACAGGTAGAGGCCGTACGAGATAGTCCCCAGGAAGATGAAGAGCGGATTGCCCAGCGCCCGGGCCAGCGAACCGGACTGGGCCGCCACCACGGCGAACAGCACGACCGCCACAGCTACCGCCACCAGAAGCTCGCCACCGCTGAACAAGAATCCGGTCGGGCCAGACAGCCGCCACCACAGCCCGATCACACCGAGCAGCGCTGCCCAACCGATGACTTGGGTGGCCAGGCGTGCCGTGGTGCTCGAGAGCTCCCATGCCGAGATCGGCTTGACGCTGCGTCCCAGGCGACGCTGGATGTCGCGGCGATGCGCCGGAGGGGTGCCAAGGCCGGTAGTACCGACGGATGGATGAACCCGGCTGAACTCCACCGTGTCCAGATCGGGGACCGGCTGAGGCAAGGAGCGCCGGTGACGGGCCCACATGGCCATACCAGTGGCCAACGCCGCACCCACCAAGATGTCCTGGCAGCGCGTATCGGTCCCCTCGTAGATCCGGGTCACCGACACCCCGTGCAGGTAGGACCACCGCATGTCGGCCGCCGAGGCCAGGGCGCCGACGATGGCCGCGGCCAGCACCGGCCACAGGCGGCGGGACGGACGCAGGTGCGCACCGAGCCGCAGCAGGACCAGCACCACCGGTGGCCACACGATGTAGAACTGCTCCTCGATGGCCAGCGACCACATGTGAGAGAGCGGTGAGGGCTGCGCCGAGTTGGTGAAGTAGTTCGCACCGCCCACAATGAAGTGCCAGTTGGCCACGTAGACCAGCGTGGCCAGGGAGTCGAGCCGGAGGCCGGCAAACTCCCCGGAGGTCGAGAAGAAATGGGCGAAGAGTGCCACCCCGATCAGCAGCAGCAGCAGCGCCGGCAGCAGCCGCTTGGCCCGCCGCGTCCAGAACTGGCCCAACCGGATCGTGAGTCGCCGGGTCCACTCCCCTAGCAGCAACGAGGTGATCAGGAACCCTGACAGGACGAAGAAGATGTTCACTCCGAGGAACCCGCCGGTCGTCAGCGGCGCTCCCCCGTGGTAGAGCAGGACACCGAGGACGGCGATGGCGCGGACGCCGTCGAGAGCAGGGACGAAGCCGAAGACGATGGTGCGGCCCCGAGCCACGGGAGGTGTCACCGCAGTGTCAGGCGCGGCGGACGACCGGCTCACTGCCGGACCGATCCGCGAAGGAAGACGAGGTCCGCCGGACCTTGAGCGCGCTGCATCATCAAGCGTCAATTATCGCAGACGCACGACTCCGGGTACACCCCCAATCTGGGAGGCGAACATGAGCCGTCTTATGGTGGCGGGGTCGGTCCCAGCTGGTCAGACGGCCTGGTCAGACGGCTGGCTTGTAGCCGGCGGGAAGATTGATGGTCTTCTTCTCGAGGAACAACTCGAGGCCGTCCTCGCCGAACTCGCGCCCCATGCCCGAATCCTTGTAGCCGCCGAAGGGCGAGGAGAAGTCGATGGGGATGGCCGAGTTGACCATGTAGGTGCCGGTGCGGACCTGACGGGCGATACCGAGGCCCCGGTCGTTGTCCGAGGTGTACACCCCGCCGCACAGCCCGTAGTCCGAGTCGTTGGCGATGCGCACGGCATCGGCGTCGTCGTCGTAGGGGATGACCGACAGCACCGGGCCGAAGATCTCCTCTTGGGCGATGCGCATCGAGTTGTCCACGTCGACGAATACGGTGGGCTCCACGTACCAGCCGCGGTCGAGGCCGGCAGGGCGTCCTCCGCCGACGGCGATCTTGGCCCCTTCTTCTTGGCCGATGCGGATGTAGTTCTCCACCCGGTCGCGCTGACGCTCCGCCACCAGGGGACCGACTTCGGTAGCCGGGTCCAGGGCATCGCCGACCTTCATGGCACGTACCAACTCGACGATGGCGTCGGTCACCTCGGCGTAGCGGTCCCTTGGGGCCAGGATCCGGGTGAGCGAGATGCAAGCCTCACCGTTGTTCATGATGGCGTTCGGCATCAGCAGGGGCAGCGACTCGGCTAGGTCGACATCGTCGAGCAAGATGCCTGCCGACTTGCCGCCGAGCTCCAGGCTGAAGCGCTTCAGGTTGGCACCGCAGGCGGCGCCGATCTTCTTGCCAGCCACCGTCGAGCCCGTGAAGGAGACCTTGTTCACACCGGGGTGGTTGACCAGGTACTCGCCGACCTCACGGCCAGCCGGCACCACACTCAGGACGCCCTTGGGCAGTCCGGCCTCGGCCAGGATCTCGGCGAACACGTTGGCGTCGAGCGGAGTTTCGGGGGCGGGCTTGAACACGACGGAACTGCCCGAGAGCAGGGCGGGCGCCAGCTTCGACGCAGCCAAAAAGAAGGGCACATTCCACGGAGTGATGGCGGCCACGACGCCGATCGGCTCCTTGGTCACCATGACCGGGCCGAGCAGCCCGTCCTTGACGGTGTCGAAGGCGAAAGTCGAACCCATGCCGGCGTAGTAGTCGAGGACCATGGTCGGGGCCAGCACCTGGGCCAGCAGTCCCCACGAGACCGGAGATCCCATTTCGTTGGAGATGAGCTCAGACATCTCCTGCATCTGATTGCGGACCAACTCGGCGGCGCGGGCCAGGACAGCGCCGCGCTCGGTCGGGCTCATGCGGGGCCACGGGCCGTGGTCGACGGCTTCGCGGGCGGCAGCCACGGCACGATCGATGTCCGCGTTCATGGCCTCAGGAGTGCTGCCCACCAGTTCGCCGGTGGACGGCGAGTGGACTTCGAACACGGCGGACGAGGACGGCTCGACCCAGTCTCCTCCGATAAACAGGCGATCGTACGACTTCATGGGCCCTCCCTGGACGGTCATGGATCAGTTGGTGCACAGCGCAACATTGGCTGCAGCACCGGCTCGGCCGATCGTAGCCCGGTGCTCCAGAGGCCGCCCATCGGCCGCCTAGCCACAGAGGCCACCCATCGGCCGCCGTGGGGTTACGCTTCGCCCGATCCGCCCGAGCACGGGCGCCGACCCCGGCGACGGCCGGAGAAGTGGAGCCGACATGCTCTCCCCCCTCGACGACTACCCGGTCCATCAGATCTCGGAGCCCATGCGCCACGTCGGCACCTCGGACCGCAACTTCTACGACCGCTATTACTTCAATATCCACGGCAACGGCGAGGTCCATGGCACCGACGAGGAGCTGTTCTGCGTCATCGGGGTCGGCCAGTACCCCAACCTAGGGGTGGCCGACGCCTTCGTGTCGGTGAAGCTCGGCGAGGACCACCGGGTGGTCCGATCCTCCAAGGTCCTCGGCGCCGATCGCATGGATGCCTCGGTCGGCCCCATCCGGGTCGAGGTCATCAAGGGCTTGGAGAAGGTGCGGGTCATCCTCGAGCCCAACGAGTGGGGTATCGAGCTCGACGCCGTCTACGACGGGTTCAGCCAGGCGCACTTGGAGGACCGGCACTTCGACCGCCAGTTCTCACGGGTCACCTTCGACTCCACCCGGTTCGCCCAGGTCGGAGGATGGACGGGCACGCTCAAGGTGGGCGACCGGGAGATCGCCCTCACCCCGGACAAGTGGTGGGGGTCACGCGACCGGTCATGGGGCGTGCGCCCTGTGGGCGAGTCCGAGCACCCCGGCATCCGGGTCACCGATACATCGTTCGGATTCTTCTGGGTCTATGCCCCGGTGCGGTTCGACGACCACGCATTGGTGACGATTATTCAGGAGCGGTCCAGCGGCGAGCGGATCATGCAGGGGGCGCACCGGATCTACCCGGTCGGCTCGGGCCGCGAGGCCGAGTGGCTGGGCCGCCCCGAGCACGAGCTCCGGTTCGCCCCGGGCAGCCGGACCGTCACCGGTGCCACTCTCTCCTACTTCGGTCCCCACGGGCAGAAGACGGCCGAGGTGGAGGTGGAAACCCTGCTGGCCTTCCCGCTCTTGCTGGGCAGCGGCTACGGCCTCGAGGCCGACTGGAAGCACGGGATGTACCAGGGCGACCTGGTCGTCCAGGGCCAGCAGATCCCCCCGGCCGATCCCACCTATTCCGATTGGGGACTGACCGAGTATGCGGCCAAGTTCACCTGCGATGGCAAGGTCGGTTACGGCATGTTCGAGTGCGCCGTCATGGGGGCCCACGAGCAGTACGGGTTCACCAGCTGAACCGTTCGGACCAGTTGGCGTGCACCTGGCAGCCAATCGACGCTGAGCCGCACGGTCAGGGATCGAGCGAACACGTCATTGCCCAGCGGTCACCAGTTCGACCGGAGCTCAGACCGGCCAACTCAGACCGGCCGGGTCGGTCCGGCCCACTCGGTGCGCTCTGCGCACCAAGCCCACAGCTGGGCGCCGGCGTCGTCGAACTCGGACTCGGACAGCCGGGTCCACGGCACCTTGTGCTCCCAACGTTCCTTGCGATCGAGCCAGAACCCGCCGTTGGTCTCGATCGCCACTGGCGATGCAGCCAGCCACACCGCCGTGTCCGCCCCTTGTTCGGGAGTGCGCAGGAACGGCCCCATGACCTTGGCGAACCCGGGCAGGCTGTGGCGGACCCCCGGGGTGTCGGCCCAGCCCGGGTGCATGGCGTGGAACGTGATGCCGGTGCCTTCCATACGGCGCACCCACTCGTGCATCAGCACCAACTGCGCTCGCTTGGCTTTGGCATAGGCGGTGGTGCCGTCGTACTCGTCCGGCCCCATCTCGAGGGTGTCGAGGTCGAACGTCTGGGTGTACATGCCGCCCGAACACACTTGGATCACCCGGGACGGCACTCCGTTGGACAGTGCTGGCAGCAGCAGGCCGGTCAACAGGTACGGGGCGGCCACCTGTGAGGCCACGGTGAGCTCGGTACCCGATCCGGTGAGAGTCCGTGCAGCGGTCAGCGCTCCCGCATTATGGATGAGCACGTCGAGTCGGTCGTGGGCGGCCAGGAACTCGTCGGCCAGCCCTCGAACCTGGTCGAATTCGCCCATGTCGGCCAGCAGATAGGAGACGTCCGCCCCTGGGGCCGCCTCGCGCACAGCAGCCATAGCCCGCTCGGCTCGGTCGTGTCCCCGTGCCGTCAGCACCACCTCGGCCCCCAGATTGGCCACGCCCTGGGCGGTAGCCAGGCCCAGTCCGGACGTGGCCCCGGTGACAAGCACCCGCATGCCGTCCATCCTCGGAGGCGGGGTCCACCCAGCGGTATGGCGGCGCAGCGCCGGCCCGGCCGACGAAAAGCTGCCGGCCACCGTGGCCTCCAGCAGGCCGTCGACCACTGCAGCCACCGGCCCACCGGCCTGGGGACGGTCGCGGGCCACCACCGGGCCACCCAATGTGCGCCGTAGGCCAGCCACTCCCTTGTCGCCGATCCGGTCGAAGAACAGCCCGAGGAGCGGATTGGCCAGGGCGAACGACCCCTTGAGGCGCAGTTCCGCGTCGTAGGTCAGGATCGAACCCCCGTCGGCGGCGGGCACCACGGTGACCGTGTCCTCGGATCGGATGGTGTCGGACTCGCCCAGCAGCACTACCCGGTGCGGCCGGTCGAAGGTCACGATGCGGTAGTCGAGCGGCGTGGTGCGGGACCCGATGCGAACTTCGAGTCGAAAGATGCTCCCGAGGCCCACAGTGCCGCTGTCGAGACGCTGAGCCGAGGCCGTGCCCGGGTCCCACTGAGCAGCGTTGGCGAAGTCGGCCATGTAGTCGAAGGTCTCCTCGGCCGACCGGGTCGAGATGACGGTTCCCTTGTAGCGGGCCATAGCGGTCCTCCTTGGACACGGTTCGCCGGGCCTGTCCTCCGCTGCGGACGGCCATCGGCCCACTCAAATATACTGACCAGGTAGAGGCCTCCGATCGCCGTCATCCCGATCGGACTCCTGTTTCGAACATTGGAAGGCACTTCAGGACAATGGGAAGCAGGCCGGACAGATGAGAATGGCAATCGTGGGCACGGGGGTCTCCGGCCTGGTCTGCGCCCACCTCTTGTCCCGCAGCCACGAGGTCACCCTGTTCGAAGCCGACAACCGGCCGGGCGGTCACGCCCACACCGTCAGAGTCGACCTACCCGATGGTTCGTTCGATGTCGACACCGGGTTCCTGGTTTACAACGAACGGAACTACCCGGGCCTTATCAAGCTCTTCGCTGATCTCGAGGTGGCCACCAAGCCCAGCGACATGAGCTTCGGCGTGTGCGACGAGGTGACCGGCCTCGAGTGGAAGGGCTCCTCCTTCGACACCGTCTTCGCCCAGCGCCGCAATCTGGCCCGTCCGGCGTTCCTGCGCATGCTGGTCGACATCGTCCGCTTCAACCGGATGGCCCGGGGCCTCCTCGACGGCGACCAGGACACCTCGGTGTCACTGGGCGACCTGTTGGAGCGTGGTCGGTGGTCGGCGCAGTTCCTCAACTGGTACCTGGTACCGATGGGCTCGTCGATCTGGTCTGCTGATCCCTCCACCTTCCTCGACATGCCGGCCGTTACGTTCGCCCGGTTCTTTGCCAACCACGGGCTACTCGAATACGGCAACCAGCCCAATTGGCGGACCGTCGATGGCGGCTCCAAGCGCTACGTCGACGCCATCCTGGCCCCCCTCGGCAAGGCCGTCCGGCTCGACCAGCCCGTCACCAAGATCACCCGCCACGCCGATGAAGTCGAGATCCAGACCGCCCACGGGCCCGAGCGCTTCGACCAGATCGTGGTGGCCACCCATAGCGATCAAGCCCTGAAGCTGCTTTCTGATCCCTCCCCGGCCGAGCGCTCCGTCCTGGGCGCCATCCGCTACCAAGCCAACCGGGCCACCCTCCACACTGACATCTCCTTGCTGCCAGCCAACCGCAAGGCGTGGGCCAGTTGGAACTACCACCGGCTGGTCGACCACCCGACGGACGCCACCTTGACCTACCGGCTGCGCAGTCTCCAGGGCATCGAGTCGGCCGACGAGCTGCTGGTCACGCTCAACCGCGACGATGCCATCGACCCAGGTGCGGTGCTCCGCACCTTCGACTACGACCACCCGATCTTCGACGCGGCTGCCATTGCTGCACAGACCCGCCACGAGGAGCTGAACGGCACCAACCGCACCTGGTTCGCCGGTGCCTACTGGGGGTATGGATTCCACGAGGACGGTGTCCAGAGCGCCCGGGTGGTCTGTCGCCGGCTGGCCGGCGAGGACCTGTGACCACCTCCCCACCGGCGGCGGTCCAATCACCCCGCACCGACGGGGCTGGTGGCCGGACGCCAGCGCTCCGCAGTGCCATCTACGAGGGCCGGGTGGCCCACCACCGCTACTCCCCCGTCGACCACCGGTTCACCTACCGGATCGCCATGGTCTTCTTGGATCTGGCCGAGGTCGATGCCGTATGCCGACTGCACCCGCTGTGGAGCGCAGAGCGGACCAACGCCGTCTCGTTCCGCCGACGCGACTACCTGGGCGATCCGGCGGTGCCCCTCGACGAGGCGTTGCGCGATCTGGTCGAAGAACGTACCGGGCTCCGTCCCATCGGGCCGATCGCCATGCTCACCCAGCTGCGCACCTGGGGCTGGCTCTTCAATCCCATCACTACTTATTACTGCTACGACCCGACCGGCTCCGTGGTCGAGACCACCGTGGTCGAGGTGAGCAACACCCCGTGGCACCAGCGCACGGCCTACGTGCTGGCTGGCACCGGCACCCACCGGGCCGACAAGGCGCTCCACGTCTCTCCATTTCTACCCATGGACCTGACCCACCGCTTCACCATCGGCGTGCCCGGTGACCGGCTGACGCTCGCCGTCGATGACTTCCGCGGTGACGACATGGTCTTCGCCGCCTCCATGGCCCTCACTCGCCTGCCCATCGAGCGCCGTGCCCAGGGTCGGCTGCTGTGGCGGTTCCCGTTGATGACCATTCGGGTGTCCATCGGCATCTATCGCCAGGCACTCGCACTGCGGCGTAAGGGCGTCACCTTCTACCGGCATCCTGACAAGATCAACGGCGACACGAATAACAGCAGCGACAAGAACACCGCCGACCCACAGGAGCGTGATCGTGGCTGATCTACCCATCGGATGGCTGGGTGCCCGAGGCGGCACCGCGGTGGCCACCTGGTTCCTCCACTTTATGGCCTCCCACCTGAAGGGCGGAACCCTTACTGTCGTCGACGACCAGGGCACCCACCACTTCGGTGACGGGCTTCCCGCAGTCACCATGGTGGTCCACGACACCTCGGTCTACTGGAGCACGCTCCGCCAGGGGTCGGTCGGGCTGGGCCGGGACTACGCGGACGGGCTGTGGGACTGCGACGACCTGACCATGCTGACCCGGATCCTCAACCGCGGCCTCCGTCCGGTCACCGCCGTCCAGGACAAGGTGGGCCAGGCCGTCGGCGCCTCTACCGACTGGTTCCGTCGCTTTCGTCCGCCCACCAAACACCTCGACCGACACAACATCCAGTCTCACTACGACGTGTCGAACGAGTTTTTTGCCCTGATGCTCGACGAGACGATGATGTACTCCTCGGCCATGTTTTCCGACCCAGCCATGAGCCTGGTCGATGCCCAGCGAGCCAAGCTCGACCGCCTGTGCACGAAGTTGGGCCTCGGGCCCGACGACCACGTCGTCGAAATTGGCACCGGCTGGGGCGGCTTCGCCTGCCATGCGGCGGCCAACTACGGCTGCCGGGTCACCACCACCACCATCTCGGACGCCCAGTACGAGTTCGCCTCCAAGCGGGTGGCCGACGAGGGTCTGGCCGACCGGGTCACCGTCCTCGACCAGGACTACCGAGACGTCACCGGCACCTACGACAAGCTCGTCTCCATCGAGATGATCGAGGCGGTCGACTGGCGCCAGCACGACACGTTCTTCGGTGCCTGTGCCGACCTGCTCCACGACCGAGGGCTCATGGCGCTGCAGGCCATCACCGTGGAGGACCGCAGCTTCGAACGGGCCAAGAACGGCACCGACTTCGTGCGTGAGTACATCTTTCCCGGTGGGTGCCTCCCGTCGATGGAGGCGATCACCCGGTCGTTGCGCCGGGCCACGCCACTGGTGGTGGTGGACGTCGAGGACATCGGACGCCACTACGCCGAAACTCTGCGCCGGTGGTATGTGAACCTGGCCGACCGGACCGGTGAGATGGCCGCCCTGGGCCTCGACACGCGGTTCCAGCGGCTGTGGAACTTCTACCTCTGCTACTGCGAAGGGGCCTTTTTGGAGCGCCACATCAGCGATGTGCAGTTGGTGATGGCCATGCCCGACTGGCAAGCGCCCATGTCGGTCCGCAATGGCTCACCGGCCTGAGTAACCGAAATCGGTCGGTAGACCTAGCCGGAGCCTCGCCTACTCGACGCTGCGGATCTGGTCGGCCTCCCAGAACGCCCGTATCCCCGCGAGCTTGCCATCGGCACTCCGCCGGTAGCAGTAGACCCCGTCGACCTCGACCGCGCCACCGCCGGCGAAGTTGATCCGGATCACTCCGACGTTGGCCACCTCGTCGCCACACAGGAACGATTGACGGATGTCGAAGCGGATCGACTCATTGACGCCGATGACGTTGTCGTAGAACGCCGCTATGGCTGCCGGTCCGCGGTGGCCGTTCCCCTCGGGGTCGAACATCGACGGGCCCACCGGGTCCTCGACGACGGCATCGTCGGCGAACAGCGCCAACCAGGCGTGGCGGTCGCCGGCTTCGACGGCCGCCATGGAGGCCCGGCCCAGGTCGCTGGCGGTAGGTGCCATCTCTTCGGGTGCTGCCTCTGTGGATGCCGTGCTCACCCGTCCACCTTGGCGATCACTGTTTCGGCAAACCGGTTGAGGTTGTCGATCTTGGGCTGCAGCGCTTCCGGATCGGGTCCGACCTCATAAGGCCAGCGGAAGCCGACGATCACGTCAGTCACCCCCTCCTCCTCGAGCCGGTGGATGCCATCCACACTGAAGGCATCGAGTGAGATGACATGCACCTCGAATGGCTTGTCTGCCGTGCCTTCCTCCTCGCGCAACTGGCGGAGCTTGGCCAACAGACCGGGTAGATCGGCGGGGTCGCCCCCACCATGCAGCCATCCGTCGCACCGAGCCGCCCGGCGCAGGGCGGGCACCGCGTGCCCACCGACCAAAATGGGCAGCGGCTTGGTCGGGATCGGGCTCATCTTGACCGAGTCGATGTCGTAGCACTCGCCGTGATACTCGAAGAAGCCTCCGGCCGACAGACCGCGCACGATGTCGACGGCCTCGTCCATCCGCTTGCCCCGCCCCTCCCACGGAACCCCGACGAGCTCATAATCTTCGGGCCAGGGGCTGGTGCCGACGCCGAGCGACAGCCGGTTGTCGGTCAGCACCGCCACCGAGGTGGCCTGTTTGGCCACCACGAGAGGGTGGCGCATGGGGAGCTTCAGCACGAAGGTGACGAAGCGGATCCGCTCGGTCACCGCACCCATGGCCGGGATGAGGGAGAAGGGCTCGATGAACGGCTTGTCCTCGAGGAACTCTCGGGACCCGTCGGGGTTGAACGGATAGGTCGAGTCCGATACCTCGGGATAGCAGAGGCTGTCGGGCACCACCATCGAGTCATAGCCGGCGGCCTCGGCGGCCTTGGCTAGCGGCAAGTAGAAAGCCGGGTCGACCATCGACTCGGCATAGGAGAATCGCATCAGGCATCCCTCCATTCGACGTGGGCCCGGACGGCCCCATCGTTATTGACCCATCCGCTGTCGGCGGCGAACTCGAGCATGGACGTAAACCCGTCCTCCCAGTCGGGGCCCAGCGTCAGCCCGTCCTCGTCGGCCGCCACTTCGGCCAGAGAGCGCAGCGCGTCCGGAGTGACCAGGGCATAGCCCTCGGCCTCCATCCAGCCCGCCCCTGAGTCTTCGAGGGTGGCGCTCAGGGCCTCGAGAGCCCGGTCGTCGACCTCGCCGGGACGCTCCGTGCGGGCACTCAGGGCCAGGCCGCCGAAGTCTTCCCATCCCTCCAACCACACGCGTCCACCCAACAGGTCGACCATGATCTCCATGCGACGGCCCCGATCAGTCCAGTGTGGGCCGGGTGATTCCGGCGGCCACCAGACGTTCGGCCACCCAGTGGACCCCGTCGGGCTCGGCCATGTGGGCCGCCCAGCCGTCCAGCAGGGCCTCGACTTCGCCAAGCGTGGCCAAGGTGCCCAGTACCGTGACCAGCAGGGCGCCGACCTCGACGTCCTCGACCTCGATATCGCCGAACGGCGACCAGGTGTCGGCCTCGGGCGCCAACTCCAACATGGCGTAGAACTCACCGGTGTCCTCCACCCAGCTCAACTCGTAGCGCTGGCCCTTGGCGTCGTACCAGTTGTTACCGAACTCGATCTCGGCTGACTGCCGGCGGCGCTCGTCGGCACTGTAGAACTGCTCGATGTCCATGGTTCTCCTGTCGTGGCGACGAAGGTGTGTCGGGTCGGGGTTCCTCCCTGGCCCTGATGGGACCGACGATAGCCGGTGCCCCTGAGACCAGCGGATTGACCGGCGGATTGACCAGCGGCTCGGCGGGCCGCGGCCGCATGCGGCCCTTTGGTGAGTACGATCGCTCCCGTGCGAAAGGATCTGAGATGAAGCTCTCCCCCGTCCGCGTCTTCCTAGTCATCGTGTTCGTCTTCATTGGCTGCTTCGGCATCGCCTTTGCCGCCGCTGGCATGCTCACCGCCCTTCCTCCGCCTGCGGTGGGCGGGACGTGTGGACCGAGCACCGGTTCGGAAACAGCCCTGCAGGCCCTGGCCCAGCCTGGATCCATCGGAGCCGGCCCCGAGCCACCCACTTCGAACATCACCGCCCACCGCCAGTGGGAGACCTTCATCCAGCAGTGCCAGACCATCGCCACCCGTCGGGGTCTGGCCTCGATGGCTATTGCCGTGATCTCGATCGTGGTGGCCGGAGTGGGGCTGGTGTGGGTCCTGAGGCGACGCCCTTCTGAAGACGCGGACCCCAACGACGCCGATGCAGGGTCTACAGACGAGCGCTCGGTTTGGCCTGACGGGCAGGAGCAGTTAGTAGGGGCCGGGGTGGCCCCGGCGACCCAGTGGGGCGCTGGACCGCTCCAGGCCTACCCGCCGTCTCCCTACCCCTATCCGTATCCGGGCCAGCCCTACGGGGTACAGCCACCGGGGTATCCGCAGCCGGGGTATCCGCCCCAAGGATGGCCGCAGCAGGGCTACCCACCACAGGGCTACCCGCAGCCGCCGTACCCACCACAGGGCTACCCGCAGCCGCCGTACCCACCACAGGGCTACCCGCAGCCGGGCTATCAGGAGCAGGGCTTCCCCCAGCAGGGCTGGGCCGAGCAGCCACCGACTGCGCCTCAGGCCTCCAGCCAACCGGACATACCCGCCGAGGGGGCATCAGCGGCGGCGGCCGAGCCCGATGCTCCGTCCCCAACTACCAGCGCCTGGCTGTCTGGAGTGCTCGACGATGCCCCGGTCGAACCGGGAACCGACACCACCCCAGGATCAACCGGGGGCTGAACCTCCGGCGGCTAGGTGGGCGGCTAGATGGGCGGTCACCTGGCCGCCTCGTCTGGGTAGTTCCAGCACCACGGTGGGTCCCATGCTCGGTGGTCGTCCGAACGTCGGATAGGCCACCGGAACATCTGGTCGGGGATCGAACCCTTGGGTGACCAGCAGGTAGATGACCCCGGCCTCCACTGAATAGCCATAGGCACCATCCGGGCTGACCACCTGCAGTTTGAACGGCCCGCGGGGTGCCACTTGAGCCACGGCCGCTGTGGCTACATCAGCGGTCCGCACCGCCGGCCACCCCGAGATTGTCGGAACGCTCCCGCCGATATGACGCAGTCCGGACGTCATCGCCCAGGCCGACAGCGCCACCAGAACGACCCCCACCCCGGCCATCACCACGCCAGCCCGTCCGCCCCATGGGACCACGTCTATCTCATGCGCCTCCCCCGCCACCCGTCGTGACGAACCGACCCGGCGCACCCCAACCATCAGTACCTCGACTCCGGCCCACACCAGCGTGACCCATGCCGCCATGCCGATGGGGACCAAGAGCACGCCCAGGTAACCGAACACCAAGAACTGGGGAAGCGGCATGGCGGCGATAGCAGCCACCCCGCCAACAGCCACAGCCGCACTGACCCACGCCAGGGCAGATAGGAGGACCCTGGTCGACTGCCAGGCCAACACCCCGATGACCACGAGCAGCAGCAACACCGCCGCACCCCACCACTTCGGCCCGGTAAAGATGTTCGCCACCGCCACCACTAGATGGAAACCTCCGCCCGCCGGAGGTGGGTGGACCCACTCTGGTATCGGCCGGACAGCGCCACCCAGCGCGCCGAGCGCCCGGGACAGCCCGATAGTGCCTCCTGACTGGCTAGTACCTCGGAGCAGCAAGGCGAGGTTGCCCGGCTGCGTAGTGGCCTGCTGGACAAGCGGAGCCAACCAGACCAGGCCCCCCACGCCGAGCCCGACGGCCAGCCAGGCCCGCCCCATTCGATGGCCCCGGCCCCGTCGGACGGCGATCCCGACCACTGGTGCCACCAGACAGACAGCGATCACCGGCGGGGCGAAGACGGCCTGGCACTGCGCGGCCACGCTGGCCACTACCACGGTGACCGGCCACCACCGGAGTCGGCCAGTGGCCACAGCCAGTCCGGTGCAGACGGTGGCCACCAGGAACAGCACGGCAAACCAGACGTCCCACAGCACCATCAGAGCCACGTCGGTGCGGACGATGAACAGCACCATGATGCAGGCCGAGGTAACGGTTGCTGCCTTCCATCTTCCGGCCACCCAAGTTGCCTCGATCGATACCGCCACGGCGATGACCGCACAGAGGACCGCTCCCCACAGCACGCCCTGGCTGGGGTCGAGACGGACCGGCACAGCCAACAGCCAGTTCTGCAGTGGGCCCGGTGCGAACACGGCGTGGTGATCGACGGTGACGGCCATTTGGTGCCCAACCAACGGCGAGTGCAACGAGAACACCTGGTAGCTCCGCAGTGCCAGGCCGGCGTTGTCATACAAGGGTCGCCACCCTCTTGCCATTTCGATCACGGCGAACACAACCAACGGCAGCTCTGCGGCCACATGGCACACGACCCGCACGGCAGTTGCTCCGCCCCGCGGGCCAGTGATCACGACGAGAGCATCCCCTAAGCCAGCGGTGGCGTCCGAACTGTCCGCCGGTACATCCATGACCTCGGTCGGATTCGGCTCCACTCGTGCATTCTTCACGCTTGGCGAAGGGTCGGCGACATCTCAACGACGCGATCAAGTGAGGCGGCAATCGTGCCGAACAGATAGTGAGCGGTCTGCCGTCGAGGCGGGCATGAACCAGGAGGCATCGCATGCGAGTCGTAGCCGTCGACAAGCAGGGGCACCAGCGCTGTTGGTGGTGCGGTGGGCTCGAGCTCTCTCAAGAGCGGATCACCCGGGAGACAGTCGTCATGGGTATCCACGCCAACATCACCAAGCCAACGCTCCACTGCGAGCACTGCGGCGAGTACACCGACCTCGGACGCCGATTGAAGACGGCTTAGCGGCCACTCACGACCACTGGTCAGGTGACGGTGAATCCCCCGACCAGCGTCACCGAGGCCCCGTCATGGTTGGTCACGGTCACGTTCCGGGTGCCAGTAGATGCCATAGAAGACACGGTGACCTGCAGAGCGAGCTGACCAGACCCCACTACCGTGGTCTTCACCGTCACGCCGGTACCCGACACCGTCGCCTTGGCTTTGGCGTCGAACCCTGTTCCGGTAAGCACTACGGCAGCTTTCGATGTGCCCCGAGTCACCGAACTCGGCGACAGCCCAGTGATGGTCGGCTCGTACACCGCCAGGCATCCTGAGCACACCCCCGTCTGGCCGTTCTGGTTGGTAATGACGATGTTCCTCGCCCCGATGGCAGCACCCGACGATACGGTCAGGGTGGCCTTGATCTTCGAAGTAGCGACCTTGACCGAACTCACGGTGACGCCGGTTCCCGACACCGAGACCGACGCACCTTTGAGGAATCCGATGCCGGCGATCGCCACCTTTACGGTCTGCCCTGGATGCACGGCAGCAGGGCTGACTGTCGAGACGGAGATAGGCAGCAGGAAGTTCGCCGTGACGTTCTTGGCAGCCGTCACCGGAACGAGACACGTGACCCCAGACCCGCTGCACGCCCCGCCCCATCCATGGAATGCATAGCCATCGTTAGGCGTAGCGCTGAGGCTCACCGTGGTCGGGGCATCGACGTTGATGAAGCAGGATCCTCCGTCGGATCCGCAGTCGATGACATCAGGGCTGGCGTTACCCGGGAGCGCGTTGCTCGTGACATTGCCACCTGCCCCGGATGCGACCAAGCCCGTCGAGACGGTCACGGTCAGCGGTGCCCGCGGGGTCACCGTGTTCAGTTGCGTCGACTGCATCTGACGGGCGATGAGGGGCCCGACGAAGTTGTTGCAGTTGTTCGGGTCACCCACGGTCTCATTGCAGGTAATCGAGTTGTCTGCCGAATCGACCGGGCCGGTGTACTGGTAGGTCTCCGTGACCGTGACGTCGGACTGCTCGCCAGGGCTGATGTGGTCGGGACCTTCTGACTCCACCCCTTGGTTCGACCCGGGGTCGGGCTGGAAGAGCTCGGCCACCGAGGAGATGTTCGAGTTGGTGATAGCCGCTTGGACCTCAGGATCGCTGGCCAGGAGATCGTTGACATCCACGATCGAGGTGCTGGTGGTTCGATACTTGAGGACCCACACTGCGTCTTGGAACTGTGGCTCGGACGGCTCCGGTACGACCGCCGGCGTCACCTGCTGCTGGACGCCTTCACCGGTGGCGGTGGGGACGATGACGGGCACGATCGACGGCACACTTGCAACCGGGTAGAAGTTGCCCGAGGTGGTACCTCCGTACGGGGTGAGGACGCCGGTTGAGCCCGCGCTGGTGCCCCCGAGGTCACAAAGCCAGCTGTATCGCTGCACGCCGGGTGAACCCGTGACATGGACACCGAAGTGATCGGTGACGCCGATCGGTGTCGAGGCGCTCCACGCACCATTCGCGTAGGTAGCAGCGAAGGTGACCCGCACCCCGGTGTGCCCATCGGGGAACGTGGTGTTGACGATCTGACTCGGGCTCGCTGACCCATAGGGATTGGGATAGCCCGGCGCACCTGGCCACGTGTAGGTCACCTGCGAATCCGTGATGTCTTCGATCTCGACCTCGAAGCCCTCGCACTCCTTGTCGGTGCCGTTCGGGACGTCGAAGTTGGTGGCATAGCCGGCGATGGACGGCGGCCCAGCAGACGCAGGCGTTGCCTTGACGGCGGTCACCCCCGCCAGGCCGAGCAGTCCGAGTGCACCAACGAGGCTGAGCCGAACAGCCAGGCGCATGCCGCCTTGCCCTCGTGTCTGCAGCGGCTGTGAAGTGCTGCTGATCACGGTAGACCCCCTATCGAACGACCACCCGGTCGTGCCCGATGGAAATGGTAGCAAACATGTTGCCGGAATGCCGAGGACGAATCGACCAGCCCTGCAGTCGGCTAGCTGCCTCCAAGCACACGTGATGGCCGTTCAGTACTCGCGGAACGCTGGCATACTGCGCTCATGAACTGCCTGGAAGCGTTGTGGGAGCAGTACAACGTCCACGATCTGACAATGGAACCAAGTGCATGATGGAGCTGATCCCCGCCGTTGATGCCAGCGAGGTGCGCTTCGACGAGGCGACCGATGTGGTCGTAGTCGGACTAGGCGTGGCCGGCACGTCGGCAGTCATAGGTGCTCGCCAATCCGGAGCAGAGGTCCTGGCCGTTGAACGCAGCGGGGGGCCAGGAGGGACATCGGCCCAGTCCGGTGGCCTCATCTACCTCGGAGGTGGCACGGACCTCCAGACGGCCTGTGGCTTCGAGGACTCGCCAGAGAACATGGCCGCGTTCCTCCGGGCCGCCCTTGGGCCCGGCGTCGATGAAGACCGAGTGGAGGCCTACTGCGAGGGCTCGCCGGACCACTTCGACTGGCTGGTGTCGATCGGTGTGCCGTTCCGGGCGTCGTTCTGCGACGAGCCGAACCGCGAATCGGCCGATGACGCCGGCCTGCTCTTCAGTGGTGGCGAGGACAGCTACCCCTTCGACAAGTTGGCCGTCCCGGTGCCTCGGGGGCACAAGCCGCAGTTCGTCGACTCCGCCGGCGGCTTCCTCATGGAACGCCTCGGTGCGGCGGTATCGGCCAGCGGCGCCCGAGTGGTGGCCGATGCCGGTGCCGATGCGCTGGTCGTCGATGACGGGGTTGTCGTCGGCGTCGTGGTGCGGACCGATGACGGACCTCGTGCCGTCCGAGCCCGCGGCGGGGTGATCCTGGCCACCGGCGGGTTCATCCACAACGAGGCGATGGTCGCCGAGTACTGCCCTCAGGCCCACATCCCGGACCCGGCGTGGCGGATCGGGACCCCCAACGACGACGGACGCGGGATCCGCATGGGCGTAGGCGCTGGTGCGGCCGCCACCAGGCTCGACTCGTTCGAGTGCGCGCTGCCCCTCGGTCCACCGCATCGCATGGCTCGGGGGATCCTCGTCAACCGCCACGGTCAGCGGTTCATCAATGAGGACGCCTATACCGGTCGCATCGGGTTCCACGCCCTGCGCGACAACGACGGCTTCGTCTACATGATCACCGATGATGTGATCCATGAGCGGAATCCGATCGGACTCCGGATCGGCTACGCCGCCGCCACTGCAGAAGAACTGGCCACAGAACTCGGCCTGCCACCGGAAGCCTTGGCGAGGACGGTGCGCGAGTACAACGAGGCGGCGGCCCGAGGTGACGACCCGGCGTTCCACAAGCGGGCGCCGTTCCTGCAGCCCATCGGCGCACCGCCAGCCAGCGGCATCGGTGCCATCGACCTGCGCGTGGACCACGGTGCCATCTACGCCACCTTCACCCTCGGCGGTCTGGTCACCGACCCTGATGGTGCCGCACTCGACGACGAAGGCCAGCGTGTCTTGGGGCTCTATGCCGTCGGCCGGACCGCCGCCAGCCTGGCCGCCCACCACTACGCCAGCGGCATCAGCCTCGGCGACGGCTCGTTCTTCGGCCGACGCGCCGGCCGTGTTGCTGCGTCCCGGGCTCGGGGCGACCGCTCTTCGCGTTAGCGGGCCGAGTAAATCGATGACATGAGGTTCCCCCCTCTGGCCGGACACCTCGAATAGGAGGTAGTCATGTCAGTTGT
>JBAXCY010000025.1:0-22974 GCA_037141235.1 Acidimicrobiales bacterium | reverse complement strand
CGGGTCACAGGTACTTGCGAACGGTGGCGACCGCCATCAGGACCGCCAGCACCGTGCCGAGTCCGAGACCTACCAGAAGCAGGACCGGTGATGTGCCCAGCCATGTGTCGGCCAGCACACCGAGTCCCACCATCAGCGCGAAGCAGAGTCCGATCGACAGCCCGAGACCCAAGAAGGCAGTGGCCCCAGGAGAGAGTCGTCGATCCGACGGCGTGCCCGCCGATGGATCGTGCCGTTGATCGTCCGCACCGCGCCCCGGATGTGGTTCGTCCATGGCCGGTCGTGGTCGCGTCAGGCGATGTGATGTCGAGGGTCGTCACGGGAGGATTCCGGTGTCACGTGGCGGACGAACACAAGGTCGTCCGAGAGGTCGGTTCGGTCAGAAGCAGGCCTGCGACGCGACCTAGCGGGTTGAACCCTGCCAGAGGGGTGGAAGGCCTGTCACTCACGGGGAGGATCATCGCACTTTTCTCACGGCCCCGGCAAAACCTGGGAAATTCGCTGCTCACGGCTCGGTAGGCGAGACCGTATGGCCCACGTGGGCGGCCTGGACGTCGACCGGTTGGCTCCCAGGTTCGCCCCCAACGGCTTCAGCCACATCGAGGTCGAGGTCGATGTCCTCTGCCTGACGTCGGGTCGACGGATGGAAGAGGGTGTAGAGGATCACCCCGAGGGCCAGGGCCCCGAAAGGGATGAAGGCGTTCACGCTCGATACGTAGAGCGGAAAGAGGACCAGGCCGGACAGGAGCACGGTCCAGGCCCACAGGATCAGCACGCTCCGGCGGTGCCCGTGGCCGAGGCGTAGGAGCCGGTGGTGGAGATGGTTCTTGTCCGGAGTGGAGAACCCGGTCCGGTTGGCGGTCCGGCGGATGAAGGCGAAGGCCATGTCGACGATAGGCACCCCCAGGATGAAAAAGGGGATGAAGAGGGGGGCGAAGAAGAAGTAGGTCTGTCCGCTGCGAGCCGCCACACCGCCGACGGTGCCAGCCGAGCGGCCGCCGATGAGCATGGTGGAAGCGGCCATCAACAGGCCGAGCAGCAGCGCGCCACCATCACCCATGAAGATCTTGGCCGGGTGGAAGTTATGAGGCAGGAACCCTAGGCAGATCCCACAGGTGATCACGGCGATAAGGGGGCCGATGTTGTCGGTGGGAAGATTTCCGAGGTACTGCAGGTGGAGTCCGTAGACGGCGAGCGCCCCTGACGCGATAGCCACCACGCCGGCGGCCAGCCCGTCGAGGCCGTCGATGAGGTTGACGGCGTTGGTGATGGCGATCACCCACAGTGCGGTCAGCAGCGGCGTCCACTCGGGCGAAAGCTGCACCAGTCCGGCCAGCGGCACCTTGAACTGGAACCAGGTGACCCCCATGAAGTACAAGATCGTGGCCGCCAGCACCTGTCCGGCCACCTTGGCCGGGGCCGACATGTCCCGGAAGTCATCGATCAGGCCGACGACGAAGATGGCGGCTGCGCCCAAGATGAGCCCCAGGGGCTCGGACGACCCCCGGAACAGCTGGTCGAGTGACGGGATCGACGCGGCCACCGCAAATGTCACCAGCAGCCCTAGGAACATGGCCACACCCCCGGCCTGGGGGGTCACCCGCTGGTGGACCTTGCGATCATCCGGCTGGGCCACGTACCCGATCTGGACGGCGATCCGCCGGGCCGGGAACGTCAGCAGCCAGGTGGAGGCCACCGCTACCGCCAACAGGACGGCGTACCAGTTGAGCGGGACGCCCGAGCTCACCGGGTCATCCCTGCCGTTCCACCCGTCGGCTGCTCGTCACGCTTCGGCCAGGTCCGGGTAGGGAGGGAACGATGCGCATAGCTCGCGTATTTCGGCTCGGACGGAGGCCACGGCCGCCTCATCTCTCCGTTCGCGCAGGGTGCGACCGATGAGTGCCCCGATCTGGGTCATCTCGGCTGGGCCCATGCCAACGGTCGTCTGGGCCGCGGTCCCGAGCCGCAGGCCCGAGGTGATGAACGGGGACCGGGGGTCGTCGGGGATGGTATTGCGGTTGCAGACAATACCGGCCCGGTCGAGGACCTCTTGGGCCTCCTTGCCGGTCAGGTCGGCGTCGAAGGTGCGCAGGTCGCACAGGACCTGATGGTTCTCGGTGCCCCCGGACACCAGGCGAATCCCCTCGGAGCGCACGGCATCGGCCAAGACCCGTGCGTTGGCCACCACCTGGGTGGCGTAGGTCTTGAACTCCGGTCGGGCCGCTTCGGCGAAGGCCACGGCCTTACCGGCGATCACGTTCTCCAACGGGCCGCCTTGGAGCCCCGGAAATATTGCGCTGTCGATCGACTTGGCCAGCTCGGCGCTGCACAAGATGGCGCCGCCTCGCGGTCCGCGCAGCGTCTTGTGAGTGGTGAAGGTCACCACGTCGGCCACCCCGACCGGCGATGGGTGCGCCCCACCGGCGATCAGCCCCGCCGGGTGGGCGGCGTCGAACATGAACTTGGCACCCACCGAGTCAGCGATCTCTCGGAACGGGAGGGGGTCGATGATGCGCGCATACGCGGTCGATCCGGCCACGATGAGGGCAGGCCGATGGGTTCGGGCCAGATCGGCGACCTGGTCGAAGTCGATGATCTCGCCCGGCTTGTCCGGGTCGTCCGAGGCCGGGGACACCCCGTAGGACACGAACTTCCAGACCTTGGAGGTGATGCTGGCCGGCGATCCATGGGTCAGGTGCCCCCCGTGATCGAGCCGCATGGCCAGCACGGTGTCGCCGGGCTGGAGGAGTGCCTGGTAGGCGGCCAGGTTGGCGTTGGAGCCAGCATGGGGCTGCACGTTGGCATGCTCGGCGCCGAACAGCACCTTGAGCCGCTCGCGGGCTAGGTCCTCGACCTCGTCGATGACCTGATTCCCTCCGTAGTAGCGCCGCCCAGGGTAGCCCTCGGCGTACTTGTTCGTCAGCACCGAGCCGGTGGCGGCCATGACGGCGGTCGACGAGAAGTTCTCGGAAGCGATCAACTGCACGGTGGTGGCCTGGCGTTCGGCCTCGGCCCCGAGTAGCGCTAGGACCTCTGGGTCCTCGGTGAGCCACTGGTCGAAGGGCGATGCGGGCATGGGACTGCTCATGAGGTCGGCTGCTGCCTTTCCTGGTCGTCGGTAGTGGTTGACACCGCAGGGGTGCCGGAATCAGCGTCGTAGCCGGAGATCTGGTCGATGCGCCGCTGGTGGCGGCCCCCCTCGAACTCGGTGGTGAAGAAGGCGTCGATGGCATCGAGCGCCTCGGCGAGGCCGGTGGTGCGCTCCCCCAGACAGACCACGTTGGCATCGTTGTGGCGCCGAGCCAAGGTCGCCGTGGTGACATCGTGGACGACGGCGGCCCGGATCCCCGGCACCTTATTGGCGGCTATGCCGATGCCAATTCCCGAGCCGCAGACACACACCCCCCGCTCAGCCCGGCCTTCGGCCACCGCCTCACCGACGGCGTGTCCATACATCGGGTAGTCGACCGAGACCTCGGCCGATTCGGCCCCTAGGTCGACCACATCGTGGCCTCCGGCGGTCAGGTGATCCACGATCGTCGACTTGAGGGCGTAGCCCGCGTGGTCCGATCCCACGGCGATGCGCATGGCCAGAGTGTACCGAGTGCGCCCGGGGGAGATTCAGCCGGTTCCAACCCGCAGGTAGGCTCACTCCCCGATGCACATCGATTCCTCCACCCCGGTGGTCGTAGGGGTCGGCCAGATAGTCAACCGCCCCCACACCGAGGGGGATGGCTCGCTGGCCGACCGACCGGAACCACTGGGCTTGATGCTCGACGCCGTGATTGCCGCCGTCGAGGACTGTGACGGCGCCGCTCGGGGAGGAACTGCCCTCGCGGGGCGGCGCCTGCTCGGACGGGTCGGATCACTTCGGGTGGCGAACCCGCTGAGTTGGCACTATGCAGACCCTGGTGTGCTCTTGGCCGAGGAGCTGGGCATCGAGCCCGAAGAAGTCCTGGTCACCTCCACGGGCGGCAACAATCCCCAGTCCCTGGTGAACGCCACCGCCCTGGCCATCGGCCGAGGCGAGCTCGAGGTCGCGGTCATCGTCGGGGCCGACTGCTTCTATACCCAGACCGCGGCCCAGCGGCACCCGGACCGCCCGCTCCTGGGGTGGACCGTGCAGCCGCCCGACACCGAGCCACCCTCGCTCTTCGGAAGCGACCGGATGGGCACCACCAAGTCCGAGGAAGAGCGTGGCCTCGACCTCCCGATCCACGTCTTCCCCCTGTTCGAAAATGCCCTGCGGGCCGAGTCGGGCCGCACCCTTGTCGAGCATCAGGCTCACATCGGCGCCCTGTGGTCCCGGTTCTCCGAAGTTGCCGCCGGCAACCCCTATGCGTGGATCAACCAGCCAATGACGGCCGAAGAACTGACCGCGGCCACCGAGTCCAACCGGATGATCGCCTATCCCTATGCCAAACTCCTCACGGCCAACATGCAGGTCGACCAGGGGGCCGCCGCCATCGTCTGCTCGGTGGGCGCCGCCGAGGCCGCCGGGGTTCCCCGAGATCGTTGGGTCTTCCCGCTGGCCGGGGCCGATGCCGAGGACCACTGGTTCTTGTCCCATCGGGCCGATTTCCACTCCTCGCCGGCCATCCGGCTGGCCGGGGCCTCCACGTTCGCCCTGGCGGGGACCACGGCTGACGACGTGGCCCACGTCGACCTCTATTCGTGCTTCCCCTCCGCCGTCGAGATCGCCGCTGACGAGCTCGGACTCCCCATCGACGATCCTGGCCGCCCCCTGACGGTAACGGGTGGAATGACCTTCGCTGGGGGTCCAGGCAACAACTACGGCACCCACTCGCTGGCCGCCATGGTCGCCAAACTGCGCGAGGACCCCGGCACCATCGGGCTGACCACCGGACTCGGCTGGTACGTCTCCAAGCACAGCATCGGCCTCTACGGGACCGAGCCGCCCAAGCGTCGCTCGGTCGATCCCGACCTCCTCCCGGCCGGCACCGTCGTCGAGTCAGCCGCCGGGTTCTCGTGGGCTGACCCCCAGCTAGCCATCGGATCACTCCCCCAGTGCTCACCCGATGCCGATGCCCAAGGTGAGGTCAGCGTGGAGACCTACTCGGTGTCGTTCGACCGATCTGGATCACCCGAGCGGGCCGTGGTGGCGTGCCGGACCCCAGAGGGCCGCCGAGCCTGGGCCCATGTGACCGATGCCGATCAGCTGGCCGTGCTGGTCACCGAGGAAGGGTGCGGGCGCCTGGGCACCCTGCGAGCCGACGGCGAGGTCGACCTCCGCTGACCCCAGTGCCCGCAACACGCCGCGGCCGGCAATACGTGAAGCCCCTGCAGGACCGCTAGGTGGGCGACACTTCCGTTGGCGCCACCGGCGGGCCATCGGGACGGTACCGGTACCGGAAGACCCCGTAGGCCACCGGACCCGCCATCATCGGCAACCAGTAGGAAGCCAGCCGGTAGGCCAGCGTGGCCAGCACGGCCTCGGCACCGCTCAGGCCGGCCAGCACCAGGAACCCGGACAGGCTGGCCTCCACGATCCCGATACCTCCCGGTGTGATGGGGACCAGCCCGATCACCCCGGCCACGGCGTAGGCCAACAGGACCAGGGCCGGCCGTGGGTGGGCGCCTACGGCACGGACGCAGAACAGCAGGCACAAATAGTCGAATCCGAGGCGGCCGACCGACAACAAGGTGGCCTCCCACCACTTTCGGCCCAGGACCGAACGGATGACGTTGCGCTGCTCGAGGAGTCGCTCGGACAGACCTTCGAGCGGCCGGCGCTTGGACAGGACGTGGTTGCGGATGAACTGGACGGCTCGTCCCACCCAGACCAGGGGGCCATCGGTGGCCATGATGACGGCACCGAAGGCGGTGAACAAGACGAAGGCGACGGCACCGACCCAGGCCGCATCCGTCAGACCCGGAGCCACCGGGTCCCCGAACAGCACTACCGGCAGCACAAACACAGGCAGGGCGAGCAGCCCACCGATACCCAAGAAGGCGAAGGCGGTCAGTCCACTGGCCGACTCCGTGGCATCCATGCCGCTCGTGCCTAGCATCCGGAACTGCACCGCAGCACCCGCGGCGGCTCCACCCGGGACGACCAAGGTGATGGCATTGCCCGACAGCTGGGCGGTGATGACGGCGAACCAGGCTTTGGTGCGCAGGGCGATGCGCTGCAACGAAAACGTGCAGGCGAAGTGAGCACCCTCCGCCAGCAGCGCGGGGATGAACCACAGCGGGTTGAGCGTGACCAATCGGGGCCATGCGTGCAGGACCGCCAGGATGCTCGGCGCTACCAGGTACAGGACGATTCCAGTCAGAGCGATGCCGACCGACCGCTTGACCAGCGTCTTCCATCGAATGGGTCGGAGCTGCTGCTCCTCGAACTGCGCCTCGAACGACCGCGACCCGGTGGCGTCGTGTGGATGAGTGTCCCCGGTCACCGCAATGCCCCTGGCCCTCAGCCTCCGGCCAGTCCCAGCACGGCGGCCATCACGATGTTGGCCCCCCGCATGTCCCCCACGGCCAGCCCACCATCCATCTTGTTCATGGCGTAGCAGACGGTCAGGTCGGCATCCTGGTCCATCACGATCAACGATCCGCCGTACCCGCCCCAAAAACAGGCCCGGGGCCCGATGGGCATCATCGACGAACTAAGCCCGTAGCCCTTACCGAATCGGTACTCGGTCCCCAAAATAAGGTCCGTCCCGTGGATCTGCTCTTTGAAGATCCGGTCGCACCCTTCAGCAGACAGCAGGCGTACGCCTCGGGCTTCGCCGCGCCCAGCCACGATCGACTGCACGGCGGCGACCGACCGGGCGTTGCCGTGGCCGTTGGCCGCCGGGATCTCGGCCCTGCGCCACCACTCGTGGCGCGGGTAGGTGGCATCGATCGGCGGGTTGGTCATGGCCCGGATGGCCAGTTCGGACGGGTTCAGGTTCTCCAGGTCGAGCGGGGGCGGAGGGATGACCATCGACACCCGGTGATCTTCGGACTCCGGCAGTCCGATGAAGAAGTCGGCGCCTAACGGACCGGCCACCTCGGAGGCGAACCAGGTCCCCACTGATACCCCGGTGATCCGTCGGATTACTTCACCGACCAGGTAGCCCTGAGTCACGGCGTGATAGCCGGAGGCGGTTCCCGGCTCCCACCACGGCTCCTGGGCGGCCAGCAGGCTGGTGCACTTCTCCCAGTCGGCCAGGTCCTCGGGAACCATGGGTTCGTCCCATCCAGGCAGGCCGGCCGTATGGGCCATCAGGTGGCGCACCTCGACAGACTCTTTCCCCCCCGCCTTGAACTCCGGCCAGTACGTGGCCACGGGCGCATAGAAGTCGAGCTCACCCCGGTCGGCCAGCATGAGGGCGCACAGGAAGGTCATGGTCTTGGTCATCGACCAGACGTTGGTGATGGTGTCCTCCACCCACGGTGCCGTCCCCGCCTCATCGACCATGCCGCCCCAGATGTCGACCACCGGCTCGCCCCCGACCAGGACCGCTACCGATGCGCCCACGTCAGTGCCGGCGTCCAAGCTGGCAGACAGCGTGTCGGCCACCCCTTCGAACTTCGGATCCCAGGTGCCCTGGATGTCGGCCATGGTGTTCTCCCTCATGTCGCTCGGTGGTGCTGTGGCGCGATGGTAAGGCTCTGATCTTTCCACGCCATGACGGCACGCTGGAGAATCGGCGGCTCCCGGACCCGTCCGAGTCCCGGTCCACGACCCGTTACCCTGGTATGCCGTGAGCGAGTCCACCGACACCCAGCTGACCCGAGACACCTACGATCGCCTCCAGGCCGAGCTCGTGGACCTGACGACGCGCGGGCGGGTGGAGATCGCCGCCCTCATCGAAACAGCACGGGCCCTCGGCGACCTGAAGGAGAACGGCGACTACCACGCGGCCAAGGACTCCCAAGGAAAGATGGAGTCCCGGATCCGCATGCTCGAGCGCATGCTCAAGAACGCCACCATTGCTGACGGCAGCGCTCCGGCCGACGGCAAAGTCGGGCCCGGTTCCGTCGTGACCCTTCGCTACGAAGGCGACGACGTGGACGACACCACGGACTTCTTCGTCGGCTCCATCGAGGAACGCCCCGGCGACCTCACCGTCGTGTCACCAGGATCACCCCTCGGCAGCGCCCTGCTCGGCCACGCAGAAGGGGAGACCGTCGAGTACGCAGCTCCCGGGGGGAACCTCCGGGTCGACATCGTAAAGATAGGAGCCTGACCGCCGTGACTGAACCCCGCACCCTGTCCGAAAAGGTCTGGGAGAGCCACGTCGTGCACGCCGGAGGCACCGAAGAGCCGGACATCCTCTTCATCGACCTCCACCTGGTCCACGAGGTCACCTCTCCTCAGGCGTTCGACGGGCTCCGCTTGGCCGGCCGCTCGGTGCACCGGCCAGACCTCACCATCGCCACCGCCGACCACAACGTGCCTACCACTGATATCGACAAGCCGGTGGCTGATCCGGTGTCGGCCACGCAGCTATCGGTGCTGAACGCCAACTGCGCAGAGTTCGGCATCACCTGCTACCCGATGGGCGATCCCAACCAAGGGATCGTCCACATCATCGGACCCGAACGGGGACTCACCCAGCCAGGCATGACCATCGTGTGCGGAGACAGTCATACCTCCACCCATGGCGCGTTCGGTGCTCTGGCCTTCGGGATCGGCACCAGTGAGGTCGAGCACGTGCTCGCCACCCAGACCCTGTCCCAACGGCGACCGGCCTCCATGGCCGTCACCATCGACGGGGACCTGCCCGCAGGCGTGACCGCCAAAGACCTGGTCCTGGCGGTCATCGGCCGCATCGGCACTGGTGGCGGCAGCGGCCACGTCATCGAGTACCGCGGATCTGCCATCTCCAGCCTCTCCATGGAGGGGCGGATGACCGTCTGCAACATGTCGATCGAAGGCGGTGCCCGAGCCGGCATGATCGCCCCGGACGACACCACCTTCACCTACCTGGAGGGCCGGGACCACGCCCCCACCGGTGCCGCGTGGGAGCAGGCCCTCGACTACTGGCGGACCCTTCCCACCGACCCGGGCGCCACCTTCGCCAACGAGGTCGTCATCGACGCCGGCGACTTGGCCCCGTTCGTCACCTGGGGCACCAATCCGGCCCAGGTCGTGCGCATCGACGGGAACGTCCCCGTACCGGACTCCTTCGACACCCCGGCCGAGCGCGAGGCTGCGGCTCGCGCCCTCGAGTACATGGGGCTGGTGGGCGGGACACCGCTGACCGAAGTCCCCGTCGATACCGTGTTCATCGGCTCGTGCACCAACGGCCGCATCGAAGACCTGCGGGCCGCGGCCGAAGTCCTGCGGGGCCGGACCATCAAGTCGGGCATGCGGGCCCTGGTCGTCCCTGGGTCCCACCGGGTCAAGGCACAGGCCGAGGCCGAGGGGCTCGACGTGGTGTTCACCGCCGCCGGCTTCGACTGGCGGGAGCCGGGTTGTTCGATGTGTCTGGCCATGAACCCGGACAAACTGGCCCCCGGTGAGCGGTCGGCCTCCACCTCCAACCGCAACTTCGAAGGTCGACAGGGCCGGGGTGGTCGCACCCACCTGGTGTCGCCTGCCGTCGCCGCCGCCACCGCCGTCGCCGGGCGGTTCGCCACCCCAGGAGAGCTGAACTGATGGATGCCGTGCAGATGGTGACCGGACGGGCCGTGCCGCTCGACCGCTCGGACGTGGACACCGACCAGATCATCCCCTCCGACTGGCTGAAGCGAGTCGAGCGCACCGGGTTCGGTGCCGGCCTGTTCAGCGAGTGGCGGGACGACCGCGACTTCGTGCTCAACCGCCAAGAGTTCGCCGGCGCCAGCATCCTGGTGGCTGGGCCGAACTTCGGGACCGGCTCGTCGCGTGAGCACGCCGTGTGGGCCCTGATGGACTACGGCTTTGCCGCCGTGGTCTCGCCCGGGTTCGCCGACATCTTCCGCAACAACTGCACCAAGGCCGGATTGGTGCCGGTCCAGGTCGACCCGGCCGTGGGTCGAGCCCTCCTCGATGCCGTGGCGGCTGATCCCACCCTCGAGATCACCATCGACGTGGAGCGGGGGACACTCGAGGCCCCAGCGGCCGATATCGAAACCACGTTCCCCATGGACGAGTTCACCCGGGCCCGCCTGCTGAACGGCTGGGACGACATCGGCCTGACACTCCGGCACGAATCCGAGATCGACCGGTACGAGTCCAACCGTCAGCCCTGGATGCCCACTACCCGCTGATCAGTGTGATGCCACTCGGCGTCGCGTCACCGCGAGTGATGCGAACAGGGCGGACCCTGGAGTGGCCTGGGCGAGCAGCACGCCTGTGACCTGGGAACCTGCTCCCCAGGGAGCGCTGCATCTTCTGCGGCGCTACCACCTGGAGAACGGAGAGCCCGCCGGGTCCCCGGCGCCGACTACCACGAGGGGCAGGGGGGCAGCCAGTGTCGGGGAACCCGGAGGATGATGAGTTGCGGCCGGTCCCAGGAGACCGCAACCTCGAACTTGAGCCGCCCGCCGGGCGACTTGTGAAGCGTACTAGTTCTGCAAATGCGTGACGGTGATGCGTACTCGGCGTGAACTACCGCCTAACGAAAATGACCCTACACGAACAACGCGTTACAAACAGGGATCTCGCGCCACTTGTTCGATCGCCATGGTGGCCACGGAGAACTGTCCTGTGTCCTGGTGCGGTCGTGATCCGGTCATCAGGGAAACCGCGTCATGACCGCGTCAGGTTTACGACCCAGACTGGAGCCATGATCGAGCAGAACCGGAGCATCCCAGCGCCATCCGCCGCACCACGGCAGACGCCCAGCCAGAGCACGACCCAGAGCACGACCCAGAGCACGACCCAGAGCACGACCCAGAGCACGACCCAGGTGCAGCGCCAAAACGATGCCAACCCCGACCGCGCTCCCCTGGGTGGCCCGGCCGGCAACGCCCGACTCACTGGCATGACCGCGGCTGTACTCCTGGTGTTGCTGGCCGCCGAAGGGGTGACCCTGTTGGAGGTGCGCTCGTTGATCAAGCCCCACGTGATCATCGGCATGGTGCTGGTGCCCTTCGTGATGGTGAAGATCGGCTCGACCGTCTGGCGCATGGCCCGGTACTACCTCTCTTCTGCCCCCTACCGCGCTCGGGGGACCCCGCCCCTGCTGCTGCGCCTCCTCGGCCCCTTCGTCGTCGTGCTCACTGTGACGGTCTTCGCCTCGGGCATCGCTGTGCTTCTCGTCCCCCACTCCTTGAACGACGCCGTGTACTTCGTGCACAAGGCCAGCTTCGTCCTGTGGTTCGGGGCTATGACCATCCACGTGCTTGGCCACCTGTTCGACACGGGCCGCCTGGCTCCCGCCGATCTGATCACCCGCACCCGCCGCCAGGTCCGCGGGGCGGGGCCCCGCGCTCTGGTCGAGGTGACCTGCGTGGTGGCTGGCATCCTCCTGGCCATGGCCACGGTGCCGACCATCGCCCCCTGGTTGGCCGCCGGGGGATCAGGCGGCTGACGCCCCATGAGCCACAATGGCAATCGATGAGAGTGCTGGTAGCCGAAGATGATCCCGGGCTGCGTTCCGTGTTGGAACGGGGCCTGCGCGAGCACGGCTACATCGTCGACGCCGTCGTCGATGGCGACGAAGCCCTCACCTACCTCCGGTCGTACGCATATGAAGTGGCCGTCCTGGACTGGCGCATGCCGAACACCACGGGGGTCGAGGTCATCGCCAAGATGCGTGCCCGGGGCGACCGCACGCCGGTCCTGCTGCTGACGGCCAGGGATGCCACCGAGGACCGGGTCCAAGGCCTCAACGAGGGAGCCGACGACTACCTGGTCAAGCCGTTCTCCTTCCCTGAGCTGATCGCCAGGCTGAGCGCACTACAACGGCGGCCACCCCTCACCTTGGCTCCCGTGCTGATCTGTGGTGACGTCTCCTTCGATCCCAGCACCCGGATGGTCAACAGCGGCGACAGCATCCTGCAGTTGACCGCCATCGAAATCGGAATCTTGGAGCTGCTGCTTCGGCGTGCGCCAGCTCCTGTTACTCGCCAGACGATCGCTGTCCAGGTATGGGAGGACGAGGCCGACCCGGTCGGGTCGAACACGATCGACGTACACGTGGGGCGGCTCCGCTCCAAGCTGGCTGGCAGCACCGCCAAGATCGAGACAGTGCGCGGCTTCGGGTACCGGATCGTTCCGGCATGAAGGTCCCCAACGCCCGCTGGATCCACGCAGCCAAGGTGGCCCTGGCCGCCACCGCCATCGTGGGAGCCATCACGGTGTTACTGGCCGTAGTGGTCAACACGAGCATCCTCCACCGACTCGACGGAGACATCGACAACCGACTTGCGGCGACGTTGACGGCCGAGACCGAGGCCCCACCGGGGTCGGTGGTCCTGGGCGGGAGCCGTGTGGGCGGCGATGTCGACGATGCGCCCGTCTTCCTTTGGCGTGTCCAAGCGGACCGGTCCATCACGGCCCTGTCGGTCGGGGCACCAGCCCTTCCGTCAGTGCCGTGGTCGACGGAGGCCACGACGGTCAGCACCGAAGGCCGGGACTTCCGCTTCGCCGCTGTTCCCTCCGCTGGTGGCTGGCTGGTTGCGGGGGAGAGCGTGGCCAAGGTGGCGGAATCCGGGGCCAACATCCTCCTGGTCGAGTTGGTACTGGGCGCGCTCTTGTTGGCAGTGACGTTCACCGGTTCGTTCATCGTCGGACTACGCGCCTCGGCACCTATCGAGCAGATCCGGCGCCGCCAGGCCGAGTTCACCGCTGATGCCAGCCACGAGCTCCGTACACCGCTGAGCGTCATCCAGGCCGAGGTCGAACTGACCCTCGGCCGTCCTCGTGAGCCGTCCGAGTACGAAGCCGCCCTGCAGCGCATCGGGTCCGAGAGCGGCCGCCTGCGCACCATTGTCGACGACCTCTTGTGGCTGGCCCGGGCCGACGGCCAAGCCCCGGGAACCCAGAGCGACGACCTGGTGGACCTCTCGGGGGTGGCCTCTGCGGCAGCAGCACGGTTCTCGGCCGTAGCTGACGCCGGATCGGTGACCCTGACCACCCGGCTCAGCCGGCCGGGCACGGCGTTGATCCGAGCCGATGCCGAAGGGATCGACCGCCTCATCGGTGTCGTCCTCGACAACGCTTGCAAGTACGCAGGGCCGGGTGGCGCTGTCGACGTCAGCGTGTCCACGTCCGGTGGCCGGGTGGCGCTCACTGTCGATGACTCGGGGCCCGGCATTCCACAGGAACATCGAGCTCTGGTGCTCGATCGGTTCCACCGGGCCGACCAGTCGCCTGGGGGAACCGGGCTGGGTCTGGCCATTGCCGACGCAGTGGTGCGGGCCAGTAATGGCACGTGGTCGATCGGTGTCGCACCCCAGGGCGGAGCCCGCGTCGAGGTCATCTGGCGCCACGCTCCCCATGTCGATACCCAGCCGGTCGACACCGCCACCGACAGCCCCATTACCGACCGTGACTAGGAAGTTCCTGGTAATCAGCCCGCCAAGCGTGGCTGAACCAAGCACGTAGATTCACAGGTGTTTCTTACATTTCGTTCATGTCGCTGTCAGGTTGGATCCGTACGCTTAGGTACATGAGCAGCAGCAGACGGGCAGCGAACTCGAAGGGGCGCCACGATCCCACCCACGCCGCCCGGGCCCAGCGCGATGCCGGACTCGAGCGCGGACGGACCATCACCAAGGGCATGGCCTTCGGATCGGTAGCTGCAGTGGTCATCGGTGGCGTCTACTTCAGCCAGGCCATACCTGGCCACGCCGCAACTACCAGGAGCAGCAACGGAGTTGCTGGGGCAGTCGCACCAGCCCCGGCCGCGGCACCTCAGTCACAGGGCGACGACTCCGACGACTCCAACCAGTCCGGTGACTCGGGTTACTCCGACGACTCCGGTTACGCCAACCAGGCTCCGGCGCCCGCCGCTGCAGCACCGGCCGCACCTGTGTACGTTCCGGCCCCCGCATACAACCGGGCTCCGGTCGTCAGCAGCGGCGGCAGTTGAGCCGGATCGCCTCACCGATCGACCGGAGTCCACAGCTCGCTGCTCACCGCACCACCCGCTGGTCGACCCGGATCGAAGTGGTCGTCACCGATCCCAAGGTCGTGATCGCAGCGGTGCAGATCCTCGATGCCGAACTCAACCGGATCGAAGTAGCGGCCAGTCGCTTCCGTGAAGACTCCGATGTCAGCCGCCTCCAGCGCGCCGCCGACGGTTCCCCCGTTACCGTCACCCGGGATCTCTACGACGCCATCGACATCGCTCTGCGTGCCGCGGCCATGACTGATGGTGCAGTGGACCCGACAGTGGGGGCAGCCATGTGCCGGCTCGGCTACGACCAAGACTTCGCTCGGGTGTCCGGTGGCGTGGACGGCACACTTCCGGCACCGTGTCCCGTAGTGGGTTGGCAGTCGGTTGCCCTCGACCCGATCAACCTGACGGTAGCCATGCCTGCAGGCACCATCCTCGACCTCGGGGCCACCGCCAAGGCGTGGGCGGCCGACCGATCAGCCGATGCCATCTCCAGCCGACTGGGCTGCGGAGTGCTCGTCTCCTTGGGCGGCGACCTCGCCGTCCGGTCTGCTCCTGATGGTGGGTTCGTGGTCGGTGTCTCCGACATCTGCGGGGACCCGGATGCTCCGGCTGCCGTCTCGATCGTCTCGGGGGGACTGGCCAGCTCTGGGATCGCCAACCGCCACTGGCTCCTCGGTGATACACCCGTGCACCACGTGGTCGACCCGACGACCGGCCTGCCCGTCACCCCGTGCTGGCGCACGGTCACCGTGGCTGGCGCGTCGTGCGTCGATGCCAACACTGCCTCGACCGCATCCCTGGTGCTAGGGGCGCAAGCTCCAGCCTGGCTGGAGGCTCGATCGCTTCCCTCGCGCCTGGTCGCCCTGGACGGATCGGTCGTGACGGTTGCCGGATGGCCGGACGACTCCCAGGCTGTTGGGTACCGCGGCGAGCACGACCCTGACTTCGGCGAGCAAGACTTCGGCGAGCAAGACACAAGCCGATGATGTACGCCCTCGCACCAACAGCTGCGGCCGTCGGCGGCAAGGCCTTCTGGTACCTCACCCGGGCCAGCGGTGTGGTCTCGATCGTCCTCCTGAGCGCCACCATCCTGATCGGCATCGTGGCCTCCGTCGGATGGACGTCCACCCGGTGGCCGCGGTTCTTGTCCCAGGACGTGCACCGCAACCTGTCGCTGCTCTGCATCGGGTTCGTCGGGGTCCACGTGGTCACCACGGTGGCCGACGGCTACGTGCCCATCGGATTCCTCGATGTGATCCTGCCCTTCCGCTCCCCCTACCGGCCCATCTACCTCGGTCTCGGCGCACTCTGCTTCGATCTGCTGCTGGCCGTCCTGATCACCAGCGCCCTGCGCCACCGGATCGGATATGGCTCCTGGCGCTTCGTCCACTGGCTGGCCTACCTGTGCTGGCCCATCGCCCTGGTACACGGTCTTGGAAGCGGCACCGACACTCCCCTGCCCCTCGTCATCGGCGTAGAAGCGGTCTGCACGGCAGCGGTCCTGGCCGGGTTCGCCTGGCGGCTCCTGACCGGGCGTTCGCTTCCCATCACCGGGCGCATGGCCGCCGCCGCCGGAACCGTCGTGTTGATGCTGGCCATCACTGGGTTTGCCGTGTTCGGTCCCCTTCAGCCCGGCTGGTCCCATCGATCGGGAACCTCGGCTGCACTGCTGAACCAGTTGGCTGCCAAAAATGGTGCCGTGGCTACCCCCGCCACGACCCCAGCCACGACCCCAGCCACCACCCCAGCCACTCGCACTGGCACCACCCCAGCCACTCGCACTGGCACTGGCACTGGCACAACAAGCGCCACCCCCCAAGCCCCGTTCACCAGCCCGGTGACCGGGATCCAGTCCCAGACGCCGGCCGACGCACGCGGTGGCATCAAAATCACCCTGTCGATGCACCTCCAAAACACGGCATCCACGCCGCTTACCGTCGTCCTCGCCGGGACCCAATCCACCGGGGGCGGTGTGTCGCTGTCATCAGGCACAGTCACCTTCGGCGCCTACCGGGGCCAGGTGGTCGGACTCAATGGCGGGACGATCACCGCCCAGATCTCGGACCCCAACCCCACTACCTTGGTGATCAATCTGCGGATCAATCAGCAGAGCGCGGCCATCACGGGCACCGTCACGGGCACGGCCGGGAGCGGCTCTCGATGACGGTCGTCACTACCCCGGTCGGGCCCACCCGGCTCCTCGACGCCACAGGGACCTCCGATGTGATCGGTCTTGCTGCCCACCTGGCGCGTTGGGGGGCACTGCCCGACCTCCGTCCCGCCGCGCTTCTCGAGGTAGTCGACCAGAGCGGACTGCGCGGCCACGGCGGAGCCTGGTTTCCGGTGGGGATCAAGTGGCGTGCCGTGGCCCGATCCGGTCGGTCGAAGCCAGTAGTCGTGGCCAACGGCGCCGAGGGCGAGCCCGCCAGTGGCAAGGACCGGTTCCTGCTCCACCACTCCCCCCACCTGGTGCTCGATGGAGCATCGGTGGCTGCCCGGGCCATAGGTGCCAACCGAGTGGTCGTCCATGTGACGGCCGGAGCGGTATCTGGGATCGAGAAGGCACTGGCCGAGCGAGCTCGCCAGGGCCTCGATACCTGCGCCTTCGAGATCGTCGTCGCCCCCGACCGGTTCCTGGCCGGCCAGGAGTCAGCCGCCGTGGCCACCATCAACGGGAAGAACCCGGGCATTCCGACCTTCATCGGGATCCGGACGGTCCGCGACCAGGGCGTGGCCGGTCGGCCCACGCTGGTGCAGAACGTCGAGACCTTGGCCCATGTGGCGCTCATTGCACGCTTTGGGCCCCAGTGGTTCCGCAGCGTCGGCACCGACGAATCCGCCGGCACCGCCTTGGTGACCGTGACCGGGCGATGGGATGCTCCCCGGATTGTCGAGGTCCCACTCGGATCCACTCTGGGCAATGCACTCGGCATCGACGCCGAGGCCGCGCGCTCCATCCAAGGCGTCCTGCTCGGCGGGTACGGCGGCGGTTGGCTCCCAACATCGACGGCGATGTCCATGCCCTTCACCGAGGAAGCAGCTCGCAGCCATGGCTCCTCGATCGGTGCCGGCGTGGCCATACTGCTTCCCTCCGGCGTGTGCCCCATCGCCGATTGCGCCCGGGTGGTTCGCTACATGGAGGGCGAGGGTGCCGGCCAGTGCGGACCTTGCGTCAATGGGCTCGACCTGCTGGCGACCTCCATGGAGCACCTGGCCTACCGGCCCCGGTCGCTGCACGGTGGGCTCGCCGCACTGTCCAACCTCTGCGGTCTGGTGGAAGGAAGGGGGGCGTGCCGTCACCCTGACGGCGTGGCCCGGTTCGTGCGGACTGCCATCGAGGTATTCGCCGACCACGCCAACTTGCACCTGAGCCGGGGGCCGTGCCAGGCCGGCCAGCCGTTCTTGTCGGTTCCTGGGCGCAGCGCGGGAGGCTCTCGATGAGGCGGGCCCGCTACCGCCTGGTGGTCGACCCCATCGCCTGCGACGGGGCTGGGGTGTGTGCAGAGCTCTTCCCCGAGATGCTCAGCCTCGACCCGTGGGGCTATCCGATCATCCGGAGCGACGAGGTCCCCGACGGGATGCTGGAGTTGGCCCGAAAGGCGACAGTGAACTGCCCGCGCCTGGCGTTGACCTTGATCAAGATCGACAAGTAGGCCCGCACCTCTACCTACCTCCAGATCAACAACTCGACCCGGATCAACAACTCGACCCGGATCAACAATCAGGTCCGACACCGAACCGGAACGACGAAGGGGGCCCGGCTGGTGCCGGGCCCCCCTATCGTCAGCACCACAGGGTGCTCCGTACTAGTACTGCTGTACGGGTTGGCTCAGCCGTGAGAGACGGAGCAGTAGCCGTTGGTCGGCGTGGTCGGGTCGATGGCCGTGTAGGCAGCATCGGTGAGCACGGCCGGGTAGGTGACAGTTCCCTCGGAGAACGGCGAACCGGAGACGTCGAGCGGGAAGAAGCCCTGGGCCTTGATGGCCGCCTCGATGTCAAAGCGGTAGCTGTTACCGGTGTAGGCGTTGATGTCCGTAGCGGTTCCGGCCTTGCACAGGAAGCCATACTCCGACACGAAGTTCAACGCGGCCTCGCTGGAAGGTACCGTGGCGCTCGAGTTGCTGTACATGTTGTACAGCCCACGGGTCACCGGGAAGGTCACACCAGCGCCGCCACCAGATCCCTGCACCGAGGACGCATTGGCGACGATGCCGTCGATGGAACCGAAGGTGGTGAAGTTCGTGGCGGGGGTGCCGGCACAGTGCAGCGCCGAGGACTTCTTGCCCAGGCAGTTCGTGGTGAACTTGCCGAGGGAGAAGAAGTAGATGGCGTTGGCCGCATCAGCCTGACCCGAGATGTAAGCCATCTGGTTCTCGAACACGTTGGTGTGCGCAGCCAGGTCACCGTTGCCCGCTAGGGCGACCGCACCGCTGGTTGCCGAGGAGAGCCCGATGTAGCTGGACCACGTCGAGTAGGTGCCCGAGCCGGACTGGGCCATGTAGACCTTGATCGGCGAGGAAACCTTGGCGCCTTCGCAGATCCAGTTCATCGTGTACGCCACGCCCTTGACCGTGCAGGACTGCGTGCCGAGGAAGATCGCCTTGACGTCGGCACCCGACATGTTGGTGATCTTGCTCTGGGCGGTCTTGACGCCACCGACCTTGTTGAAGGTCGTCCAGGACACGGCGTCCGTGGCGAACTTCACCCGGTTGACCGTGGAGTTGCCCTTGAGCGACGAAGCCCGGCCGAAGTCGACCGGGGAGGTGGCCGATCCGGCGCCGGCGTTCTGGAGCACGGTGGCACCGTTACCGGAACCGATGGCCGGGGCCTGCACCGAGTAGTCGTTGAGCGGGTTCTCGGCGGAGACGTTGTAGCCCTGCTCGCCACCGGCGGTACCGGCGGTCTTGGAAGCCTGGCCGCAGTTCAAGTTGAGCGGTACGGCAGTCGATGCGGTGAGGTCACAACCAGGAGCCGAGTTAAAGAGGCTGCCCAAGGCGGTCATCTCGTCGTACGAGGTCTGCGACCCACTGCCGACGATGAGTTTGGCGTTGGAACCAGAGGGCGTGCCTGTGGCCCCGGCCGGTGCTGCGAAGGCCAGCGACATGCCAGCCATGCCGACGGTAGCTGCGGCCAGTGCCACGCCCCCCCGGCGAGTGATGGATCGGAACATTGATTATCTCCTATGTCGTATGGAATGGTTGAGAAGATCCAGGAGACATGCTCTGTGCGCCCCTCGGGGACCTTCGCTTTGCAACGTACAGAGGCCAGGTAATCCCAATGTCACGGTTGCGTGGGGAGGAGATGAACTCCTGATGATGTTCGCCTCAAGCCACCCTGATGGGTCTGTTCACCGGTCAATACGACCGGTCAAAACGACTGGTCAGAAGCACCGGTCAGAACGTGGCAGGCAGGGCTCGGGCGACGCTCTGGCAGGCGAATAGCCCGCACATCAGCACCACGGGCACGCTGAATAGGTAGACCAACCAAGGTCGGCGCAGACGCCAAGCCGCATAGGCCGCGCCCACCAGGACCGCCAGCGTCAAGAACGACCACATGGCGGCCAGGCCACCGGCCGCCGGGTCTCCACTGAGCCCGAGGTCGTAGCTCGGCACCGACACCGTGGAGTCCGGCACCGCCACTGCCCGGCCGACCAGCTTGGCCCGAACCACCTCGCGGCCACCGGTCACCACACTCGAGTCCGAGGTCACTAGGGTCAGCCGGTTGTCTCTCGTGGGCAGGACGACGTCCTTCTGGCCGATGGCCACGTGGTTGATGCTCGTCACCTTGTAGGTGAATGCCCCTGCACCGTCGACGACGCGGATCTTGGCGTTCGGCTTCAGGGATCCGATCGCACCGAACGGGCCTCCGAACGTCATCCGGCGCCCAGCGATCACCGAGTTCCCTGGTGACCCCGGCAACGAGGTTCCTGGCATCAGGCCCGGACCGTTCATCAGATTGGCGGCGCTGGTGCCCTGGACGACGACCTTGTCGACTCCGATAGATGGGATCTGCACCACCGCAACCGCACTCCCTTGGGGGGGCAGACGGCCATTCACCAACTTATAGACAGTAAGCGGGTGCCCCTTGAGCGAATCAGCCAGACGCTTTTGGTCCCGGGCGGCCGTGAGCGGGGTGAAGGCCAAGAGGTAGAGCAAGAAGAGCACGATGAGCCCAGCTACCCCGAACAGGGCGAAGCCCCCCAGCCGCCGCCACGGAAGGTCCGGAACCGTGATGGTCCGAGGTGCGCTCTGCTGGGCTGGCGCAATCGTTGGCTCCGCGGTCTGCGCACCTATCGACGTATCGACGTTGGTCTGGCCGGCGGCGGCTCCTGCCTCTTCGGCACTGGAGCGACGAAGCGTGGCCGAAGAGGTACGGCTGTCGCTCATCAGACGACCTCTCCGTCGTAGCGGCGGCGTCGTGTCGATGCACCTGGCCCGAACAGGAGCAGCGCTCCACCTATGAGCGAGCCCAGTGCCACCAGGATGATGGCGGGCAGCAGGTAGCGGGTGGTGGCAGCCAGATCCACCAGAAGGAATCCAGTGGGGATCGCCGCCGGTGGTACTGCCACCGGCCCGGTCGCCTGATCCGCAGAGGTTGCTGACGGGTCGGTAAGAGGGAGGATGCTCGAGCCGAGCTCACGGAAGAGGCTGGGCGAATCGGTGGTACCGAGTCCGGCGTCAACACTCGATCCCGAACTCTGCGAAGTGGACGACGAGGTGCCTGACGAAGATCCGCCGGAGGTGGACGAGCTCGTAGGCGTGGTCGTGGTCGTGTCGGTCGTAGGAGCAGGCGGCGGAGGGGCCGGTGCCGAGTGCACCGCGGCATTGATCCCGGTAAGCGCGCTCTGGTAGATGGCATCGGGCAACGGCGCATAGCCAGCCGGGACAGCCGACGAATGCGAGAAGCCGACCAGGTTGGTCAGTAGATCCTTGACCGCGGTGGCCGTGGCATAGGGGAGCGTCGAGGTCGGCACCACGGCATAGGTCAGATCTGGCATCGGATAGGCCGCTGGGTCGGGGTTGGCATAGTTGGCCGCATACGTTCCGGCCGGACAGGTCAGGTCATGCTCTGGACACGGGGTGAGGGCACTGGCCGCCGCCTGGAGGCTGGCCGTCGAGGGGGTGACGAACTGCCCTCCGGGATTCAAGACAGAGGCCGAGGCCAGTCCGGCGAACTGCGCCTCCGACGAGTCCATGAGGCCGAAGGCGGCGCACGGGTTTTGCGGGCTGGTCGGCTGAGGCACCACGCCGCCGCCGTAGCACCAGGCCCGCATGGCCTTGGCCTGGAGGGCCGGGGACTGGCCGGGCGAATAGTTGTTGGCCGTGGCCGAAAGGGCAGGAAGGTTGGAGTATCCGTGGCAGTCCGGGTAGACCCAGGTAGCACCCTGATACGGCGGCCAGATCGACGAGCCCAGCGGCTCAGCCGTCAGCGTCGTCGGCCCCTTGTTGGCATCAGTCACCTTCACCCGGGTGGGGACGGGACTACCGCCCGGGGCAGTCGAGTTCTGATCCACCGTCACCGTGAACGGCGTGTTCGGCGCTGAGCAGACCCAGTTGGTGGCATTGAAGCTCGATCCGCTGGGCACGTTGGCGTTGAAGGACCCGAAGCTGACCGGGCCGAAGTTGCCGTCCGGGACCCTGTTCAGCAGGTTGAACGAGTTGTAACGGACCTCATAGGCCACCTGCTTGGCATTGCCCTTCGTGCTCGGACAACCAGCCAACTCGGCGCAGGTAAGCGGGGGTGATGCCGCACCCAGGGCGGACATCAAGTTGTCCGACAGGGTGAATTTGGGACGGGGCGGAGGCGTGGTCGATCCGTTGGGCACCTGGTAGAGCGAGGTGATGAGCCCAGCCACCATGTTCGGCGTCAGGTTGTAGCTGTTGATGGGAAAGTTCTGGCCCTGCGAAGACGCTCCGGCCAAGAAGCTCTCCACCGTGCCCGATAGGGCGACCGGCACGAATGCGTAGCCCTTGCCCAGCAACGAGGCCAACTGAGAGGGGTCTGACGCGTTGTCGATGAAGGACACGACGGAGCTACCTGAGGCAAAGTCCTCGAGCACCGAGGTATTGTCGTTCGCCGTGTTGAGGGCGACCACTCCGTGTGCCCCGGCGCAGGTCGCCTTGACCGCCGACGGAATGAAGTGCTCCATGCTGAACGAGCTCGACACCTGGAGCTGGGGAGCCGACGATGGGCAGCCCGACGACTCCGGCGCATACCCGATGGGCACGACGGCTGAGTTGTCCGGCGTGATCTCCGGTCCGTTGCCCAGACCTTCGCTAGCAGTCTCGTCGGTCACCACGAGCGAGCACGGATTGGCGGCTGCATCGCAGTAAAATCCGGGCTGGACACCGCGCGCATTTATCAGGTCGTGGGCCGGGATCAGCGCGTTGCCTTGGCCCGCCGGGTTGGAGAACACCGGATAGGAGATCGTCGTCAGGTTCTGATTCGTGTCGTTGGCCACCACCGGCACGTTTATCGGGGTAAGGGACTGCGACGCCCAGTTCCCGTTGAGGCACGACGGGTCAGTAGATGCCGTAGCCGTGGAGCAGAACGCCACTCGCAGATAGTGTCCAGCCGGCAGGTTCTTGGCCGTCACGTAGGTGAACTGGCCGTCGTTCAGATTGGTGTTGGGCGACACGTCGATCGTCGGGCAAATGGTCTGGCCGACTGGACACGGCAATGTGACCAGGCACCCGCCGTTGCCGTCGTCCGAGCACACCGAGGCAGCACCGGCCACGGCGGCCTTGCCTGCCAAGGGAGCCGAGGCTCCGATGGCCGCCACGGCAACGACGGACAGCACGAGGACCAGCCAGATCTTCAGACTGTGGGACTGGCGAAGCCGAGCCCACGGCGAGCGCCGGTGCTTCGAGGCCACGGGTAGATCGAACTGTCCTGGGTGCCCTGCCCGGTCCTGCGCCATGTGCTGGTTCCTGCCTTCGGTCATGGTCGTCGTGTGCTTGTCGTCGCT
>JBAXCY010000024.1:0-24740 GCA_037141235.1 Acidimicrobiales bacterium | reverse complement strand
GACCGTTGACCCGGGCACTGGTGCTGGGTGGGGGAGGTATCGCCGGGATCGCCTGGCATACCGGGATACTCCAAGGGCTGGCGGAGTCTGGCGTAGACGCCACATCGGCCGATCTCTACGTCGGCACTTCGGCCGGGGCAACTGTGGCCGCCCAACTGGCCGGGGGTGTGGCCATCGACGAGCTGTTCCGCCGCCAGATGGACCCCGAGACGCTGCGCACCGAGCGCACTCCCGCCGTGTCAATCGCCGACCTCATCGCCAAGTTGGCGCCCATCTACACCGAGGCCAGCGATGACGCCGACCGACGGCGACGTCTGGGTGCCATGGCCCTGGCCACCGACACGGTGGAGGAGGCCGTACGCCGAGAGGTGATCGCCGCTCGCTTGCGCGACCTCGACTGGCCGGACCATCGAATGGCCATCGTGGTGGTAGATGCCTTGACCGGGGACCGGCTGGTGTTCGATGATCGCTCAGGGGTGACTCTGGTGGATGCGGTAGCGGCCAGCAGTGCCGTGCCGGGTGTGTGGCCCCCGGTGACCATCGCCGGTACCCGCTACGTCGATGGGGGGATCTGGTCGCTCACTAACACCGACCTGGCCGCTGGCCACGACCGGGTCCTGGTCCTAGCCCCGCTGACCGATCCGGGGCTGCATGTCGAGGTGGCCGGGTTGGGGGTCGACGTGCGAGCAGAGGTGATCACGCCGGATGTGGCATCGCTGGAGGCGTTCGGGATCGACGTGCTCGACCCGGCGGTGCGTGATCCATCGGTGCGAGCCGGGCTGGCCCAAGGTCGCACAGAGGCTGACCGGGTCCGGGCGTTACTGGCCGATTGAGGGGCCGGCCAGGGGGACTACTCGGGCGCCAGGATGGAGCCGAGGAAGTGTTGGACGACGACGGCCCACTTCTCTTTGGTCAGCGGCTCGGCCTCGTCCATCAGTCCGAGCAGTCGGCCGACGACAAAGGCCTGGATGAACACGGCGAGGGTCCGCGCATCTAACTCGCTTCTGATCAGGCCCTTCTCCTGCAATACCGCAATCACCTGGGCGTAATCGGAGTTCAGCCTGGTCTGGACGTCGATGACGGCTTGGCGCAGTCCGGGCCGCAGCCGAGCTGAGCCAATGATCTCGAAGGTCTGCCACAGCTCCTCGGCCGCCTGATCGGTAAAGAACCGCGTGAGGAAGGTAGTAGCGAGGCCGACGAGTTCGCCTCTGTCCTGGACGGCATTGAGCGCATCGACCAATTCTTGGACATCGCGTTGGGTGCCATTGGTGGCCAGGACCTGACGAAATTGCTCGGCCCGGACCGCTTCGATGACTCCTTCGCGGCTGCCGTAGAAGTGGTAGATCGAGCCGACGGTGGTCCCCGACTGGTCCACCAGATCGTTCATCCGCAAGCCGGCCTCGCCGTGCTCCTCGATCAGTGCTTTGGCCGCGTCGAGGATCCTGACCGTCGTAGGGAGCTGATCCGTTGCCTGGGCTTCGTCCGTGTGGGCCGACATGGGACCGGTTCCGGCTGTGAGATCAGCGAGTTGGTTGTCGGTCATGGGGGCCTTTGTGACAGGGATGAGGACAGGTTGATCGGTGTGACTAGAACCGTAGTGGCATCCGTGGCACGTTCAGGAAATCCTCGTCATCAGCCGCCCATCCCGGACGCCGCGAACACCGTGCGCGCGAACGGCCGGACGAGCTCTCGCAGACGATCACAGCTGTCCGCACCGATGGCCTCGTAGGCAACGACCGATAGCCGGTCGGTGCCGTCCTCGATGGTTTGGCGCAGCGCGGCACCTGCTTCAGTGAGGGAGACGACCCCAGTTGCAGGATCAGAGCGGATCAAGCCCCTGCTGGCGAGCCGTTCGGTGGCACCCTCCCACTCGTCATCGTTCCATCCGCGGGTGGCTCGCAGGAAGGCGGGCGGGAGTTCGCCGGTCGCTTCATGCATCACCACAGCCTCGGTCCCGTCGAGGTCGTGGGCGACGAGTTGCACGATGTGCCCATCGCCCCGGAACTCACGCAGCAGGGTCTGGGCGTGCCACAGCACCTCGAGGGGATCTTCTGGCCACACCAGTCCGGCGTGGCCGGCGAAGAGCGGTCGTCCTTCGGGGTGCTCGCAGGCTCCCAAGGCGGCTCGCCGGGCCAACTCGGCCGCCTCGGCCAGGTCAGGGGAGTCGGCGTCGGAGCCGAGGATCCGCCGCAGGGCGGAGCCGGCAACCTCCACTCGGGCCTCCAAGACGGCAGCTGGGGTGGTAATCCTCCATGCATCAGCCATGGCATCGTGCACCAGCGAGGGGCGGAAGTTGTAGAAGGTGGCGACGACCGTGCCCGCCGATACGGCACCCATGGGCGCCGCCCGAGAGGCGAAGTAGCCGGACTGCCCCACGAGCCCGAGCCGTGCATACGACTCGGATGCTTCGGGTGCGAAGTAGACCATGCCGTGCAGCGGCTCGACCGTTCGCCAGGTCTTGCGGGCTGTAAGGGCCGTGACGGGCGATGGGACGGTAGATGGTGACATGTCCAACGGTATCGCTACTGGTCGATCACCTCGTGGGGTGAGGCCCTGCAGTAGACGAATGCAGGCAGGCAGGGACCGTCGGTCAGCACCTGGAAGCGAACTCCGCTACTTCATCTCCACCATGTCGAGGTAGTCGTCGCGCCAGTGGGTGAAGACCTCTTCGGGCAGCTTGAGGGCGTGGGTCGGCTCCATGGCTTCGACGAAGGCCCGGTCGTGGCTGACCACGATGATGGTGCCGGGCCAGTTGGCCAGCATGGTGCCGACGGCCTCGATGGAGGTCGGGTCCAGGTTGTTGGTGGGCTCATCGAGGAGCAGCACGTTGGCCTGTCCTGCAGCCAGCATGGCCAGACCTAGCTTGGCCCGCTCACCACCCGACAGGGTCTTGGGCATCTGCCAGGCCACGTCACCGACCAGGCCGAACGAGCCGAGCAACGCCCGGCGCTCGGTCTCCTTGGTCAAGATGTTGTCGTCGATATTGTCCAGCACGCTGACTTCGAGGTTGACCTGCTCGTGCTCCTGGGCGAAGTAGCCGAGCGCCACATTTACCCCGGGCTCGACCGTGCCGTCGGTGGGGACCTGGGTGCCAGCCAGGCACCGCAGCAAGCTCGACTTGCCGGCCCCGTTCTTGCCGATGACCACCACCCGGTCGCCCCGGCGGCAGTGGAAGTCGACGTCGGTCAACACTGTCTTGTCGTCGTAGCGCACCACCAGGTTGGTCACCCGCAACGGCACCTCACCGGAACGGACCGGGGTGGGGAGCTTGAACGAACTTTTCTTCTCCCGCTTGTGCACTTCTGTCTTGCCCGACTCCAGCCGCTCCACCCGCTTGTCGAGAGACTTGGCGATCCGGGCCCGCCGGTTGGTGCTGCCTCGCATCTGGTCGGCCAGTTTGGACAGCCGGTCGATCTCTCGGCCCTCGAGCTGAGAGGCCCGCTCGCGTGACGACAGGTCGGCCTCGAGCTGCACCAGATAGGACGAGTAGGTGCCCTTGAACTCGGTGAGGCGGGCATCGGACAGATGGAGCACCTTGTTGATCGACCGATCCAGCAGCTTCAGGTCGTGGGAGACCACCAAGATGGCCCCGGGAAAGGTTTCGAGTTCGTCCATGAGCCACTTCTTGGCCGGCCGGTCGAGGTGGTTGGTGGGCTCGTCGAGGATCATGGTATCGGGACCCTGAAACAGGATCCGGATCAGGTCGACCCGGCGGCGCTGTCCACCCGACAGGCTCTCGATGTCCTCGAGCAGGAGCTCCTGGCGGAGTCCGAGGCCGTCGGCCAGGCGGGCCATGGTGGACTCGGCCTCGTAGCCACCGTTCTCGCGGAACTGCTCTTCTAGGTCGGAGAAGAGGGCGATGTTCTCGGTCGAGGGGTCCTTGGCCATCTGGGTCCGGGCCTTGCCCAGGGCGTCGTCGAGGACGTCGAGTCCACGTCCGGACAGCACATGGGAAAAGCCGTTGGGTTCGAGGCCCAGCCCGTGGGGCTCGGGGACCTGGGGCAGGTAGCCGTAGGTGCCCCGAATGGCGGCACTGCCGGTTGAGCGCACGTTGCGGCTGGGCTCTTGGATGACCACGGAGATGAACGTGGACTTGCCGGTGCCGTTGCGTCCGACCAGACCGACCTTCTCTCCTGCGCCGACGACGAACGAGGCGTCGCGCAGCAAGGTGCGATCGCCGATTTCGATGGTGAGGGAGGAGCCGACGATCATAAGGAGGGGGTGGGGTCGATCACGAGAGGGCCAGGACGGATCCATGCCACTTCGGCGGGTGCCGTGCAGTCAACCGTCCCTATTGTCCCACACGCCTAGCCCTATCGGCGACGGGCCCTACGTCCCATGCGCCGCGTCCGGCCTCGCCGGTGGTGCACCATGGCCCGGAAGGCGAACTGGTGGATCGGCCACAGCGCCCACCAATAGGCCATACCCACCACACCCTTGGTGCGCAGCGACCCGACCTGCTCGATGGCCAGTGGATGAGTGGGGGAGACCCGGAACCCGAGCCACGCCTCGCCGCAGAACCAGCCACGAGAGCGCAGCACCAGCAGTTCCGGCTCATGGGCCACCACCGTCCACCAGTCGACCTCGGCGCCAGCTTCGAGCCGTTCGGGCCGTCCGAGACGCATGTCCTCGCCGAACAGGTGACCGAGCGATATCCGGATGAGCCAGGCGAACGGGAGCCCGTACCAGGCCAGGCGTCCGCCGCAGTCCTCGAGGTCCTCGGCGAACCCGAGGACGGTTCCATCGGACCCGATGTCACGGTCGTGGAGCGGGACCTGGCTGCGGTCGGTGTAGACGCCGTCGGACAGGCCGTGGGTGCGATCGAACAGGGTGGCACCAATCTGATCAGCCTGGTTGTCGAGGGCGGCTCGGATGGCCGCCTCTATGGACAGCGGACGGATGGTGAACGCCGCGTCGGTGCGCTCGCGGGTGCGCACCGTTACCTCGTTGGTCAGGCTTTCGATCAGGGCGTGGCTGACGGTGGAATCGACCGGTGTGACGAGGTCGACCCAGTGGGCTGACAACGCCGGAGTGAGGACGGGCACCTTGACGATGAATCGGGGCCGCAGGCCGCGCACCTCGGCATAGGTGTCCATCATCTGGCGGTACGTGGTGGCATCGGTGCACCCCACCTCGTAGATCCCAGGCTCCACATCGACGGATTCGCCCAGATAGCCCAGCAGGTCGCCGAGGGCGATGGGCTGGGTCGGGGTGCTGACCCAACGAGGGCAGACCATGGCGGGCAGGCGCTCGGTCAGATAGCGGACCATCTCAAAGGAGATGCTGCCGGCACCGAGCACCACCGCCGCCCGCAGTTCCACCACCGGCACGCCGGTGGAACCCAGCAGTTCGCCGACCTCTTGGCGGCTGGACAGGTGGGTGGACAGGTCGTCGTGGCCGAGACCGCCGAGGTAGATGATGCGCTGCACCCCGGCTGCCGCTGCGGCCTGGGCGAAGGTGCGGGCCATGACCTGGTCGCGCTCGGCAAAGCCCTCGCCGCCAGCCATGGCGTGCACCAGGTAGTAGGCCGCCTCACAGCCGGACAGGGCCTCGGTCGTCGACGACAGATCGGACACGTCGGCCACGTGGACGGTGACGTGGTCCTGGGCCCCGAACTTGGTGGCGTCGCGCACCAGGGCGTGGACGTCGAAGCCGTGATCGACCAGGTAGGGGATCAGGTTGGTGCCGACGAACCCGTTGGCCCCGGTGACCGCCGCTCGGCGTCGTGGCGCTCCGGCATCGTGGGTGAGGGAGTTGCTCATCCGCCGGACACCAGTAGGTCGCCACCGACTGGTGGGGTGGGGTCGTCGATCGTGTCAAGCCATCGGTCGGGCAGGTGCACCGGTCGGGGGCCGTTGGTGTGACCCCGGGCCATGCGCATGGACTCGGGGGGGAAGACCAGGCTGTGGTCGAGGCCGTCGAGCAAGGATGTCACCTCTTCAATCGTCGAAGCTAGGGCTAGGGATCGTCGGACCGATGACCCGACCGGAAAGCCGGTCAGGTACCAGCCCGAGTGCTTGCGGAACTGCCGGGTGCCGATGTCCTCACCGAAGAGTCCGCACAGTAGGTCGAGGTGGACCTGCATCATCGAGCAGATCTCTCCGAGGCCGGGCGGGTCGGGGATCGGCTCGCCTCGGAAGGCGGCGGCCAGGTCACGGAAGAGCCACGGGCGTCCCAGGCAGCCCCGGCCGACGACCACGCCGTCGCACCCGGTGGTGGCCATCATGGCCAACGCATCCGATGCCTCCCACAGGTCGCCGTTGCCGAGGACCGGAATGGTGGTGACGGCCTGCTTGAGCAGTCCGATGGCATCCCAGTCAGCAGTGCCGGAGTAGAGCTGTTCGGCCGTGCGGGCGTGCAGGGTGACGGCGGCCACTCCTTCGGACTCGGCGATGCGTCCGGACTCGAGGTAGGTGATGTGGTCGGCGTCGACTCCGATGCGCATCTTCACGGTCACCGGTACCGATCCGGCGTTGCCGACAGCAGCCCGGACGATGTCCCGGAAGAGGGCCCGATGGACGGGCAGGGCGGCCCCTGCCCCCTGGCGGGTGACCTTGCCGGCCGGGCACCCGAAGTTGATGTCGATGTGGTCGACCCCGATCTCGTCGACCAGCCGAAGTACGGCCTGGCCCATGACAGTCGGATCGACACTGGAAAGTTGCACGCTGCGGACGGTTTCGTCCTCGCCGAACGAGGCCATGCCGATGGTCTTGGCATTCCCCTCTACCAGGGCCCGTGCGGTGATCATCTCGCTGACGTAGAGCCCAGCCCCGTAGCTGCGGCACAAGGTCCGAAACGCGCTGTTGGTCACCCCGGCCATGGGAGCCAGCACCACGGGCAGATCGACGGCCAGGTTGCCGATCATGAGTCCGGTGGATGATCGGTCGCCGGCAGATGGCACGGAGGTTGGAGGCACGTCAGCGGATGGCCGGGTGTCTGGGGTCACGTCGGCCGCATGCATCAGGGTCGGGGGATGCATCAGGCTGCGTCCCGCCACAGGTCGGTGATGGTGATGCCCAGGTCGGCCAGGAGCGAGCGGAGCGCCGGAAGCGACAGTCCGATCACGTTGCCGTGGTCGCCGACGATCCCATCCACGAAGGGGGCCGACCGGCCATCCAGGGTAAAGGCGCCGGCCACGGCCAAAGCGTCCGGGGTGGCCAGATAGGCGTCGAGTTCGGTATCAGTGGTGATACCGAACCGCACGGTGGTGCTGACCACGGCTACGGCACGCTTCTGGGTGGCTTCGTCGATCAGGCAGTGTCCGGTGTGCAGCATGCCGGCCTGGCCGCGCATGGCCGTCAGCCACGTGCGGGCCTGCTCGACAGAGTCCGGCTTACCGTGCGGGCGGCCGTCGAACTCCAAGATGGAGTCGCAGCCGAGCACCAGGTCGCCGCCGTCGATGCGGGCCACGGCATCGGCCTTGCGGGCGGCCAGGCGCATGGCGGAGCCGGGGATGTCGTCCGGGTCGACGTCGTCTTCGGGGGCGCCGCTGACCACCACTACCGGGTCGATTCCGGCATCGTGCAGGAGCTTCAGGCGCGCCGGAGAGCCCGAGGCAAGAATCAAAGTGCGGACCGGCATGGTTCAAGCCTAGAGGGATGGTCGTGAGGTTGGGTAGCCGGGGTCAGCCCGGTCGGCCGAGCGACCGCCACCTTCACCCACGAGGCGTAGCCGACGTGCCGGTGGCGCCCATGTGAGCAGCCGCCGTGCCTGCCACCGCAGAATGCGCGATCCTGAGGGGATGAGTGACACTGGTATCACCATTGCCCCCAACCTCGCTGACCCCCAACTCGACGGCGACCATGAGCGGATGTCCCACATCGTGCTCGAGGGATTCACCCCCAAGAAGGGCGACTACATCTCGGCCGGACCCTCGGTAGTGGAGGGGATGGTCAACGGGACGGCCGTCAAAGCTCTGTGCGGCAAGATCTGGGTGCCGGGGCGGAACCCGAAGAAGTACCCGGTGTGTCCGACGTGCAAGGAGATCGCCGAGGGACGCGGGTGGCAGGTCCCGGCCGGCTGAGCCCCGGCATCCTTGATGTCCACCGTGTAGGTTTCGGCAACGGTGGGGTACCCCGGCCACTGGCCTCGGCACCCTGATCCCGAACGCGCATCCCGGGGGGATCATGCAGCTAAGGAAGACAGCGTCGGCTCGAGGCGGTCGGCTTCGAATTCCGGTGATTGCTGCGTGCGTGGTGATGGTGGCATCGATGCTGTCGGCCTGTTCGTCAACGCAGACGATCGGCCAGACGCACTCCTCTTCGGCGGGGCCTCCCATTCCGGCATCGGCCTTCCACGACACCACCGGCGTGACTGCGAAGACGGTCACGATCGGCAACATCACCACTGAGGTAGCCGGCCTGTTTACCGGTGCCGTAGTGGGCACTGAGGCCTATGCCGCTTATGTGAACTCGCAAGGGGGTGTGAACGGGCGGACGATCATCGTGCACGGAGTGGACGACGGGTTCGCCGGTGCGACCAACAAGCAGGCCACGCAGTACGCCCTGCAGAACGACTTCGCCATCGTGGGCAGCGTCTCCCTCGAGGACAGCTTCGGTGGGACGGTGATCGCCGCCAATCCGCAACTACCTGACGTCTCTGCTTCCTTGGACCCGGCCACCCGAGCGCTCCCGAACAACTTCAGCCCCACCCCGACCAAGGACGGCTACCCCTTGGGCCCGCTGACCTACTTCAAGAAGAAGTTCCCAGCCCAGATCCTCCATACCGCCACCATCATCGCTGACCTGCCAGCAACCATTCGGGCCTGGCACAACGAGAAGGCCGCCATGGAGCACCTCGGCTACCAGGTGCTAGTTGACCCCGCCCTCCCGCCGACCCAGACGGACTTCACTCAGCAGATCGTGGCCATGAAGAATGCCGGGGTCCAGATCCTCTTCCTCGAGCAAGAGCCCCAGAACTATGCGTCGGCCATCTTCCGTGACCTGCGTCAGCAGAACTTCCATCCGGTCGTGGTGCTGGGCACCCCGTCCTACTCCAAGCAGCTGGTGGCCAACTCGGGCGGTGCGGATGCAGTGGATGGTGCCTACCTGACTCAAGCATCGTCGCTCTACCTGGGTGAAGATGCGGGAGCGATCGCGGCTATCTCGACGTTCAACACCTGGGTCCAGAAGGTCTCACCGGGGTTCCCCACCGACTTCACGGCCCTCGAAGGCTGGCTCTGCGCGGAGCTCTTCGTCGATGCGCTGCGCAGCGCGGGCAGCCACCCGACCCGAGGCTCGGTGCTCCAGGCGCTCCGTCACATCACCTCGTTCTCGAGTGGCAACCTCATCCCGGTGAGCAACCCGGCGGGCAAGGTGCCGATCACCTGCTATCTCATCGGACGGGTGGTGGGGGGAGCGTTCCAGCGCCTCGACGACCCGCCGGTGAGCGGCCCGACCCACGGCTACCGCTGCGACCAGCCGTACTACTCAACCAGCTGAGCGGCACCTCAGGAGAGAGTTGCCAGCGATGCCGTCAATTGTGCTACAATGTGTACCAAATGGGAGATTCGGTGGGTGTCCGTGAACTGCGTCAGCAGGCCAGCGCGCTGCTTCGTCGGGTCCGCAACGGCGAGTCGATCGACGTGACGGACCACGGACGACCGGTGGCCCGGCTCGTACCGATCCACCCCGGCACGCTGAACCAGTTGGTGGCAGAGGGTCGGGCGGTCAGAGGACAGGGCGCCCTCCTCGAGGTCGCCGACCAACTGGGCCTGCCTGTTGCCTCGACCGGGGTGAAGTCTCCGTCGGAGGCGCTGTTGGAGCTGCGCACTGATGAGCGGTGATGTCGCCTACCTGGACACATCGGCGTTCTTAAAGCTCCTGGTGGATGAGCCAGAGTCTTCTGCGTTACGGGGAACCCTGGCCGCATGGCCCCGCCAGGCTTCGGCCTCGCTGCTCCGCACCGAGACGGTCCGGGCGCTGCTGCGTTCAGGGAACGACGAGTTGCTGGGTTCGGCCCGTCGGCTGTTCGGAGCGATCCATATGATCCGGATGGAGGAGTCGTTGCTCGACCAGGCCGGGACGATTAGCCCGCCTGGACTGCGGTCCTTGGACGCCATCCACCTGGCCGCGGCGCTGTCTGTCGGCCACGACCTGGGAGTCTTTGTCACCTATGACGATCGACTGGGTGAGGCCGCGGCCCACCATGGACTCGAGGTCGTCGCTCCACGCTGAGTGACGGTCGGGTGGACCCCACGGGCGGTAGGGTGGGATTTCATCGCTGGGTGTACCGCCTGCATTAGGCTGACCGGAACGACCCTGCCTCATGCGCATATGCGCCTATGGAGTTCTCGTGGGTCCCACCTCGCTCGCCGATCCGCTGAGCGCCTCAGATCCGTCCGATGACGGAGCTGCGTCTGCAGCGTTGGTGACTACTTCGCAAAAGGTCATCACGACCGCCATCGTGGCCGGACCGGCGTTGGCACTCGCTCTGGTCGTGTGGCTGCTGTGGGGGAGTGTCATCAATCTCACCGATGTGGTGATCGGCGTGGTCCTCTACGTGGCGACCGGGTTCGGCATCACCGTGGGATTTCACCGGCTCTTCACGCATCGTGGATTCGTTCCGAATCGGGCGCTCAAGATCACCTTGGCCGTGCTTGGCTCGATGGCCGTGGAGGGATCGGTGACGAGTTGGGTAGCCACCCACCGCCGTCATCACATGTTCAGTGACCAGGCCGGAGACCCCCACTCGCCTCACCGCTATGGAAGCGGGGGGATGGCCATCACCCGTGGGCTCTTCTTCTCTCATGTGGGTTGGCTGTTCGTGTCCGACAACTCGAGCGCCGAGCGCTACGCCCCGGACATGTTGAAGGACCGGGACCTGGTGCTGATCGGAAAGCTGTTCCCCCTTCTGGCTCTGGCCTCCTTGGCTATTCCCTTTGCCATCGGGTACGCCCTATCGGGATCATGGGTCGGGGCCCTGATGGCGCTGGTGTGGGCCGGACTGGTCCGGATGGCCCTGCTCCACCACGTGACCTGGTCGATCAACTCGCTGTGCCACACGTTCGGCCGCCAGTCGGACGGGACCGCCGATCAGAGCACCAACCTGTGGCCGCTGGCCGTCTTGTCCTTCGGTGAGAACTGGCACAACATCCACCACGCCCACCCGGCGTGGGCCCGACACGGTGCCCGGCGAGGCATGGTCGACCCGTCAGCGTGGCTCATCGGACGATTCGAGCGGTTTGGATGGGCGACCCGGGTGCGGTGGCCGGTGCCGTCGGCTGACGCGGCTGGCACCGAATCCTGATCGCAAGCATCTCGTGACGACTTACGTGTTTTGAAAGACGCTGGCGAGCGGCAGGGGCGGGCTGGGCGATCTTCGACGAGTGCTGCTCACCGGCCGTTGGGTGGCCGAAGAGGGAGCGGATGGCGACAGCGGCCAGGATCAGGCGGGTGCGAGTGCTCCGTGGTCGCGGCACCGGGCCCGGAACCCTCCGGGGGTGACGGCCACGGTGAGCCGACGACCACACTGGGGGCAGAACCGGGGTGGGTCGAGGGTGCGGGTACATCCGATGCACGACAACGAGCCGCAGCCGGTGCAGTGCGCGCCAGCCAGCGCGGCCACATCGCCCGTGGTGTCCATCGGTGCGGCGCTCAGAGGACGCCGGTCAAGGCGCCCACCGGCATACGCAGATCGGACAGCATCTGAAGGTCCTCGTCGGCCGAGCGGCCCAGAGTGGTCAAGTAATTGCCGACGATGAGGGCGTTGATGCCCGACGTCATACCCATCGACTGGAGCTCGCGCAACGTCACCTCGCGGCCACCGGCGTAGCGCAAGATGACCCCGGGGAGTCCGAGTCGGAACAGGGCGATCCAGCGGATGGCCTCCCATGCGGCCACGGGCTGCTCGCCACCGAGTGGGGTGCCGGGCCGAGGGTTCAAGAAGTTGAGCGGCACCTCGGTCGGGTCGAGGTCTTGGAGTTGAGTAAGCAGCTCGATGCGCTGCTCGTCGGTCTCCCCCATGCCGAGCAGGGCCCCGCAGCACAACTCCATGCCGTGGGTGCGGACCAACTCGCACGTCTCTTGGCGCTCCTCCCAGGTATGGGTGGTCACCACGTTGGGGAAGAAGGATCGGGACGTCTCGAGGTTGTGGTTGTAGCGGTGCACGCCGCCTTCACCAAAGCGGCGGGCCTGGTCGTCGGTGAGAAGCCCGGCGCTGACGGCGACGTTGAGGCCGGTGCGCTCTTGGACCATGGGGACAAGCTCCAGGATGCGCTGCATGGTGCGCTCATCGGGCCCGCGCACGGCTAGCACGATGCAGAACTCGGTGGCGCCGGATGCCTTGGTCTCCTCGGCCGCCTGGAGCACCTCGTCGGCGTCCAAGAACGGCGTGGCCTTGACCGGAGTGTCGAACTGGGACGACTGCGAGCAGAAGTGGCAGTCCTCGGGGCAGCCACCGGTCTTGGCCGACAAGATGCCCTCCACCTCGACCTCGGGACCGCACCAGGACAGGCGGACCTGGTGAGCCAAGGCCGCCAGCGACGTGACGTAATCATCCGGCAGTGCGGCCAGGCCAGCCAGTTCCTCGCCGGTGAGCAGGCGGCGCTCGTCCAATAGGGCCGTTTCGGCCGCGTGGATCCGAGCCCGGGCGGCCGATGGCTCGATGTCAGGCCGCACCGGCTCGCCCCGACGCGGGGGCGAGAGGGTGACGGTGGTGAGGGTGGGGGAGGTGGTGGTGTCTCCGGACATGGGTGCCACGGTAGTTGGCCGGAGGTCGCATCACCTATCCGACGCTGAGACCAGGGAGTTCACCTGGCCCACTACCCATGCGGCTGGGGATCGATGTGCCGGGTCAGACTCGCTGCGTTGGGTCCTCGAACACGGCTGGGCGCTTTTGGCGCAATGCGGCCACACCCTCGCGGTAGTCGGGCCCGGCCATCATTGGATTGAGCAGGGCTTCGGCGGTCCGCACCGACTCGGCCGCGGTCATATCGAACGACTCGTAGACCTGGCGCTTGGACGCAGCCAACGAGGCCGGGGACACCGTGGTGGCCAGCATCCGGGCGTAGGCATAGACGTGCGTCATCAGGTCGGGCCCGTCCACCACGGCGGTGACCAGGCCGAGCCGTTCGGCCTCGTCGGCATCGAAGTTTCGACTCGAGAGGATCAGGTCGAGGGCCCGGGGCAGGCCGATGAGCTTGGGGAGCAGCCAGGCCAGTCCGAACGCACACGGCAGTCCGAGCTTGCCATGCGCCGTGGTGAATTTCGCTCCGCGGGCAGCAAAGCGGAGGTCGCAGTAGCAGGCCAGGGCGAATCCGATGCCAGCGACGGGGCCGTTGATGGCAGCCAGGATGGGCTTGTCGATGCCGAAGTGGTAGGCCAACTCCGCGTCGAACTCGGGTCGGACCCCGTAACCGGGGGTGGCCAGATCGTCAGGGGCTTCGGCGTCGTACGAGCCGCGCTCGATGTGGCCGGCCAGGTCGTCAGACTCTGCTCCCGCGCAGAACCCCCGTCCGGCCCCGGTGACCACGATGACCCGGACGCCGGGGTCATCGGCCGCTGCCTGGAGGTGCGAGCGGTACTCGGCGTTCATGGTCGCCGTCCACGCGTTGAGCCGCTCACTTCGGTCGAGGGTGATGGTGGCGATCCCGTCTACGACCTCGTAGCGGGTGGCTTCGAGTGGGGACGGGGTCAAGGGTGCCTTGCGGTGATGGTGCGAGCCGGCCGGGGTGACCCGGCCGGCTCGGAACCGATCAGTAGCGGTACGTCTCGGGCTTGTACGGACCGTCCATCGGCACGCCGATGTAGTCGGCCTGCTCGGGAGTGAGTTGTGTCAGGCGGACACCGAGGGCGTCGAGGTGCAGACGGGCTACCTTCTCGTCGAGGTGCTTGGGGAGCACGTACACCTTGTTCTCGTACTGGCCAGTGTTGGAGAAGAGCTCCATCTGGGCCATCGTCTGGTTGGTGAACGAGTTCGACATGACGAAGCTCGGGTGGCCCGTGGCATTGCCCAGGTTGAGCAAGCGACCCTCCGACAGGATGATCACGGCCTTGCCATCGGGGTAGACCCACTTGTCGACCTGGGGCTTGATGTTGACCCGCTCGATGTCGGGGGTGGCCATGAGGCCGACCATGTCGATCTCGTTGTCGAAGTGGCCGATGTTGCCCACGATGGCCTGGTGCTTCATGCGGGCGATGTCGCCAGCAGTGATGACGTCCTTGTTGCCGGTCGTGGTGATGAAGATGTCGGCCGTCTCGAGCATGTCGTCGAGGGTGGCCACCTGGTATCCGTCCATGGCGGCCTGCAGGGCGCAGATCGGGTCGATCTCGGTGACGATGACGCGCGCACCCTGGCCGCGGAGGGACTCAGCCGAGCCCTTGCCCACGTCGCCGTAGCCGCAGACCACGGCGACTTTGCCGCCCATGAGGACGTCGGTAGCCCGGTTGATGCCGTCGATGAGCGAATGACGACATCCGTACTTGTTGTCGAACTTGGACTTGGTGACGGCGTCGTTCACATTGATGGCCGGGAACAGGAGGTCACCTTGGTTCTGCATTTCGATGAGGCGGTGCACGCCGGTGGTCGTCTCCTCGGAAACACCCTTGATGCCGTTGGCGATCGAAGTCCACCGGTTGGTGTCCTCGGTCAGGCTGCGGGCGAGCACGCTGAGCACAACGGCGTACTCCTCAGTGTCGGCAGTCGAGGGGTCAGGGACAACGCCGGCCTTCTCGAACTCGACGCCCTTGTGGACGAGGAGCGTGGCGTCTCCACCGTCATCGAGGATCAGGTTGGGTCCTTCTCCACCCGGCCACTGCAGGATCTGCTCGGTGCACCACCAGTAGTCCTCGAGGGTCTCGCCCTTCCAGGCGAAGACGGGGACACCCTTGGGGTCGTCGACGGTGCCCGTGGGGCCCACAGCTACAGCGGCCGCGGCGTGGTCCTGGGTGGAGAAGATGTTGCAGCTGGCCCAGCGGACCTCGGCACCGAGGGCGGTGAGGGTCTCGATGAGCACGGCGGTCTGGATGGTCATGTGCAGCGAACCGGTGATGCGAGCGCCAGACAGGGGCTGGGCGGCACCGAACTCGGCACGCATCGACATCAAGCCGGGCATCTCATGCTCGGCCAAGACGATCTCCTTGCGACCGAACTCGGCTAAGGAAAGGTCGGCGACCTTGAAGTCGTTGGTGCGTGTCTCAGCGGACATGTGGCTCCTTCGTCGTTCCCACCCCGTTCGGGGCGGTGCTCACCGGGCGAGCCGTCCGGCTCATCCGTGTGCGCTTCGGTGCCCACATCGGCTGCAGCCAGTGGTCCCCCAAACGCAATGCCGATGCTAGTGCATCCACCTGTTTTTTCGTTCGTTTCGCGCAGGGAAACGACGTGCTGGGTGCGGGACGGTTGCTGAACCGATAGCCGGCCGATCAGGGGCAGCGAGGTTGTGGATGCAGCATGGGGTGAAGTTCCTGGATGGAGGAGGCTCACCCTGTTACCGTCGGAACGTCAGGCTCCGGTCCTAGAACCAGTGGATCTAGTCGAGTGATTGAGTCGAGAGGAAGTGCCGGTATGAGAAGCAGCCGTGCGGATTCGCTGGGTCGGGTGGAAACAATGACCCATAGATCCAGAAGCGGTCGGCTGCGGTCTGCAGTGCTGCTGGCTGTCTGCGTGTTGGCTGGCGGCGCTCTGGCTGCCTGTGGATCCTCGTCCACTTCGAGTTCGACGACCTCCGCGGCGTCGAGCAACTCATCTCCGTCGTCGACGTCAGGGGCGGCCTCGTCGGGCCGAGCCCTGCTGGTGGGCACCTTCCACGGACACACCGGGCAGTACAAGACGATCCAAGCTGCCGTCAACGCGGCCAAGTCTGGCGACTGGGTACTGGTCGCCCCCGGGGACTACCACGAGACGGCAGACACGTCCGGGCTTCCGACCCAGCCCAGCCACGGTGACAACGGCGGGGTCATGATCACCACGCCGAACGTGCACCTCCGGGGTATGGACCGATCGAAAGTGATCGTCGATGGAACGGTGGCTGGGTCCAAGACCTGCAGCGCCGACCCTGCGGCCCAGACCTATGGGCCGGTCGACTCAGACGGAAAGGCGGTCGGTCGCAACGGCATCGTGGTGTGGAAGGCCGACGGGGTCACGATCGACAACCTGACGGCCTGCAACTTCATGGGTGGCTCGGGTGACTCGGGCAACGGCATCTGGTGGAACGGCGGCGCCGACAGTGCCACCATCGGACTGCACGGCTATACCGGTCGATACCTCACGGCCACCTCTACATTCTTCGGCACAGAAAATACCGCGGCCCAGTACGGCATCTTCTCCTCGGACGCCGCCGGGCCGGCGCTGCTCGATCAGACCTACGCCAGCAACTTCAGCGACTCGGGCATCTACGTGGGGGCGTGCATGCAGGTCTGCGGCGTCACCATCGACCACGCCTGGATGGAGTACAGCGCGCTGGGCTACTCGGGTACCAACTCGGGCGGGGCGATCGTGATCAAGAACTCGCAGTTCGACAACAACAAGGACGGATTCGACACCAACACCCAGATTGCCGGTGACCCGCCAGCACCTCAGGACGGGGCATGCCCGAACAACGGGATCAGCCCGATCACCCACACCCACTCGTGCTGGGTGTTCATGCACAACAACGTCCACGACAACAACAATCCGAACGTGCCCCAGGCCGGCTCGGCCAGCCAGGGACCGCTCGGGACCGGGATGACGGTGGCCGGTGGACGCAACGACACCATCATGGACAACACGTTCGCCAGGAATGGGGCCTGGGGCTTCTTGATGATCCCCTACCCGGACTCGGGCACTCCCGAGTATGGACAGTCGTGTTCCGGCACCGGCGGGGTGGAGTCCGGTGCCTTCGGGTGCTTGTACGACCCGATGAACAATGCGCTGATCAACAACCACTTCTCGGGGAACGGCTTCTTCGGTAATCCGAGCAACGGCGACTTCGGTCAGATAACCCTCAACACGGGCGAACCTTCCAACTGCTACTCGGGCAATGTGGCGCCTGCGGGCTCGTCGCCTGCCGATCTGCAGAAGACTCAGCCGAAGTGCGGCGTCACCACCACCGGGGCGATCACCGGTGGAGCGCTGTTGGGACAGGTGCTGTGCGACACCGGCAACGGACCGTGCGGGTCGGACATGGTGTACCCGAAGGCCACCGGTGTGGTCATGCACCCACTGCCGGCCGGTCTGCCATCGATGCCCAATCCGTGCAAGGGCGTGCCGGACAATGCCTGGTGCTCGGGTGGCAAGGTCATCTGACCGGTCTCCATCTGCCGGTCTGCCGGCCTGTCGGCCTGTCTGAAGTCCTGCGGGACGGCGGGCCCGATCCCAGTAGTTGACCAACTTGGTCATCTTTTGACACAATCAGGGCACATCCGCTGGAACCCTGGCGGCCGTTCCGCTGTACGTCGAAGGAGACACACCATGTCCGAGTGGGGATTCGAAACCCGTCAGATCCATGCTGGCGCCGAGCCCGACCCGACCACGGGTGCCCGGGCCACGCCGATCTACCAGACCACCAGCTTCGCCTTCCGGGACACGGCGCACGCCGCCGCTCTTTTCGGCCTGGCTGAACTGGGAAACATCTACACCCGGATCATGAATCCGACGCAGGCCGTGTTCGAAGAGCGGATCGCTGCCCTCGAAGGCGGCGTGGCCGCCTTGGCCGTGGCCAGCGGGCAGGCCGCCGAGACGATCACCTTGTTGAACTTGGCCGAAAACGGTGGGCACATTGTGTCCTCTGCCTCGCTCTACGGGGGGACCTACAGCCTGTTCCGCCATACCCTGCCCAAGTTGGGCATCGAGGTCACCTTCGTTGACGACCCCGACGACATCGAGGCTTGGCGGGCGGCCATTAGGCCCAACACCAAGGCGTTCTACGCCGAGACCGTCGGCAACCCCAAGGGCAACATCCTCGACTTCGCCAACGTGTCGGCAGTAGCGCACGAACACAAGATTCCTCTGGTGGTCGACAACACCCTGGCCAGTCCCTACCTGTGCAACCCACTGCAGCACGGTGCGGACATCGTGGTGCACTCGGCCACCAAGTTCATCGGCGGCCATGGGACCTCCATCGGTGGCGTCATCGTGGACGGCGGCACCTTCGACTACGAAGGCAGCGGCCGGTTCCCCGGGTTTACCGAGCCTGACGCCAGCTACCACGGCCTGGTATTCGGTCAACTTCCCGAGCCGCTGTTTCCGGCACGCTTCGTCCTCAAGGCCCGGCTGCAGTACCTGCGGGACATGGGTGCGGCCACCACACCGTTCAACTCGTTCCTCTTCCTCCAGGGCGTCGAGACCTTGAGCCTGAGGATGGAGCGCCACGTGCAGAACGCCATGGCTGTCGCCACCTGGCTCGAGGCACGCGACGAGGTGACATGGGTGGCTTATCCGGGATTGGCCTCCAGTCCATGGCACAGCCGCCAGGAGCAGTACATGCCCAAGGGCGGAGGCGCGATCGTGGCCTTCGGGATCGACGGCGGACTCGAGGCCGGCCAGAAGTTCATCGAAGGCCTTGAGCTGTTCAGCCACCTCGCCAATGTGGGCGATGTGCGCAGCCTGGCCATCCACCCGGCCTCGACCACTCACTCGCAGCTGACCGAGGCCGAGCAGACCACGACCGGGGTGACCCCCGACCTGGTCCGCCTGTGTGTCGGTATCGAATCGATCGACGATGTCCTCGCCGACCTCGAACTCGGGTTCCGAGCCGCCAAGGGGTCGTGACGGACTCCGGATCGGCGTTGTACTGGCAGCCGGGGGACGAACCCGGTGGGCGTCACTTCGCCCAACTGGACGCGGCCGGTGATGCCGGGCTCCCCTTGGAGTTGGGCGGCACCCTGCCCGGTCTGACGGTCGCTTATGAGACATGGGGAACGTTGGACGCGGCACACAGCAATGCCGTGCTGGTCCTCCATGCCCTGACCGGGGACTCCCACGCCGCCGGTCCGTCTGGACCGGCGCACCCCACAGCCGGTTGGTGGGATCCTCTGATCGGCCCAGGTGCTGCCATCGACACCGACCGCTACTTCGTGGTGAGCCCGAATGTGCTGGGTGGCTGTCGAGGGACGACCGGTCCCTCGACGACAGCACCGGATGGCAAGCCCTGGGGGTCGCGGTTCCCCCGGCTCACCATCCGTGACCAGGTGGCCGCCGAAGCGCTGTTGGCTGACTACCTCGAGATCGAGTGCTGGGCCGGGATCGTCGGAGGGTCGATGGGCGGGATGCGGGTGCTGGAGTGGTGCGTCGGATATCCGGACCGGGTCGCTCGTGCTGGCGTGCTCGCCGTGGGTGCATCGGCCAGTGCCGACCAGGTGGCGCAGTGCTCGGTGCAGTGCCGGGCTGTTCGTCTCGATCCTGCCTATGCCGGGGGCGACTACTACGGCGGCCCAACGGCGCCCGTGGCGGGCATGGCCCTCGCACGGAGCATTGGCCAGATCGGTTATCGAAGCGAGGCCGAGTTTGCCGAGCGGTTCGGCCGCCGGCCCCAAGGTGACGAGGACCCGTTAGGTGCCGGGCGGTTCGCCGTCGAGTCCTACCTCGAGTACCAGGGGATGAAGCTGACAGCACGCTTCGACCCGAACTCCTACCTGACTCTCACCGAAGCCATGAACAGCCACGACGTAGGCCGGGGACGGGGTGGCACGGCTGCCGCACTGGCGCACATCACCGCCGAGGTGCACGTGGCCGGTATCGACTCGGACCGCCTCTATCCGCTCCACCTCCAAGAGGAGTTGGCTGGTCACCTACCCGGTGATCACGACGTGACGGTGATCCGATCCGAGTTCGGACACGACGGATTCCTGATCGAGACCGCCCAGGTCGGTGCCGTGGTAGCCGCCGTACTCAACCACTGATCGCCTCGAGCCCCACTGCCTCTCATGGCACCGGCCAAGTACTCGGGGACCAGTCCGTAGGCCCCGGCCCAGTGCGATCAGGGCGCCCCAACCGACGTCACGATCGGGCGAACCACTGCTTCAACTCCTCGATCCCCCGTTCGACACTGACCTCTGGCTGCCACCGGAGCACGCGTTGGGTGTCGGACTGATCGAACCAGTGGGCCACGGAGAGTTGTCGGGCGGCGAAGTACGTCAACGGGGGTTCCTCACCAGGCCACAGCCGGCCCACGATGCGGCCAGCCAATCCGACCACTGGTGCCGGCACAGAGCGCACGGCGACATCGAGCCCGGCGGCACCCAGGATGCCACTCACCAGTTCGGCCAGCGGTCGGGGGTCATCGCCGGTGACTACCCATGCTCGCCCCAACGCCTCGGTCGAGTCGCCCGTGCGGTCGAGGCCAGCCACGATGGCAGCGGCGGCATCGTCGACGTAGGTGGTGTCGACCAAGGCCCGGCCGTGGTCAGGCAGGACGAGCCGTCCTTGGCGGGCCCGCTCTACGATGCGCCCGACCAACTGGGTGTCGCCCGGTCCCCAGACCAGGTGGGGTCGGATGACGACGGTGGCGGCCACCGAGTGCTCGAGCACGTACTGCTCGGCGATGGCCTTAGTGCGGGTGTACGCGTCCCGACCTTGGTAGCGGGCGGGCTCGACCCCGGCCCCTACCGATGCATGCCCATCGAAGGCCACCGAGGGCGAGGACACATGGAGGAGCCGACCACACCTAGCCGCTGCAGTCACCACGTTGCGGGTCCCGAGCACGTTGATGCCGTAGGCCGCCTCCCACGATGGTCGGGGAGCCACCAGGGCAGCCAGGTGCACGATGGCGTCGTGGCCGGCCGCTGCCTGCAATACGGCCACCGGGTCCCGGATGTCGCCAAGGACATCAGTCGTGCCCGTGCCGCTGGGGCTGCGTTGGAAGCAGGTGACCTGGTCGCCCCGATTGGCCAACTGCTGGGCCACAGTGCGTCCGAGCAGGCTCGAGCCACCCGTCACGAGCACCTTCATGATCGGGCCCAGTTCAGGTACGTAGCCGTCAACCCGGTCATCAACCCGGTCATCAGCCCGGTCATCAGCCCGGTCATCGTCCGGCGAGGAAGTGTGCCGCCTCGAGGCCGAGGGCAGTGCGGTCGATCTTCGACTGATGGCGGCGGTCGACAGGCAGCGTCCCTTGGAGCACGGCGGCCACCCGGTGGGGACAGGCCTGGCGAACCATCGCGGCCATCTCGTGGTCGACCACCCGAAGCGACCCCTCGCCTTCGACGACGACGCACAGGACGTGGTGACTCGCTGGTCCGACCCCGACGGCGGCCACAGGGCGACCGACCGCCGACCGCACCGGTCCTTCGACGGCCACACTGGCCAGCGGCCCATCCGTCGCCTCTATGACGTGACGCAGCCTTCCGAGGTGGATCAGCAGCCCGTCCTCGAGGTAGCCGACATCGCCGGTGCGGTGGAACCGGAGCCCGTCGTGCCGCGCCCAGGTATCGGCATCGGCCGACCAGGCGGCGTCGTAGCCGTCGAACATCCACGGAGCGTGCACCAGGATCTCTCCCCATCCAACTCCCGATGCCAGAGGAGATGAGGGGTCGCCGAGTTGGGTGATCACAATCGTGCTACCTGGGACCGGTCGTCCGGTGGAGTTGCCACCGAGATGGCCGATCCGGTCGGGTTCGCACCCGTCGGTGACCGGCAGGCACTCGGTCATCCCGTAGGGCGCCCGTACGTCGCCACCGGTGATTCGTCGGACGTCCTCCACCATGTCGGCCGGAATCGGGGCACCGGCCAGCATGACCAGGTCGATGGGTGCGGTGCGCCCACGGGCAGTGTCGATGATGCGGCGGGCCGATGCGGGGGAGAGCCAAGCCACGGTGACCCGGGCCTTACCCAGGGCTGTGGCCAGTTCGTCGAAGCCGAGAGCGGCGGGCTCAGACACATCGAAGTCCGGTCGCACACACGTCATCTGGAGCGATGGGGCCAGCAGCATGAAGGGTCCGAACGAGGTGGTGAAGGCGTCACCGGGCTCCATGTGGAACAGCGGGCCGACCACATCGCGCTGGGCGGCCAGAGCGCCGTGGGTGTAGCGCACCGCCTTGGCCGGTCCGGTCGCACCAGAGGTGTGCACGATGGCGGCCACATCGGTCGCAGTGGCGGCCACCGGAGTGAATGGCGTGCGGGGCCCCCCGGCACGGTCGAGGCGGACAGACCCTGGGAACGCAGTGAAGGAGGCCGAGCGTGAGCCCGGAGCAAAGCGAAGCGTGCGCGCTAGGGCCAGGATTGCCGGAGTACCGATCGTCCACGACGGAGCGGAAGCCCGGACGAGCCGCCGGAGCGGACGGAGCCCGGCTGATGCATCGGCCACCACCGGGATGCCCCCAACCTTCCACACGGCGGCCGCAGCCACCAAGAGGTCGCAACTCGGCGGGACCAGCAGTGACACGCGGGAACCTGGTCGGAAGCCGGCATCGTGGAGTGCGTGGGCGGCCACCGAGGATCGGGCGTCGAGATCGGCCCACGACAGCACGCCGTCGGGTCCGTCATAGGCGGCCGAGGTGTCCTCGGTGCGGGTGGCCAGCGAGGCGAGTATGGAGTCGAACCCGGCGGCCGCTGCCACCGGAGTAGCGGAGGTCCCTAGGGCGTTTAGCCCGTTTTGTCCGGCTAGCCCAGTTAGTCCGGCTAGCCCGTCGAGCCAACGAGCGACCACGGCACCGACGGGAGCATCCAGGGTGACCAGGTGGGCCGCATCAGGAAACCGCTCGACGTCGGCATGGGGGGCCCTCCGGCGAAGGTCGGCCAGGAACCGGTCGTGGAAGACCGGGTCGCGGCCGCCCCACAGCAGCAGAGTGGGGCGCTGCAGACGGTCGAGCACGGCGGCGCATTCCTGCAACGCCGCATACGACGGGTCGGACTCGACCACCGGAATATCGGCCACGAAGTCCCGCACGGCCTCTCGACGATCGGCACCTCGGTAGGGGGCACGCAGAGCATCTCGGTGCACCTTGTCGGTCATCCGGGCGGTACCGCCCACGAACGCGGGTGTCTGTCGGCAGCTCAGATCGACCAGGCTGCGGGCGGCGGCGATAAGCGGGGGGACGGCTACGTCGTCGGGCTTGGCCACGGCCGTGTTGGCCAAGATCAACGCCTCGACCTCGAGCAGCCCCGATGCGCCCACGGCGACCGGGCCGCCCCAGTCGTGCGCAGCTAGCACCAGCGGACCAGTGACTTCGGTTCGACAGAAGGCGACCAACTCGGCCACCCGGTCAGCCAGTCGCCGCGGCCGTCCTCGCTCGGACCAGCCCATGCCAGTCTGGTCGATGGCGATGACCCGCCACTGCGGGGCCAAGGTCGCCACTAGGTCGCGCCACACATAGCCCCACGATGGATTGCCGTGGACGCAGACGATGGTGCCCGCTGGGCCGGGGCCGGTGTCGAGCACGTGCCAGTCGACGGGTCGCCCATCGGACCCATCGATCGACACTCGCCTCGACCATGCCGGATCGAGTCCCCACGACACGAGTTGGCTCGCAGTAGGTGAATCAGTCGGCCCAGTCGGTACCCCTGCGGTCGAGAAAGGCCGAGCCACGGCAGCTACCAGATCAGTTCGACGGCGGCGCAGTTCAGGCCGGAGCCAATGCCCATGAGGAGCACTCGCTCGCCTGGGGTGATCTGGTCGGCCACGGTCGACAACGTGTAGGGAACGGCGGCCGGGCCCATGTTGCCGAAGTTCGGGTAAGTGAGGGGAACCAGGCTCATGTCGACGCCCAGCAGTTCGCACAGCTTGCGGGTGTGGACGGCCGAAACCTGGTGCATGACGTAGCGGTCGCACGTCTCCCACTCCCACCCGGCGGCCAACGCTGCATCGAACGCTTCGCGGGCGAGGGCCAACCCTTTCTCCAGCAGCCCGGCGGTATCAGTGCGCATGGCGTCGAGGTCGCCCACGCACAGATCGTGGTGGATGGTGGCGGCCCGGGAGATCCCCCCCAAGAACCGGTGGCCGCCGTCTCGGGGCCCACCCATCACCATGGCCGCCCCGCCGGATCCGAGGGTCAGCGAGGCGAACTGAGCGAAGACGTCCTCGGCGGTGGCCGAAGGCTGACGGAGTCGTTCGATGGTGGCGATCTGGGGTTGACGGCTCCCTTCGCCATCGACGATGAGGACGGTGCGGGCATGGCCTGTCTCGATAGCCATGGCTGCTATTTCCATGGCGTTGACGAAGCCGAGGCAGGCATTGCCGAGGTCGAAGTTCACGCACTCGGTGCCCAAGCCGAGACGGTGGTGGACCGTACAGGCCACGCTGGGCTCGAGGTGGTGCTTGCACACCGAAGTGGAGATCAGCATGTCCACGTCGGATGGGGAAAGGTCAGCGAGTTCGAGGGCCCGGGTACCGGCCATGGCGGCTGCCTCGTCGAAGGTGACCTCCTCGGGCCACCAGCGGCGCTCGACGATGCCGGCCAACGACTCGAGCAGTCCGGGTCGGATACCGCACCGGTCGAAAGTCTCGGCCAACTGCTCGTCGATGCACGCTGAGGTAATGACTTCGGGTGCCTCGGCATGAGCCACGCTCCAAATTGCAGGGCGCGTGAATTCGTTGCGGGTGCTCACTTCCATAGGTTACGGCCTCGCACGGCCTACGTCGCACCGCTGGCGGCCGTGTCGCTTGTCGCTGCCTATCCGGGTGGCGATTATCCAGTGGCTAGGCAGGGATGCCGATGCTGACGAGACCAACCCCGACCCCAAGCCGGGGCCAATTTCAAACCCGAAATCAAGGGCCAGACGCGTCAGAATGCATCTGTCGCATCTAAAGTTGTGACCCTATGGCCTTCGGTGAGTCGTTCAGCCGGTGACCCGACCATAGGCATCCACCACTCAGGCCCCGTGGCCTCCGA
>JBAXCY010000023.1:0-25197 GCA_037141235.1 Acidimicrobiales bacterium | reverse complement strand
ACGATCATGGACAAGAGCTCGTCCCGCGAGAGCACCTCTCCGTCCTGGTGGGCGGCGATCAGAGCGGAGATCAGGTCATCCCCCGGGTGCTTGCGACGCTCGTCCACCAGGTCGGCGGCATAGGCCAGGAACTCATCGGCGGCCACCCCAGCGGCCGGTAGCACGTCGAAGTCGAGAGGAAGCTCATCGAAGGCGGTGATGGAGTTGGTCCATGCGTGCAGCAGTGTCTGATCGGTGGCCGGTACTCCGAGGAGATCGGTGACTCCCATGATGGGGATGGGCCAGGCGATCTCCTCCAGGATGTCGAAGGTGGATCTGCCCTCTAGTCCGTCCAGGATGGTGTTGATGGCGGTCTCGATGTTCGGACGCAACTCTTCTATCCGGCGAGGGTTGAAGGCCTGGGCCACCAGGCCGCGCACCCGGGTGTGCTGGGGTGGATCGATGAACAACAGCGAGTTCCCTCCGAGGACCTGTATCGATTCCGGGGCCTCGGCCGCGACCATCTCCCGCCACGGTGACGGCGTGGACAGGCCGAACCGCTTGTCGCGCAGCACACGGTCGATGTCTTCGTAGCGCGACAGCACAATGCCGAGGTCGGGGTGCCCGTAGACGGGGGACTGCTCGCGCAATGCCCGGTACCAGGGGATCGGGTCGTGGCGGAAGGCCAGGTCGGTGGGGTCCCACTGGGAGGCGTCGAGGTCGTCGGTGGCGCTGGTCACGCAGTCAGATTGCCACAGTCGGCCCCGAGTGGAAAATAACTCTTCTGGAATGTGGCCTGGTGGTAGATTGCGGGCACTACCAGGAGATCGAAGGGGGATTCGATGACCGATATCCAAGTGACGACAGATCGCTACGTGGAAATGGTCCTGGCCGGAGGAGGACGCGAGCGGGCCTTGGCCGATGCGCTGGCCTTGCGGGCGGGGGACACCGACGCCCGCTACCGGATCGCTGCTCAGTGCCTGTATGTCGCCGTGGTCGCCCCCGAACTCGTGGTCGATGTGTATGACGGGCTGACCGAAGGCTGGCTCGGTGCGGCTCCCGACGGGCCCAGGATCACCGCACCACTTCCTGGCACTTCTCAAGAGATTTCCGCTGACATGTGGGCCGGGCTGTGGCCGCTGGTGTTCGATCCGGATGCCGGACGGGACCCCGCCGCCATTACCGCACGCACGGCGGCACTGACCGAGCATCTGACTCCGGAACTCAACCGTCGAACGGCGGCGATGGCGCTGCTGTATCCGGGTGTGGCCGAGGCGGCGGCTGGCGGTATACCTGATCGGTTCGAGCTCGAGGACCTGGCCGCCTGTCCCACCGACTCCCTGGGCGGGGCCCTGTACTCCTTCATCATCGACAAGGGGTTCGATTTAGAGGTGCTGGACCGGGATGCTCTCGGACTCCAGGACCTGCCGCCACCGCTCGACTACTTGAACGTGCGGATCCTGCAGTGCCACGACATCTGGCACCTAGTGGCCGGCCACGAGACCTCCGGTCTCCACGAGGTCTCGGTCACGGGGTTCCAGATGGCACAGTTCGGCCACCAGTACTCAGCCATGTTCCTCGGCATGCTCACGACCAAGATGGCCTTCACTCAGGCTCCCGAGGTCACTGGGTTCACCCTCGATACGATCCTGACCGGATATCGCCACGGACGGGAGACCCCGCCGCTCATCGGCGTCGAGTGGGAGACGATCTGGGACCAGCCCATCGCGCAGATCCGAACCCTGCTCGGCGTAACGGCGTACGACTCGCCGTATCCAGCATGGGTCATGGAGGACATGCGGGCTCTCGAGGATCAGCAGGCCTGAGATCTAGCAGGCCTGAGGGCTCATTAAGCCAAGATGCTGACCGCCCGGGAGACCACCAGGGCGACGGTCAGCAGCGAGGCCATGGACTGCACCATCATCAGCAACTTGGCCCATCCCGTCAGCGGCATGGTGTCGGTCGGGCTGAAGGCGGTGGCGTTGGTGAACGACGTGTACAGGTAGTCGATGAACTTCGGTGTCCACCCGGGGGACGACCCGGGGGTCCCCATCTGCGGAAAGAGAAAGTCGGGCTCTCGGTGTTGGGGCTGCAGTCGTGCCGCCACCCCGCCTCGATCGAGCTCCCAGTACCAGAGGGTGAAGGCGATGACGTTGGTCAGCCAGATGGGAACCGAGGCGTAGACCAGGTTCCGCCCTGGGGTCCCACTGTGCTCGAGCAGCGCATGGATGAGCTCACCGAGCACCAGCATGTTGGCCGCGGTGATAAGGGCGATGAGGCTTACCGAGAGCCAGCGCAGGGCTGACCCCTCACGATCTGCCCGGGTCGGATTGGTGATGATGAGGGCGATGAGCAGTATCGATTCGAGGACAGGGACAAGCCACCGGGGCCCAAGCCCCTGGATGAGCACATTGGGCAGCACGACCTGCAGGGCGATGGCCACGATGACGGCTGCTACCGCGGGCCAACGTGACTCGGCTTGCGATGGGATGCCCCAGGCGGCCCGGTCGTTGCGCGCTTGGTGGGCGTTGACCCGTGACTCGCCCGCCGTGCCGTCAGAGTCGGGATCGTCGTCTCCAGGAACTGATGGCCGCTCGCTCATTATTGGCTTACCGTAGCCAACCGGCACCCGCCTGGGGTTCCATGTCCGTCTGACCCCAACCGCTGGCGGTCAGTCGAGCACGGTGAAGGTGATGCCGGCTGCCTGCAGACGAGTGCGCAAGGCGGGACCCATGGCGGAGGCCGTGGTCACCTGTCCAGCCGTCACCGGGAGGTCGTCGAGGGCCAGGCAGAGCGCGGCCTCGCTGATCATCTTGGCGGTTTCGGTGTATCCGGCATCGCCACCGGCTACCTCAGTGACGACGCGCTTACCGCCACCCTCGCCGATAAATCGCACCGCGAACCATGCGGCGTCGCGCTGGGCCTGGGTCGGGCCACTGCCCGAGGGGCGCAGACGGGTGAGGGCCCGACGGGCCGCCGGAACTTGTGCGGCGACAGCCAAGGCTCCCATCCCGGCAGCCATCCCGGCCAAGGCGAGCGGGCTGTCGACGGCCAGGCTGTGGGAGTAGGAGAAGTCGGGACCGTAGCGGGGGAGCTGGCGGGCCGACTCGGCCACGATCTGAGGATCGATGGTCGGCATCGGTGCCACCCACCAGCCCGTGTCGGCGTCCTTGCCTATCTTGCCCGTGACTACCCGCACGGTGCGGCCTTCGGGCTCGGGTTCGATCTGGCGGCGGATGTCGTGCGTGGTCCGCCCTTGGCGCATGCGGCCCATGATCTCGAGGGCAGAGGCGGCCGTGCCACCCGAGAACGTGCCTTTCATGCGCACGTAGCCACGCACCGTGATCGGGACACCCTCGGGGAGTTGATCGACGGTGAACTGGGCCCCGAGATCGTGGGGGATGGAGTCGAAGCCGCAGGCGTGGATCAGCCGGGCGCCGGTCTGGACGGCGCGGGCATGGTGCTTCAAATAGGTGAGGTCGGCAAACTCGGGCTCGCCGGTGAGGTCGAGGTAGTCGGTGCCGGTATCCGCACAGGCCGCCACCACCAGGTCACCGTGGAGGATGTAGGGACCTACCGTGGTGATGAGGACGCGGCACCGAGCGGTCAGGGCCCGCAGGGCCGCGGCATCGGTGGCATCTACTTCGATCAACTCAATGGCAGCACCCGTGCGAGCCCGTACTGCCTCCAACTTGGTCAGGCTGCGCCCAGCCAGCGCCGTGCGGACCGACGAGGGGGCCTGGGCGGCCAAATAATCGGCGATCAGTCCGCCGGTGAAGCCAGTGGCTCCTAGTAGGACGATGTCGAAGTCGCGGGGGTCAGAAGGCATGGTCGGACTCTAGCGATTAGGACGCCAGGCAGCACCAACGGTGGTATCCCGGCTCATCGTGGGACACGGCGGCGGGCGGAGGAAACACAGCAATGTGGCCGAATAGGCCGCCGGTTAACGAGCGGTGATGTACTCCATCAGCTCGTTGCGGTCCTTTTCGAGTTCGCCCATGCGGCTCTTCACTACGTCACCGATGCTGATGATCCCGCACAGGAGACCTTGGCTAACGACAGGGACGTGCCGGATTCGCGCTTCGGTCATGAGGTTCATGATCGAATCGATGCTGTCTTCGGGGGAGCACTGGTGCACCGAGGTGGACATCAGCGTGTACACCGGCTGTTCGAGCAGGTCACCGTGGAGCTCGCTCAGGCTGCGCACGATGTCGCGCTCGGACACGATGCCCTCGATGGTTCCGTCGCCAGGAGAGACGACCAGAGCGCCGACTCGGTGTCGGACCAACTCGGCCACGGCTGAGGCGATCGTCGCCGTTCGCGAGATCGTGGCGACGAGATCGCCCTTCGTCTCAAGGATCGTAGAGACCTGCATGGTGCTCTCCCTCCGCTGTGGTGGACGCTCGTCACACCTTGTCGGCCCAATGGGGCCACCGTGGGTCCATCTTCGCGCCTACGGGTCCAAAAGGGAACCCATTATCTGTGATCATCTGGTGGCCCAGAGAGCCAGGCGAAGAGGTAGTTGAGCGAGCCGGTCCTGTGGTTTAGTGTCCTGCTTCACGAGGGACGTAGCGGTGGGGCGACGCGCGGGTGCAGATTTGCGCACTCGGCGGTCGCCGAGTCGCATGAGCGAAACCAGGTGACCGATGAGGCATGCAGGCAAGTTCAGTGGCACTGTCCGGATGGCGATGGTGGCAGCCGTCCTGGCCACCGGCGCCCTAGCCGCGGGGTGCAGTTCCGGGTCGAGCGGCACGGCGCCCGTGACCGCCAACCAGACCAACGCCACGTGGGCCGAGGCTCCACAGGCGCCACCGAACTACATCTTCCCCTTCATGAGCCTGGCCTTCTTCTCTACGTCCAATACGTCGACGTTCCAAGAGCTCATGTACCGGCCGCTCTATTGGTTCGGCCTGAACGGGCAGCCCAGTCTCAACTCGTCGCTGTCGCTGGCCAACGACCCGACCTATTCGAGTGACGGACAGACCGTCACCATCGACCTCAAGGCCTACAAGTGGTCGAACGGGGAGACGGTCACCGCCCAGAACGTCATGTTCTGGATGAACATGCTGCACGCCCAGAAGGAGAACTGGGCCGGATATGCGCCGGGCGCCATCCCGGACAACATCAAGAGCCTGGTGGTCAACAGCCCGACCAAGTTGACGATGGTGTTGACGGGCCCAGTGAACAGCAACTGGTTCACCTACAACGAACTGTCTCAGATCACCCCCATGCCCAACGCTTGGGATAGCACTGCCACTGGGGGTGCGCCGAACTCGGGCGGCTGTGGGGCTGCCGCCTACGGCACCGCTGATGCTGCCTGCACCAACGTGTACACCTACCTCTCCAAGCAGTCGGGGTACGACCCGAGTAATCCCAAGGCCGACAACAACTCACTGTCGACCTACGCCACCAATCCGCTGTGGCAGGTGGTGGACGGGCCGTTCCACCTGACCCACTTCGATGCCAGCGGCAACGTCACGATGACGGCCAACCCCACCTACTCTGGCCCGGTCAAGCCCACGATCAAGACGTTCCAGGAGCTTCCCTTCACCTCGGACACCGCAGAGTTCAACGCCCTGGTGGATGGCAAGATCGACGTGGGCTACCTGCCGGTCGCCGATGTGACCGAGCCCACCACCGATGCCCTCAAGGCCGGGCCCAACAACCCCCGGTTGACCAACTACAACCTGAGTCCGCTCTATGGCTGGGGGATCAACTACTTCCCCTACAACTTCAACTCGACCGGTTCCGACGGTAACGCCGGCAAGATCTTCAAACAGCTCTACTTCCGCCAGGCCATGCAGCTCCTGATCGACCAGCCCCTGTACATCAAGAAGATCTACAAGGGCTATGGGGTGGGGACCTACGGTCCGGTGCCGAGTGAGCCGGCCAACACCTTCGTGTCCGATGAGGTCAAGAACAACCCGTACCCCTACGACCCAGCCAAGGCGACGTCGCTCCTGAAGGACCATGGATGGAAGGTCGTTGCCAACGGGACGAGCACTTGTGTGTCCCCAGGTACTGCTGCCAACCAGTGCGGCGCCGGGATACCTTCGGGGGCGAAGCTGGCCTTCGCCCTGCAGTACGCCAGCGGATCCGACAGCCTGACTCAGATGATGACGGCCGAGAAGTCGTCGTGGGCCTCAGCCGGGATCAACATCACCTTGTCCCAGGCCTCGTTCAACTCGGTGTTGGGCTCGGCCATCCCTTGCGACGTCGGCCCGTCGTGTACCTGGCAGATGGCCAGCTGGGGCGGCGGCTGGATCTTCGCCCCCGACTACTACCCGACCGGTGAGCCGATCTTCCAGACCGGGGCCGGCTCTAACTCGGGCAGCTACTCGGATCCGATCAACGACGCCAACATCTTGGCCACGACCAACTCACAGACGCCGCTGACCCAGTACGAGAACTATCTGGCCGAACAGTTGCCGGGCGTGTATCAGCCCAACGCGGTGACGAGCCTCACGGAGATCGCCAAGGGGTTGACCGGGGTCACCCCGCAGGATCCGCTGATTCAGATCAACCCGGAAAACTGGCGGTTCAACGGTTGAGCACGGGCGACGGACGACCCGCGTCCGTCGTGATCGGTCGACATGGCATCGACATTGCGTCATCTCGGGGTGCTCCCCGGGAGGGATGCTGCTCCACCGGGACCACACGTCGTGACTGAGTTGCGGTGACCGGGTACGTCATCAGGCGCTGCGGACAGGCGCTCATCGTCGTGCTCGGTGTGATCTTCCTGACGTTCGTGCTGGCTCACCTGATCCCGGGTGGAGAGGCACGGGCCGTGCTGGGCACCAAGGCCACCGCTCGGTCCATCGCCGCCTTCAATATCCGCAACGGGCTCGACCTCCCGATCTGGGAACAGTTCTGGCGCTACGTGGAGGGCATCTTCGTCCACTTCGATCTGGGGTACTCCTACAAGTACAACCAGGGGGTGGCCGACGTCATCATGCAGCGCCTGCCCAAGACCCTCACCCTGGTGACGGTCTCGGTGGTACTGGCGTTGGTCATCGCCATTCCGTTGGGGATCCTCCAGGTGGTCCGGCGTAACAAGCCCATCGACTACACCATTACCGGGGTCTCATTTCTCTTCTACGCCATGCCCGACTTCTTGGTGGGCACGCTACTGATCATCTACTTCGCCTTCGATATGCACCTGTTCCCGGTCTCTCCGCCTTCGGGTGCATCAGCGTGGACGATCTTCACCGATCCGATGGCGTTCGTGTTGCCGGTGGTGACGCTGTGCGTGACCTCCATCGCTTCGTTCAGTCGGTACATGCGATCCTCGATGATGGATGCCATGGCCGAGGACTATGTCCGCACGGCCCGGGCCAAGGGGGCCGGTAACCAACGAGTGCTGTACGGACATGCCCTGCGCAATGCGCTGATCCCCATCCTCACCTTGTTGGGTCTGTCGCTCCCCGCCATCGTGAGTGGGGCACTGATCGTCGAGAACGTCTTCAACTATCCAGGCATGGGGCTCCTCACCGTGCAGGCCGCGTTCAACGACGACATCCCGGTGGTTCTCGGGACGACCCTGGTGATCACCATCGCCACTGTGCTCGGCTCGTTGCTGGCTGACATCTTGTATGCCGTGGCCGATCCGCGGATCCGACTGGGAGGCGACTGATATGGCAGGACCGACCGACGGGACATTCGACCCGATCTTCAACGACGTCGAGTCCGAGGTAGCGCTGCCCATCGGCCACGGCGAGTACCTGGGCGCCATTGATCTCGATGATCGCCCAGGCCTTGGACCTGAAGGCGGCGAATCGTATTCGTCGGGCGGCAACCTGCGCCGGATGGGCCGAGTCTTTGCCGAAAACAAACTGGCCGTGGTCAGCCTGGGCATCATCGGCTTCATGGTGCTGTTTTGCTTCGTGGGGCCGCACCTGTATCCGACGAACCAGACCAACACCCAACAAGCGCTCCAGGACTCGGTCCAGAATGCGCCACCCGGCAACGGCAACCCGCTCGGTACCGACCAGTCCGGGTTCGACATCTTGGGACGGCTGATGTTCGGCGGGCAGGCCGCCCTGATCGTCGGGCTCTTGTCCGCGCTGGTAGCCACGGTGTTCGGGACTCTCTATGGCGCCATCTCGGGCTTCTTCGGGGGTTGGCTGGACTCAGTGCTGATGCGTATCGTCGACGTACTCCTGTCGGTCCCTGTCCTGTTCTTGCTCATCGCCCTGGTCACCATCTACCACCAGTCCGAGGTGCTGCTCATCTTGGTCATCGCCTTCGTGAGTTGGCTGGTACCGGCGCGCCTGATCCGTGGGGAGACCTTGGCCCTACGCACCCGCGAGTACGTTCAAGCGGTGCGGGTCATGGGTGGGAGCCGAAGTCGGATCATCAACCGCCACATCATCCCCAACGCCGTGGGGACGATCGTGGTGTTCGCCACCTTCCAGATCGCCGATTCGATCCTGTTGCTGGCCGCTCTCGGGTTCTTGGGCCTCGGAGTGCCTGCACCGCAGACCGACTGGGGCACCATGCTGTCCAACGGCGTGGCTGCGGCCGGCAACGGCTACTGGTGGGAGATCTACCCGGTCGGGCTGTGCATCGTCCTCGTGGTGGTGGCCTTCAACTACGTGGGTGATGCCCTGCGCGATTCGCTCGAGGTGCGCCTCCAGAAGCGGTGAGCCCGACTCCTGGAACCGCTTACTACCGATGCATCAGTCGGTGGCCGAGGACGCACGGCTAGCCGACAGGCTGACCGGGGCCGGGAGGGGGGACTGGAGGGGGAAGTGGCAGGCAGCCAGGTGGCCCGCGCCGTAGTCCTGCATCGGAGGTTCCTGCTGGCGACAGACCGGCTGGGCCGCTGGGCACCGAGTGTTGAACCGACATCCAGCGGGAGGTGACATGGCCGAGGGGAGCTCGCCATCTACCCGGACCCGGGCTGCCGCCATGGCCCGGGAGGCCTCTACATCTGCGACCGGCACGGCATCAAGGAGGCCCAGGGTGTAGTGGTGGGCCGGCTGTCCGTAGACGGCGTGGGCCGGGCCGACCTCGACCAGTTTGCCCAGATACATGACGCCGATGGTGTCAGCCATGTAGCGCAGTACAGCGAGATCATGGGAGATCATCAGGTAGGTGAGACCGTGCCTCGTCTGCAGGTCCTTCATCAGGTTCAGGATCTGGGCCTGGATGGAGACGTCGAGGGCGGAGACCGGTTCGTCGGCCACGATCAACTTGGGGTCGAGGGCGAGGGCCCGGGCCAGTCCGATGCGCTGGCGCTGCCCACCAGAGAACTCGTGGGGATAGCGGTCCACTGCTGTTCGACTGAGACCCACTTCGTCGAGCAGGGAGCCCACTTTGTTCGCCTGGTCCGATGCAGATCCGACCTTGTGGACCTTCAGCGGCTCGCGGATGATGGTGCCGACCCGCATGCGGGGGTCGAGCGATGCGTAGGGATCTTGGAACATCAACTGCAGGTCGCGGCGCTTCCCCTGTAGTTCTCGGTGGCTCATCGTGGTGATTTCGGAACCGTCGAAGCGGATCGATCCAGAGTTGGCCCGCTCCAGGGCGACCAGCAGACGTCCGATGGTGGTCTTGCCGCAGCCCGACTCACCGACCAGGCCGAAGGTCTCACCCGTGCGGATGGCGAAGCTCACCTCGGACACGGCCTTGACCGAGCCGATCTGGCGCCGAAATAGACCCCCGGCCATGACCGGGAACTCCTTGACCAGATTGGTCACCTCGAGGATGTGCTGGTCCGGGTTGATCGTTGCGGTTGCACTGGTGACTGCGACTGCGACTGCGACTTCGGGCGTGGGTGCCTCAGCGGCAGGTTCCGACACCACTTGCGAGGGTCCGGGTCTGGCATCCGGGTCGATCGGATGGAAGCAGGAGAATCGGTGGGTGCTCCCATCCGCAGTGACTGCGTCGGACAGGAGCGGCTCGTCGGTTCGGCAGTCGGCGGCGGCAAACTGGCAGCGCGGGGCAAACCGGCACCCGGTGATGGGCTGTGAGAGGTCGGGCGGCAGCCCCGGGATCGACAGCAGGCGCACGTTGCGGTCCTGGTCGATCTTGGGCACCGAGGCCAGCAGCGCCTGCGAGTACGGGTGGTGGATGCGGCCGAACAACTCCGCGGTTTCCGCCTCCTCGGTTACTTTGCCGGCGTACATGACCACCACACGGTCGGTACGTCCGGCGATCACCCCCATGTCGTGGGTGATCAGCACCACCGCCATCGACAGCCGCTGGCGCAGGTCGTCGATGAGATCGAGGATCTGGGCCTGGATGGTGACGTCGAGGGCCGTAGTGGGTTCGTCGGCGATGAGGAGCTTGGGCTCGCAAGCGAGGGCCATGGCGATCATCACCCGCTGGCGCAGCCCCCCGGACAGCTCATGGGGATACTGATCGAGCCGCTCCTCGGGCTGGGGCATCTCCACCTGGCGGAGCACCTCGAGTGCTCGGGCCCGTGCCTCGGTCCGGCTCACGGCACGATGGAGCAGGACCCCTTCTGCTATCTGTCTCCCGATAGTCATCGTCGGGTTGAGCGAGGTCATGGGGTCCTGGGGGATGAGCGCCACCTCGTCGCCCCTGACTTGGCGCATCTGCTTTTCGTCGAGGCTGGCCAGGTCGCGGCCCAACAGGGTCACCGACCCCGCCGTCAGGTGCCCGTTGGTAGGCAGCAGCCGCATGATGGAAAGCCCGGTAGTGCTCTTGCCGCATCCGGACTCGCCGACCACCCCCACACACTCGCCCTCGCCCACATCGAACGAGACGCCGTCGACGGCCACGACCGACCCGTTGCGCATGTTGAACTCGGTGCGCAGGTCGCGCACCTGCAGGACGGGGGGCACGAGGCGAGTGTAGCCAGTGGACCTGGCCGCTTGTTGGTCCAAGAACGGCTGACCGGTCAGACGGTGACCTCGACGTTGAGGCGCTCGCTGGCCTCGATGAACTCCTCCACCATGGAGAAGACCACGTCCTTGGCCTTGCGTACCTTGGTGGCGCTTCCGATGACCTGGCCGCACGGGTTGAAGTTCACATCACGGGCCTGCTCGGGGTAGCGGTGCCCGCGAGAGACGGCCTCGATGGCCACCATCATCTGGAGCGGCATGGGCAGTGGGTCCGGGGTGTCCTCGGCCTCCCAAGCATCGGTCCAGTCGTTGCGCAGCATGCGGCACGGCTTGCCGGTGAAGCTGCGCGACCGAATAGTGTCCCGACTGGTGGCGGCCAGATAGGTCTCCATCTGCTTCGGCGGGATGTCGGCCTCTTCGACGGTCAGCCACAAGGTGCCCGACCACACGCCCTGGGCGCCCAGCGCCATGGCGGCAGCCATCTGACGTCCGCTGCCGACTCCTCCGGCGGCCAGCACCGGGGTGGGGTGGACGGCGTCGATAACCTCGGGCCACAGCACGATGCTGCCGACGTCACCGGTGTGGCCACCGCCCTCGGATCCCTGACAGATGATGAAGTCGAGCCCGGCGGCCTGGTGGCTGAGGGCGTGCTTGACCGATCCGGCCAAGGCGCCGATCAGCAGTCCAGCACCTTGTACCCGGGCGATCACGTCATCAGGGGGCGTGCCCAGGGCGTTGGCGATCAGTTTGACGTTCGGGTGGCGCAGGGCCACATCGATCAGACCGGCGGCGTGGGCCGCCGTCCATCCGATCATGCCGTTGGATGTCCGTTCGTCCTCGGGGATCTCGGGTACATCGTGGTCGGCCAGGATCTTCATGGCGAACTCTTTGTGCTCGGCCGGGATGAGGCCGCGGATCTGGGCCTCGAGCTTGTCCGGGTCCATCTCGTCCATGCCTTCGTATTTGGCTGGAATCACGATGTCCACGCCATAGGGCTTGTCGCCGACATGCTCGTCGATCCAGGTCAGCTCTACCTCGAGCTGCTCGGGGGTGAAGGCGATGGCGCCGAGGACGCCGATGCCGCCGGCGTTGGTGACCGCAGCCACCACGTCGCGGCAGTGGGTGAAGGCGAAGATGGGGAACTCGATGCCGAGGCGGTCGCAGATCTCAGTGTGCATGGGTGGTCTCCTGGTGGTTGGTTGAACGGCGGGTAGTGATGGTGTCTGAAGTGATGGTGTCTGCAGTGATGGTGTCTGTGTTGCAAGATCGAGATGGGCCGGGGTGCTCGTCGACAGCACTTGCCGGCAGTCCGACAAGGGCCGCCAGTCCCCGCAGCGCCAGATTGTCGGGAACCGAGTCAGGGTCGAGCCGCTGCTGCATGGCCAGCCCTGTCAGGAGCGCCTTGACCAGCACGGCCAACTCTTGAGGATCACCAATGGGCCGGGCGCCGACCGTGGAGGTCCATCCATCGAGCCGTCGTGCGCTGTAGCGCAGGGCTTCAGCGTTGCGCTCCCGGATGATGTCGGCCACCTCGGGGTGGCGGGCGGCCCGCAGCCACAGCTCGTGCTCCAAGAGGGCCCACCGCGACGAGTCGCGTTCACTGGTGTCGGACACATTGGTCCACACCGCACCGAGTTGGCCGGCAGGGGAGTCACTGACAGCTACTTCGGCCAGAAGAACGGTGAGCACCGAGTCCCTCCACTCGTCGAGCAGGGCCATGAGCAGGCCCTGCTTGGAGCCGAAGTGGGCGTAGACGGCACCCGAGGTGCGACCGGCAGCTTCAGCCACGGCATCCACCGACACGGCATCGATCCCCTGATCGGCAAATAGCTCGGCGGCGGCGGCCAGGAGCCGGGAGCGTGTCTCCGTCTTCCGCTCGTCCTGGGTCCTGGCCATGGTTTCCATCCGATGTCGCTGCGCTCGCCGGTGTGCATACCGATTACGTGATGGAGGGTACTTATATCGGTAGCGTTACGCAATGCCGACCCACGGATGCCCCTCAGGGTTAGCGACCCGTAGTTAGCAACTCAGGCATCATCGTCAGCAGGCACCTAGAGTGATCGGGTCCTCCGATCACGACCGACGCAAGGGAGCATGATGGCTACGCACGAGACCAATCGCACCAGCCTGTACATCGACGGAGCCTGGGTTGCTTCGACCGGCACGGGACTGATCGATGTCATCGACTCGACGACCGAGGCTGTCATGGGATGCGTGCCTGAGGGCACCCCGGCTGACGTGGACAGTGCCGTAGCTGCGGCCAAGGCCGCCTTTCCGGCATGGGCGGCCCGTCCCGTCGAGGAGCGCACCGCACTGCTCAGCAAGGTGGCCGAGGCCCTCGGGGCCAATATGGACTCGCTGGCCGATCTCATCACCCACGAGGTGGGTATGCCCAAGATGCTGTCCCAGTTGGTCCAGGTCGGGCTGCCGTTGAACTCGTTCGCCACCGCTGGCCAGATCGCCGCAGACTTCACCTGGGAGCAGACGGTGGGCAACTCGCTGATCGTGCGCGAGCCGATCGGGGTCGTGGGGTGCATCACTCCGTGGAACTACCCGCTGCACCAGATCGCGGCCAAGGTGGCGCCGGCACTGGCCGCTGGCTGCACCGTTGTGGTCAAGCCGAGCGAGGTCGCCCCGCTGAACGCCTTCGTATTGGCCGACATCTTCGAAGAGGTCGGCGTGCCGGCCGGTGTGTTCAACCTGATCACCGGACATGGTCCTGTGGTCGGTGAGGCGCTGGCTGCTCACAAGGACGTGGACATGATCTCGTTTACCGGGTCGACCCGGGCCGGCAAGCGGGTCACCGAGGTGGCCGCGGGAACCGTCAAACGGGTGGCGCTGGAGCTCGGCGGCAAGTCGGCCAATGTGATCTTGGCCGATGCAGATCTCTCCGAGGCCGTGCCTGATGGTGTGAGCAAGTGCTTCCTCAACTCCGGACAGACCTGCAGCGCGCTGACCCGCATGCTCGTGCCTCGGGACAAGTTGGCCGAAGTCGAGGAGCTGGCTCGCGCCGCGGCTGAGTCGTTCACTCCCGGCGATCCCTTCGATCACTCGACCCGGCTCGGACCGTTGATCTCGGCCGCCCAGCGCGACCGTGTTCGCGGCTACATCGACAAGGGGATCGGCGAGGGCGCCAAGTTGGTCACCGGCGGAGGCGAGACCCCGGACGGTCTCGACACCGGCTACTTCGTGGCACCGACCGTGTTCTCGGACGTGACCCGGGACATGACCATTGCCCGCGAAGAGATCTTCGGCCCAGTGCTGGTGATCATCCCCTATGACTCGGAAGAAGAAGCCATCGAGATCGCCAACGACACCGACTACGGCCTGGCAGGAGGTGTGTGGTCCGGCGATGCCGAGCATGCCAAGGCCGTGGCTCGCAGGCTCCGCACCGGCCAGGTCGAGGTCAACGGCGGGGGATTCAACCCGATGGCACCGTTCGGCGGCTACAAGCAGTCGGGCAACGGACGTGAGTTCGGATCTTTTGGTCTCGAGGAGTTCCTCGAGATCAAGTCGATGCAGCTCTAGGGAGTTCCACCCAGAACCAGCACCAGAACGAGGTCCGCTGGCTGCGGCCGGTGGACCGTTCTGGGTTTGCTGCTGGCGGGTTTACGCCACGGGGTTGATCAGAAGCCGAACTGGTCCTCGGTCAGCCCGAGGTAGATGCTGGCGGCATCGATGTAGGTCTTCTCGCCGATGAAGACGTGCTGCGTACCGGTGTAGAGGTCGCGGAACGCCCGCTCGAGCCGGGTACCTTCGCGAATGGCCGACGTGCCGGCGGCCAGGTGGGCCCACTGCACCACTTCTCGGCTGGCCTCGGTGGCGTAGGTGGCCGCCACCCGCAGGTCGGCCCGCATGACGGGGGTGAGGTCGCCACCGCCGTCCACGAATGTCTCGGCCTCGGCGAATGCATCTTGGACGAGCAGACGCGCGGCCTTCCACATGGCGGTGTGGTGGGCCAGTCCACGCTGAAACGTGGCTCGCTTGGCCAGTGCGCCATCGTCGCCCATCCGGACCTTGGTCATGGCCAACTCGGCGACGTCGTCGAGCATGCTTTTGGCCACACCCAATGCCCAGGCAGCGTGTCCGGCTGCCGTGATGGGGATGAGCCCCATCTTGAAGGCGGCGGAGTGGCCTCGTTGCGGCGTGTGGGTGAAGAGTTCGAAGACCCGTGATTCGGGAACGAAGACGTCGGTGACGTTGTAGTCGTAGCTGCCGGTTCCCTTGAGGCCCTGGACGTGCCAGCCATCAGTGAAGACGATGTCGTGGCGGGGGATGACCGCGACCAGCAACGGCGGGATCCCGTCATCACCTACCACCATCTCGCCGTCCACCGTCGGGATGAATCCGCCGGCCACGTACTCGGCATGCCCGGTGCCAGATCCGAAGTTCCACGCCCCCGTGACCCGATAGCCGCCGTCGACGGTTGCGCCCATGCCGTTGGGGAAGAACTGACCGCCGACGGTCACCCGGTTGGCATGGGCGGTGAAGACTTCGGCGAAACCATCGGCGGACAAGTAGGCGGCGCAGGCGGCAGCCGAGGGGAGGTTGGCGATACCGATCCACCCGAGAGAGCCGTCCTGCCAGGCCAGTTCGATCCAGGTGTCGATCATCTCGGCGAACGACGGCTCGGACCCGCCCGCCTCGGTCGGGTTGAACCGCTGCATGAGGCCGCTGTCCCACAGGGCCTCGACGGACCGAGCCGTCATGGTCCGATCGCGCTCGGCCTTGGGTGCTTCCTCTGTGGTCAGGTCACGCAGTGTGCGGGCCGCTTCCGGCCCCGTCAGCGTGGTGGCGCTCATAGCATCCCCATCTGCTCGAGCAGGCCGACCCGCAGCCCAGCGGTGAACCCGCCGTCGACCACCAGGGCGTGCCCGGTGATGAACGAGGCGTCCTCGGAGGCCAAGAAGGCGGCGACGGAAGCGATCTCCTCGGGCCGACCGAACCGGCCGAGCAGGTGCTCGTCGCGCATGCGCTCGCGATAGGGCTCGAGTCCGGGAGCGTCGGTGATGTCTCGCAAGAGCGGGGTGTCGATGCCGCCAGGACAGATGCAGTTGACCCGGATGCCCCGACGCCCGTAGTCGATGGCCATGGACTTGGTCAGCATGACCACACCGCCCTTGGAGGCGTTGTAGGCACTGCCTCCCTCGGTGCCCTCGATCCCTTCGATGCTGGCGATGTTGATGATCGACCCGCTGCCCTGGGCAAGCATGTGGAGCGCGCTGTACTTGTCGACCAGGAAGGTGCCCTTCAAGTTGACGTCGACGACCCGGTCCCACTCGTCGGCATCGAGCAAGTGCACCGGTCCACCGCCGGCCACGCCGGCGGCGTTCACCACCGAGTCGAGGCGGCCGTGCCGAGACACCACGTCGGCGAAGGCATCACGGACTGCAGGTTCATCGCGGACGTCGAGGGGGTAATCGACGCCATCGGTGATGTCTATGGTGGCCACGGTGGCTCCCTCGGCGGCCAGGCGTTCGGCGGTGGCTGCACCGATGCCTGAGGCTGCTCCGGTCACTACGGCGACGGTGCCGTCCAGTCGTGCCATCGATTCTCCCCATTTCGTCGGTCCAGGGCATCGTCGCCCCGAGCGGTGAGAGGCAACGTAGGGGGCAGGGAGGCACGGGTCAAGACTGGCGGGGCTACGGCGGTGGGCGTGGAGTGCCCGGCACCCGTGGGATGGCTCGGGGCTAGGGGATGGCTCAGGGCTAGGGGATGGCTCGGGGCTAGGCGTCGGGCAGGGCGGTGAGCATGTGGTGGCTGAGGTCGCCGACCAGGTCGATGTGGAACCGTCGTTCGGCGAACCTCCATGCGTCCGCCTCTCGCACAAAGCGGTCGTGGTAGCGGCCAGCGATGATCGGCTGCAGCGCCAGATCGTCCACCTGCTGGAGGACGGTGAAGTACGACCGACATGTGGCCGACCCGGCCGCATCGTCGATCTCCAGGATCAAGTTGGTGGTGACGTGCTTGGTGCGGGGGGTCCCATCCGGGTAGCGCCGGGTCGACGAGGTGAACATGGCCACCACGGCATCGCGGCCGGAAAGCGAGCCGGGGCTATCGGCGGCACCTACCTCAGCCCCGTCGAGCAGATTGCCAAGGCCGTCGAAGTCGCCGAGATCGATCAACTCGGCGTATCGATAGACCAGGTTTTGTATCTGTACCGCGGCATCGGACATGTGGGCTCCCGGGTCAGGTGAGTGGATAGGCGGACTGTCTAGGCGAACGTGACGTCGGCGTCGTCCCAGTAGGCGTGGGCCGAAGTGAACAGGCCATCATCGTTGGATTCGAAGACCTCGAGTCCGTTGACCACCATCGATCCCTCGCCCAAGTCGACGGTGATCTGGAAGTGGAAGGCCACGGAGGACGCACAGGTGTGCACGTCGGTCGCCTCGAACGTCCATCCCTGGCTGGCGGCGATGCCGTTGGTGAAGAAGGCGGTGATGGCCTCGCGGCCCACATTGGGCGGCTGGGAGGCCGGGTCGGCCTGGATGGCGTCAGGCGTAAAGAGGGCCGCCATCGCCTCGGCATCGCGTCCGTTGATAGTCGTCACATAGCGGTCGACAGCGGCGCGCAGTTCGTCGGGGGTGGGCATGGTGTCTCCTGTTGGTGGGCTAGGCGGGTGGGCTAGGCGGGTGGGCTAGGGGAGTGGGTAAAGAAGTGGGCTAGGGAAGTGGGCTAGGGAAGTGGGCTAGGGAAGTGGGTGAGAGCGCGTCAGTCCGTGCTCAGGCGCCCATGGCGTGCACGCCGCCGTCGACATGGAGGATCTCACCAGTGGTCATGGGCAGCAGGTCCGACAGCAGGGCCAAGCAGGCCTTGGCGACCACGTCGGTGTTGAGCACGTCCCAGCCCAGCGGGGCTCGGGCCGCCCAGGTGTCCTCGAAGGCACCGAATCCAGGAATGGACTTGGCGGCCAGCGTCTTGATCGGCCCGGCCGCTACCAGGTTGACCCGGACCCGGTCCGCACCGAGATCGCGCGCCAGGTACCTCGACAACGACTCAAGCGCGGCTTTCGACACCCCCATCCAGTCGTACGCGGGCCAGGCCACCGTGGCGTCAAAGTCGAGTCCGACCACCGACGCACCGGGACGATCATCTGCTCCTGCTGCCACCAGCATGGGCCGGAACGCCTCCACCAGGGCCTTGAGCGAGTAAGCGGAGACATGGAGAGCGACCTGGACCTGCTCCCAGTCGGCCTGGAAGATGTCACCTCCCAGGCACTCGGGTGGGGCATAGCCGATGGCGTGCACCAAGCCATCGAGTCGGTCCCACTTGGCCTTGAGTTGTTCGGCGGCTGCCGCTACCTGGGCCGGGTCGGTGACGTCGAGTTCGAGTACCTCGACTTCGACGGGCAACTTTCGGGCCGTCCTGCGGGTGAGCGACAGACCTCGACCGGCTCCGCTCAGCACCAACTCGGCGCCTTCTTGCTGGGCCGTGCGAGCCACAGCGAAGGCCAACGAGGCGTCAGTCAGTACGCCAGTGACGAGGATGCGCTTTCCTTCGAGGAGTCCCATGCGTCGAAAGGGTACTGCCGTGTCCGGCACCGAGCGTTGACCCGTGGCGTGCTCGACGTGCTCGAACTGCTCGATCCGGTCGGTCGGACCTCCCAGCGGATGGAGGAGCCGAAGTGCCTGGACACACCCTCTATGGTGTGCCCCATGCGAATTGGAATTCTTGGAGGCACTGGTCCGGCCGGACGTGGGCTGGCCGTGCGACTGGCAGCGGTGGGCGATGAGGTCGTACTCGGATCCCGGGACGGCGAGCGGGCCGCGGGTGTGGCCGCCGGATTGGTCGATGCGTGGCCCGATCACACATTGGCCATCACTGGAGGCACCAATGAGGAGTGTGCCGGGGCCGAGATCGTAGTCATGGCCACCCCGTGGGACGGCGCCGTGGCGACCGTGAGGCCCCTGGCCGACGAGTTGGCTGGCAAGGTTGTCGTGTCGATGGCCAACGCATTGGTAAAAGAAGGCCGAGAGTTCCTAGCCCTGATGCCGCCCCGAGGCTCGGTGGCCGCCATGGTGCAGGCCGCCCTTCCTCACTCACTGGTGTCGGCCTCGTTCCATCACCTGCCTGCCTCCGAGATGGAGAAGCTGACAACTCCCATGGCCGCAGACGTACTGGTGTGCTCCGACCACCGTGAGGCGGCCGAGGCCACCGTGGCCTTGGTCGACCGCATCGACGGACTGCGGGGAATCGATGCCGGGAGCCTGTCCCAGGCGGCAGCCATCGAGGCCTTCACCGCCGTGCTGATCACGGTGAACATCCGCCACAAGGTGCACGCTGCTGTGCAGCTGGCCGGCTTTCCTGACGCGTGATCGCACGGATCACACTGGTCGCACCCATGACGCGGATCGCACCTATGACACTGGTCGGCGCGAGGTGATCCACCTCTACGACACCGCTCGCCAAGAGGTCGTGCTCTTCGAGCCGGGCGAACTGGTGACGCTGTATTCGTGTGGGATCACCCCCTACGACTCGGCGCACCTCGGCCATGTCCAGGTGTACCTGACCTTCGACATCCTCCAGCGCAGACTTCGTGACCTCGGGCACGAGACCCGGTGCGTGCGCAATGTCACCGATGTCGACGATGACCTCCTGCGCAAGGCCCGCGAACTAAAGGTGCACTATCTCGATCTGGCGGCCGAGGAGATCGCCCGGTTCGATCGTGACATGGCCGCGCTGGGTCTGATTCCATCCTGGTCCGAACCACGGGCGACGTCGGCCATCCCCGAGATCCTCACGTTGATCGGCGCAGTGCTCGACTCAGGAAATGCCTACCAGTCCGGGGGTGCTGTCTACTTCGACGTCTCGACCTTCCCCCGGTTCGGTGAAGTCAGTCACTTCGACCATCAGACCATGTTGGAGATGGCCGCCGAGCACGGGGGGAATCCGGACGATCCGAACAAGCGGAACCCGCTCGACTTCGTGCTGTGGCAGCCATCCCTGGCCGATGAGCCGGCGTGGGAGTCGCGGTGGGGTCCGGGCCGGCCCGGATGGCACATCGAGTGCTCCGCCCTGGTGCTGCGCGAGCTCGGAGAGACCATCGACGTCCACGGTGGCGGTCGCGACCTCGTCTTCCCTCACCACGAGTGTGAGACGGCCCAGTCGGAATCGGCCACCGGGGCTGCGTTCGTGCGGCACTGGCTGCACATCGGTCTGGTGGGTCTCGACGGGATCAAGATGTCCAAGTCCCTCGGGAACCTGGTGTTCGTAGGCGACCTGCTGCAGCAGTGGGAGCCGGCGGCCATCCGGCTCGCCCTCCTGTCCCATCACTACCGTCCCGACTGGCAGTGGACGGATGGAGACATGCAGGTGGCGGCCGACCGTCTGTCGGCATGGCGGGCTGTCGGGGCAGCGTCGGTGACAGACGAGCCGGGGACAGACGAGTCGTCAGCAGGCGAAGGTGCACCAGGCGTTCCCTTGGGTTCGGACGAGGACGGACTGTGGAGAGTGCGGGCCGCACTCGACAATGATCTCGATACGCCGACAGCACTGGCGGCCCTCGATGACGAGGCAGCATTGGGGCGGCCGGTGGTCCAGGGGGCAGCCCTGTTGGGCGTTACCCTGTAGCCCAGGCCTCGCGGCGTGGGCGAAGGATGACCGGTCGGTGCAGTTCGATGATCTGTCGTCCAGCATCTCGTTGCCCACGCGTACCTAGGCGCTGTTCCCGTCGCACCGCAGTCCCGAAGGAGTTCCACCGTCGCTGGTGGGCTCATCATCGAAAGGCATCACCATGGCAGGCGTCTCCGTCCGACTCCCCGATGGCAGCACCAAGGAGTTCGCGCAGCCCACGACGGCCCTCGAGTTCGCCGAGTCGATCGGGCCGCGGTTGGCCAAGGCGGCCGTGGCGGCCACCTTCGACGGCGTGCCGGTCGACCTGTCGCAGACCCTGCCTGACGGCGCGGAGGTGACGGTAGTGACCGTCACCACGCCGCTCGGTCGCGAAGTACTCCGCCACTCGACGGCCCACGTATTGGCCCAAGCCGTGTTGCGGCTGTGGCCGGGGGCGCACTACGCCATCGGGCCGGTCATCGATGACGGCTTCTACTACGACTTCGAGTTACCGGGCGGCGCCCACTTCACCGACGACGACCTGGGACGGATCGGCGACGAGATGCGGTCGATCATGGCCGAGGACCAGCCGTTCGTCCGCCATGAGCACACCATCGACGAAGGCCTCGAGCTCTTCGGCGACCAGCCGTTCAAGCGCGAGATCATCGAGGCGGTCGGCGCCGGACAGGATGAAGTCGATGCTGCATCAGAAGGTGCAGGGGAGCACGGTGTCTCGACGTATTGGAATTCTCCGGACTTCACCGACCTGTGCCGTGGTCCCCATGTCCCCTCGACCGGCAAGCTGGGCCACTTCGCATTGATGCGGGTGGCTGGCGCCTACTGGCGGGGTGACGAGAAGCGTCAGCAGCTCCAGCGCATCTACGGCACCGCATGGGAGACCGCCGACGCGGTGACCGAGCACCTGCACCGGCTCCAAGAGGCGGAGAAGCGCGACCATCGCAAACTGGGCGTCGAACTGGATCTCTTCAGTTTCCCCCAGCAGCTCGGCGGAGGCCTGGCCGTCTGGCATCCCAAGGGCGGGATCGTCCGCAAGCTGATGGAGGACTACAGCCGAGAGCGCCATGCATCCGGCGGCTACGAGTTCGTGGTCACCCCGCACCTGGCCAATGCCAACCTGTTCGAGACCTCAGGACACCTCGGCTTCTACAAGGACGGGATGTACCCGCCCATGGAGATGGACAACGGGACGTACTACCCGAAGCCCATGAACTGCCCGATGCACTGCCTGATCTTCGACAGCCGCCAGCGCAGCTACCGAGAGCTGCCGCTTCGGCTGTTCGAACTCGGGACCGTATACCGCTACGAGCGGGCCGGCACGTTGCACGGAATGATGCGGATCCGTGGCTTTACCCAGGACGACAGCCACATCTTCTGTACCGAAGACCAGCTACAAGGGGAGATCGCCTCGCTGCTGGAGTTCGTGATGAGCGTACTGACAGCGTTTGGGTTCACCGAGTTCACGTTCAATCTGTCCACCAAGGACCCCGACAAGTCGGTGGGGAGCGACGAGATATGGGAGAAGGCGACTGAGGCCCTGCGCTTGGCGCTGGAGACAAGTGGGCTGGAGTACGCCGTCAAGGAAGGCGACGCCGCCTTCTACGGCCCCAAGATCGATATCGATGTCAAGGACGCCATCGGCCGGACGTGGCAACTCAGCACCATCCAGTGCGACTTCAACCAGCCCGAGCGGTTCGGTCTGGAGTATGTCGGGGCCGATAACGGCCGCCACCGCCCGATCATGTTGCACCGGGCACTGTTCGGATCTATCGAGCGGTTCTTCGCCATCTTGGTAGAGCACTATGCCGGGGCACTGCCGGCCTGGCTGGCACCTGAGCAGGTCCGGGTGCTCGGGGTCCGCGATGACCACCAGGAGTACGCCGACTCGGTGGCCGACGGTCTCTTGGCTCAGGGTGTCCGGGTGTCGGTCGATCCGGCCGATGAGCCGCTGGGGGCGCGGATCCGACGGGCCAAACTGCTCAAGATCCCTTACATCTTGGTGGTGGGGGACGAAGATGTGGCGGCCGGAACGGTGGGTGTCAACCAACGGGGGAGCGACCGGCCAGAACGTGGTGTTCCGGTCGGGGCATTCACTGACACCCTGATCGCCGAGATTGCTGGACGATCGGTAGAGACGCCGGCTGCGATCTCTGGCAACGAGTGAGCCAGAGGCCATGACCCTGGAGCGACTGTGGGCCGGCTGGCGGACCGCCTATGTGTCCGGATCGGGAACCGGGGGTGGGGGCGAAGACGAAGGTACGTCGGGTGATGCTGGTAGCGGCCCTGGCAGTAGCAGCCCTGGTGACGATTCGGCCGAGTGCGTCTTTTGTCGGATCGCGGCCAGCGGCGGCCCGTCCCCGGACAACGGCGTGCTGTGGGTAGGGCGCACGACACTGGTGGTGCTCAACGCTTACCCCTACGCCAGCGGACACCTGATGGCCATTCCTCTGCGCCATGTGCGGTCCCTCGATGGGCTGGATGATGACGAATCCGCGGAGCTGTGGGCGGCCACGAGACTGGGTGTGGCGGCCATCGAGGCGGCGTACCAGCCTGGAGGGATCAACCTCGGAGCAAACCTAGGCGAGGCAGCTGGGGCAGGGATCCCCCGTCATCTCCATCTCCACGCGGTTCCCCGCTGGACAGGGGACACCAACTTCATGACGGCCATCGCCGACACCCGGGTCCTTCCCGAGACGTTGAATTCGACTTGGGAGCGGCTGACGGCGGCTTGGCCGGTCGGGTGCGAGTCCGGCCCGGCATAGGCATCCGTGGGGTGATAGCCGACCATTGGTGGAAACAAGACGACAAACTACCGGTCTGACCAGGGATGTTGTCGACGGCGATCCGACCGCTGCCTCGAGTTAGCAGGGTGATACGCTCGAGGTAACCCTGCAAGAGGAGCATGCATGTTCGACGGGCGGTGGCGCGACACGGTGGACCGGGGAACCGGACCTGTCGGACGCAAATTGCAACAACTGGGGATCTCGGCCGATGTGCTGACGGCCACCGGCCTGATTTCGGCAGCCGCCACTGCAGTAGCCGTCGGGTCCGGCCATCTCCATCTGGCCATTCTCTTGCTGCTGCTCACCGGACTTCATGACCTGCTGGACGGCCCGGTGGCCAAGGCTTCAGGAACATCCTCGGTACGAGGCGCGTTCTTCGACTCAGTGACGGACCGGGTGGCCGACGCCCTCATCCTGGGTGGGATCGCTTGGTATCTGGTGTCCACTCACCCCGGTCACCTGGTGCTGCTGCCGTTCGCCGTCTTGGGCGTCACGTCCCTGGTGTCGTACCAGCGAGCCAAGGCCGAGTCGCTCGGGATATCGGCCAAGGGCGGGCTGATGGAACGGGCCGAGCGGATGATCCTCCTCGGCATCGCCTTCTTGTCGGCATCGTTCCTGGTCCCGGTGCTGTGGATCATGCTCGTACTTACCGCTATCACGGCGGCCGGTCGCTTCGCCAAGGTGTGGAGGCTGGCCGAGGCGCCGGCACCATCGGCGAACCGTCGAGTGCGCCGGACCCGCACCGAGGCGCGGGCCATGGGTCGCAGCAGGGTCCGGTCGACGAGCCGCACCGCCGCTGGCTCAGCCACGAGGTGGCGGGCACGGCGCCAAGGTGAGCTCTCCAGCCGATCCGGTCGCACGTGGAGGGCCCGCCAGGCCCGAGCCGGAACCCGCCAGCGGACGGGCCGCCGCCATGGCTGACCGGACACGACGAACCCCCGTCAGGGGCTGAGGACCGTGGACAAGGGGCAGGCGGTCTTCCGGACCTATACGACACTGGGTAGGTGCATCTCGGCACTGCCGGACTCCGTCGCGCTCGGAATGGGGAGGGTCGCCGGCGACGTCATGTTCCACGTCCGTCGAGACCAGCGTGCTGTGGTCACGGCCAATCTGCAGCGGGTGCTCGGCCCTGACGCCGGGGATCCGAGTGCTCTCGACCGTTGGGCCCGCCGCTCTTTTCGCGAGTACGCCCGCTACTGGGTGGAAGGTGCCCGGCTGCCGTCGACGTCGAGTGAGGACGTCGCCCGTCTGGTTGTGCTCGATGGACTCGACCATCTCTATGCCGGACTGGCTCAGGGGAACGGCGTCATCATGGCGCTTCCTCATGTCGGCAGTTGGGAGTACGGGGCGGCGTTCTTGGCCACAAAGGGCATCCAGATGACATCGGTCGCAGAAAGGATCGAGCCCCCAGCCCTGTTCGACTACTTCGTGGAGCAGCGAGCGGCGATGGGGCTGAACATCGTCCCCCTGGACCGACATGCCGGGGGTTTGCTCCTATCCGCACTGCGGGCCGGTGAGTTGGTGGGGCTCCTGTGTGACCGGGATATCGAGGGAACCGGCATTGAGGTGGACTTCTTCGGCGAACGGACGACCATGCCGGCCGGACCTGCCACCTTGGCACTGCGCTCGGGTGCGACCCTGTGTACGGGCGCTGTGTTCAGCGGACCGGGTCCGAACCACCGGGGCATCATCGAGGCGCCGATCGATACCACGCGCACATCTTCGTTGCGTGAGGATGTGGCTCGCTTGACCCAGGAGATCGCCACCCGGTTGGAGGCGTTGATCCGACGTGCTCCCGAACAGTGGCACGTGTTTCAGCCGCTGTGGCTGGCCGATCGGCCAGTCGAGGATGTGACGGTATGAGCTGGACCGACCGCAGGCGGTGGACGAGGCGTCCCGAGCCCAGCGTCGATCGACCCGTCGACCGCCCAGTCGACCGACCAGTCGATCGCAGGGAAGTGAGCCGCGATGCGCCATCCGTGACGACCCCGCACCGTCCGGTTCCCGAGATCGATCCTGATCAAAGGGGTAGAGACGGCCACAACGGCAACGGC
>JBAXCY010000022.1:0-26034 GCA_037141235.1 Acidimicrobiales bacterium | reverse complement strand
TCGGCACGAGCAACGCCGGAACAGTCACCGCCACCAAGGTGGCCATCGGTGGACCCGGTGGACCCGGTGGACCCGGTGGACCCGGTGGACACGATGGAATGGGTGGCCCTGGTGGTCCCGGTGGAATGGGTGGCCCCCCGCCGGCAGCTATGGGCACCGTCGCCTCAGTGGGCACCAACAGCTTCACCCTCACCACGAGGGATGGAACCACGGTGACGGTGGATGTCAGTTCGTCCACGAGCTACCTGAAGTTCGGCTCCACGTCGGCCGCACTGGGTGATGTGACCGTCGGCGCCCATGTGGCCGTCTTCGGAACCGACACGGCCAACACCGTGACCGCCACCAAGGTCGGAATCGCACCATCGATGCACGGTGACGGCGATATGCCGCCAGCACCGAATACCGCAGCACCTGATTCAGGAATGTCCCCCACGACCTGACCCAGTGCATCGGCAAGGGCATCTCTGGAGAGTTCTCCCGGGGTGCCCTGTCGAGGTTGGTGCGAAATCTCCCCTCGCACCGATCGCGGCGGCCCCAGAGGTCGTCACGGATCCCGTCATGCCCACTACGGGTGTGGCGGGATCCGTCGCGTCCGGGGCTCTGTCTCCAGGCCGCACCTACTGCACGGGTGGGGGACCGATCGACAGGGTCACCGCCGTGGGCCATCCTGGGTAGATGCTCCACGTGTGCGCCCTCGAGATCGATATCCGCATTCCCGACAGCCACTCGCTCAAGGCCAAGCGGGCCACGGTCAAGCACCTCGTCGAGGGGTGCCGGTCCAGGTTCGCCGTGGCCGCGGCTGAAGTGGGATATCAGGATCAGTGGCAGCGGTGCGCGCTCGGGTTTGCCGCGGTGTCGGGCACCCCAGGCCAGGTGGAGACCGTGCTCGACTCAGTCGAGCGGTTCGTGTGGTCCCAACCCGAGGTCGATGTGGTCGCCGCCTCCCGGACGTGGTTGGAGACCGAGCAGTAGGGCGCCTAGGTGGCGACGTGTCGTAGCCTCGCGCTATGACCACGCTCCCGGACCTGCTGGCCGACCTGGACGCCGAGTACGACGACATCCGCGCCATAGTGGGCGGACTGGCTGATCACGCACCCGAGTGGGATCTGATCACTCCAGCCGAGGGCTGGGCCGTGCGCGATCAGATCAGCCATCTCGCCTACTTCGATGATGCCGGCCGTCTGGCCATGGTCGACCCCGAGGTATTCGCCCGATCCGTCGACGAAGTATTGGCCGCCACGGGCGATCCCATGGAGGTCCACCTGTCGCGGGGCCGAGCCATGGGTGGCGACGAACTGCTCGCGTGGTGGGGAGGCGCACACCGGGCCATGGTGGATGCATTCGCAGTCGCCGACCCTGGAGCACGGGTGCCGTGGTACGGGCCGTCGATGGGAGTGCTGTCGTTCATCTCGGCGCGTCTGATGGAGACCTGGGCTCATGGCCAGGATGTGTGCGATGCACTGGGGGCGCAACGCCCGGTCACCGACCGGCTCCGCCACATTGCGCACCTCGGAGTGCGGGCCCGCCCCTTTTCGTACATGGTGCGAGGCCGAGAGGTCCCCGAAGGGCGGATCGACGTGGTGGTGACCAGCCCCGGTGGTGACGAATGGCGTTGGGAGATCGGAGAGGACGGGGGAGCCAGCACTGATGGAGAGAACGGCGGCCCAGCCACGGCCACGGCCAGCGCCGCCATCACTGGATCGGCACTCGACTTCTGCCTGGCCGTCACCCAGCGCCGCAACGTGGCCGACACCGACCTGGTGGTGACGGGTGCGTTGGCCGAAGACTGGATGTCGATCGCTCAGGCATTTGCCGGCCCACCCGGAACTGGTCGACCACCGAGCTGATCCGACAGCATCAGGACCACGCCGGACCCAGGTCAAGGACCGGAGTGATCAGGCCTGCTGACTCATGAGCTCGCCCAGTTGGCCTGCGAACCGATCGACGTCGTCCTCGGTGGTGTCGAACGATGTCATCCACCGCACCACCCCGCTTCGGGCATCCCACACGTAAAAGGGGTAGGCAGCCTGCAGCGCCTTGGTGACAGCAGGGGGCAGGACGGCGAATACCCCGTTGGCCTGGACCGGATAGGCCAGTTTCACGCCAGGCACTGCTGATGCAACCGAACCCAGGCGCTGGGCCATGGCATTGGCGTGCTGCGCGTTGCGCAGCCACAGGTCGTCGGTCAGCAAGGCCACGAACTGGGCGGCCGCGAACCGCATCTTCGACGACAACTGCATCGACTGCTTGCGCACGAAGCGGAGCCCAGTATCTGATTCTGAGCGGAAGGTGATGACTGCCTCGGCTCCCATAGCCCCGTTCTTGGTCCCTCCGAACGAGACGACGTCTACCCCGGACTGCTGCCCGAAGGCGCCGAAGTCGACCCCGAGGGCGGCGGCCGCGTTGGCGATCCGGGCCCCATCGAGATGAAGGAACATGTCCTGGGAGTGGGCCCATTCGGACAGGGCGACGATTTCGTCCACGGTGTAGACCGTGCCGACCTCGGTGCTTTGAGTGATGGATACCACCCGTGCCTGCACGTGGTGCTCGTCGCCGACACCGGTCACCGCCAATGCCGCCAGGTCAGGGGTCAGCTTGCCGTCGGGGGTAGCGACGGTAAGGAGTTTGCTCCCGAGGAAGCGCTCGGGGGCCCCACACTCGTCGACATCGATGTGGGAACCGACAGCACAGATGATGGCTTCATGGGGGCGGACGAGCGACTGCAAACCGACCACGTTGGTGCCGGTCCCGTTGAAGGCGAAGTAGGCCTCGGTGCCTGGGCCGAAGTGGTCGACCAAGAGCCCAGTGGCCTCCGTCGTCCACGGATCGGCTCCGTATGAGGGGGTGTGGGTGCCGTCGTTGGCTCGGACGATGGCTTCCATGACGAGGGGATGGACCCCGGACCAGTTGTCACTGGCGAACGTACGGCGTCCCAGAGGGACCGGCCCCGTCATCCAAACGCCTGTGTCATCGGATCGCCTGGGTCATCGCAACGCCTGTGTCATCGAATCAGCGCAGTCATCGAATCGGTCCCGTCAGTCGCGCAGGATCGGCTTGTAGCGCAGACGATGAGGCTGGTCGGCATCGACCCCGAGGCGCTTTTTGCGATCGGCTTCGTAGTCACTGAAGTTCCCTTCGAACCACCGGACCTCGGACTCACCCTCGAAGGCCAGCACGTGGGTGGCGATCCGGTCGAGGAACCAGCGGTCGTGACTGATGACCACCGCACAGCCGGGGAAGGTGAGGAGCGCTTCTTCGAGCGCCCGCAAGGTGTCGACGTCGAGGTCGTTGGTCGGTTCGTCGAGCAGCAGCACGTTGCCGCCGGATTTGAGCACCTTGGCCAGCTGCACCCGGTTGCGCTCACCACCCGAGAGCTGCCCGACCTTCTTCTGCTGGTCACTTCCGGTAAACCCGAAGCTGGCCACATAGGCCCGGCCGTGGATCTCCCTCCCTCCGACGATCATGTGGTCGACGCCACCGGTGACCTCCTCGTAGACGGTGGCATCGCCGTCGAGTTGATCGCGGGACTGGTCTACGTAGGCCATCTCCACCGTGGTCCCCACCGCCAACTCACCCGAGTCGGGCTTCTCCTCACCCACCATCATGCGGAACAGGGTGGTCTTGCCGGCGCCATTGGGGCCGATCACACCGACGATGCCACCGGGGGGCAGCAGAAAGGACAGGTCATCGATCAGCAGGCGGTCCCCGTACGCCTTGACCAGGTGCTCGGCGTCGATGACCCGATCGCCCAGGCGAGGCCCGGGTGGGATGTTGATCTCCAGCTTGTCGGCCCGCCGTTCGGCTGCTTCTGACTCGGCCACCAGATCGTTGTAGGCGTTGATGCGGGCCTTGCCCTTGGATTGACGGGCCCGAGGGGACATACGGATCCACTCGAGCTCGCGCTGCAGCGCATCCTGGCGAGAGGTATCTGCCCGCTGCTCGCCGGCCAGGCGCTCTTGTTTCTGCTCCAACCACGAGGAGTAGTTCCCCTCCCATGGGATGCCCGCACCTCGGTCGAGCTCGAGGATCCATCCGGCCACGTTGTCCAAGAAGTAGCGATCATGGGTGACGGCGACAACGGTGCCGGGGTAGTCCTGCAGGGTGCGCTCGAGCCAGGCCACCGACTCGGCGTCGAGGTGGTTGGTGGGCTCGTCGAGGAGAAGGAGATCCGGCTTGGACAACAAGAGTCGGCACAGGGCGACCCGGCGGCGCTCGCCACCGGACAGGGTGGACACGTCGGCATCACCCGGAGGACAGCGCAGGGCGTCCATGGCGATCTCGAAGGTGCGCTCGAGGTCCCAGGCGCCGGCGGCATCAATCTTGTCCTGGAGATCGGCCTGTTCGGCCAGCAGCTTGTCGAAGTCGGCGTCAGGCTCGCCCATGGCCGCACACACGGCGTTGAACCGGTCGACCAGCTCCTTGGCCTCGCCGATGCCGTCCGACACGTTGCCGAGGACATCCTTGGTGGGATCGAGCTCCGGCTCTTGGGACAAGAAGCCCACGGTGAAGCCTGGGGTGAGTCGGGCCTCGCCCGTGAACCCGTCATCTTGGCCGGCCATGATCTTGAGCAGGGACGACTTGCCCGATCCGTTGCCCCCGATGACACCGATCTTGGCGCCGGGGTAGAAGGAGAGATGGATCCCCTTCAAGACCTCGCGATCGGGTGGATAGAAGCGACGCAGGTCACGCATAGTGAAGATGTACTGAGCAGCCATACCAGACAGTGTGCCAGCCCGGGCGAGTCGGTCCGGCCGAGAGGCGCGCCTTGTCGGGAATCCCTGGTCGAACCGTTGGGTAGCCTGGGTGGATGAAGACACGAGCGGGCGTCCTGCGGGGAACCGTGGCGACGGGTGACTTCGTCGTAGTCGAGCGAGGCTTCAGCGGTGTGGACCAGCGAGGGAGACGCAGTGGCTGGTAAACACGATGCCGTCGAGGTGACGGCACCGGTGGAGGCAGCAGAAGCCGCAGACGCATCCGCATCGGACGATTCGACGCACATATCGCGTCGTGACCGGGTCGGTGTGCTGATCGGGCACCTGGTCGAAGCTATCCGGACCGGAGACGACGACTCGGTGGAAGTCGCCATCTTGGCCCTCAGCCAGCGGAGCCGCTGGTTGGCACCCCTGGCCCTGCTGGTCGGCGGGTTCGCCATGCTGTTCCAGGGCGTGAAGACCCTGTTCACCAACTGGCGCCTGTCTCTGGTGCAGATCCTCCCGGCGATGTGGATCTGGATCGCCATGTTCGACCTCAAGGCCCACGTGCTCCATGGCAAGGGGTTCCATGTGTTCAAGGGTCCCCAGGTCGTGATCCCGATCGTCCTGGCCATAGCGGCCGTCACGGCGGTCAGCTTCTACCTGAATGCGGTGTTCGCCTTCGCTATCACCGCCAAGGGTCCACCGGAGATCCGGCCGGCTTTCGCCAAGGCCAAGACCCACCGCAGGACGATCCTCCTGTGGGGCTTCGGTGTCGGGGTACTGCTTGGATTCGCGGCCATGGTGGTGGACCGTTGGGGTGAGTTTTGGTTCGGGCTTGCCCTCGGCATCATGTGCGCCGTGCTGATGTTCGCCTATGTGGCCGTGCCGGCCCGGCTCCTCGGTCTGAAATCCGATCAGTCGAGGCGCGACAAGATCACCGCATCGGCGGTCGGTGGGGCGATCGGGGCGGTCATCTGCTCGCCGCCGTACGTGCTGGGTCGCCTCGCCATATTGATGCTCGGTTCTCACGTATTCCGGTACCTGGCCGTCTTGCTCTTGATCATCGCCATTGTGCTTCAGACCGGTGCCACCAGTGCGGTGAAGGCCATCAAGATGAGCGCCAAGATCGTGTCCGGGATGGACCCGGATAAGGCGGACGCCGAGGTGTATGGAGCGGAAACACCGAAGGAGTAGTCGCTCAGGGGTTGCAGGATCTCCCGTGTCCCCTCGACCGCCCCTCGACCGCTGTGCCGTGGCCAGCGGGATGGTGTGGGTGGCATCCGACCAGGGCAATCCGTCGCATTCGAGCACCGAATCTGATTTCCATCCTGTTGCTCATTGTGGTGATGCTGCCACTGGGTGCAGCCGCCGAATCGGCTGGTGTGCGCCCCTGTGGTCTATGCCACGGTCTTGGTGATGGCGCGCGTCCGAGGGAGCGGCCATCCGGGGGTCGATTGGATGAGCGGCGCTCGATGCTGCGCATGGTGGCGTAGGGCAAGCCCATCGTGACAAACCGTTTTTCCCTTATGTCACAGGGCAATTTTGCCAGTATCACGCGCCGCTGGGCGCAACTGGGGGGCACGTAGGCAAGCTCAGCAAGGTGGCCCGCAAGATGTTGAGCAAGGTGACACAGTCAGGGTCGAGGCATGCACTGCAACCCTCACCAAACGCCTGATCGAACCATTGCGATTCGAGACGAATACTCGACTGCAGCCGAAACTGTTTGCCTGCACGGTGCAAACATTGAGGCACCGACCGAGGTCTCATCCGTAGAGTCCCCTCTCCATGAACAACGAATCGAGTGGACGATCTCCGGTGGGTGATGGCCGGATGGAACTGAATCGAGCGAGGCCGGACCGGCGTGGCCGCATAGCGCTGGTGGCGACCCTGCTCCTCGGTGCCCTTCTGCTCCATCCGATGCCAGCGGGCGCCGACTCGACAGGGGCAGGTAGCGGGGGAGGATCCGTGTCGGTCGGCGCCTCGTCCGGGAACGGCTCAGGCGGTTCGGGTGGAACGGGGTCTGGCGCACCGACGGGGGGATCCGGTTCGCCCGGGGTCAGCCCGTGGACCTGTACCTACACCTATCTCACCTTGAACAACCAGGGAGGGTTCGCCAACGGCGGTCCGACACCGGGTGCCTGGTACTCGGTGACGTGCGTGGACATGGCCAGAGGCATCCAGGTCACGCAGACCGTGTGGATCACTGGCACCCAGCCGACTGCCACCCCGCCCGTCGATCCGCGAGCCCTTGCTCTGCAAGCCGAGAGCTCGATGAGACTCCCTGGTCCGACGATCCACCTGAATCCATGGGGGACCTCGCTGGTCGGTCTGGATACCTGGCTCTGGACCGATGCCGATACCTGGCATGAGCGTGCGGTCACGGCTCGCGCAGGGGCGGTGTCGGCCACGGCCGTGGCGCATCCGGTCGCCGTGGAATGGACGACGGGGGACGGCGGGCAGGTCACCTGCCACGGACCCGGCACGGCCTACGTGTTCTGGGTATCGGCTGCACGGCAGGCGACCACGTGCTCCCACCGCTACCTGAGGACCTCGGCCGGTCAGCCCACCCTCGACGGCAATCCAGATGACGGTGTGTTCGTCGTGGTCGCCACCGTGGTGTGGGCCGTTTCGTGGACGTCTACCGGTATCGCTGGTGGGGGTGTGCTCCCGACGATACGCACCACGAACGCCGTCCTGATGCGGGTGGCCCAGGTGCAAAGCGTCAATGCTGTCGCCGCTTCCTGGCCATCGGGGGGACTCTCGTCGATGGGACTCTCACCGGGGGGACTCTCGTCGATGGGACTCTCATCGATGGGGGCCCGATCATGATCACTCTGGCCAACGTCATGCCTCGGAGGCGGGTAGCAGGCAGTGAGCCCGTCACGCCATTAGGTCCCCCCACGGGCCGCCAGGATCACCGAGCGTTGTGGGTGGTGGCATCAGTGGGGCTGATCGCCGCCAGCATCGCCGCCTTTGCCGGTATGTACGCATCGGCGGGTCACAAGGTCCCGGCCATCGTCGTCGTCCGGTCGCTGGCTCAAGGCCAGTTGATCACTGGAGCTGACGTCGGACCGGCAGATGTGGCGGTGTCGGCCGGTGTCGAGTACATCGCGCTGGCCCGGTCCGGGCGCTTGGTTGGCAAGCGCGCAGCAGCCGCCATTGCGAAGGGGTCCCTCCTCACCATGGCCGATCTGTCGACGGTGCCGGCCATCAACGATGGAGAAGCCGTGGTGGGGATCGCCCTCAAGGTCGGTGCCTACCCAGCCGGCGGCCTGTCTCCTGGTGACGAGGTCATGGTTGTACAGACGGCCAGTCCGGGAGCGGCGCTCGCTGCACCACAAAGCACGAACACTCCTAGCGGTTCTGGCCCGTTCGACTCCGTCGCGGTATCCGGCGCCGCCGCCAGCGCCGCCATCAGCGGTGTGGCCCAGTTCGGGACCGGCATCTTGGTCGCCCGGGCACCGGTGACATCGGTAGCGGTGCCTGCCACGGGTTCGACCGGTGGATACAGCACGGTGGTGTCCGTCAAGGTCACATCGGCCGACGCACCTGGCGTGGCCACAGCAGCCGCGGCGGGCCAGGTGAGCATCGTGCTCCTAGGGAGTTCTTCGGGCTCCACAGCCAGCACGACCAGCACCACTTCGCCGGCAAGGGGCCCGTCGTGAGCACCGTTGCCATGTTCTCCTTGAAGGGATCTCCGGGGGTCACCACGCTGGCTTGCATGCTGGCTGCATCGTGGCCAAGTCCCGGGATTGCGACGGTCGTAGAAGCCGATCCGGCCGGAGGCGATCTGGCCGCCCGGTTCGGCCTATCGGCCAAGCAGGGCTGGCCGTCACTGTCCGCGGCGACCAGACGCTCTGACGGCATCGCCGCCATGGCGCCCCACCTCCAGAAGCTTCCCGGTGGTGTGCCGGTACTGGTGGGGGCACGGGGCATCGACCGGCGTGCAGCAGACAGCCAGGAGGCCAGGATCCTCCCGGTGCGACATACCACAGAGGGAGACCGGGACGTCGCCATCGTGGATCTTGGAAGGTTCTCGGCCGGTGATGAATTGTCGGGCTCGTGGCTCCGGGCTGCTGATCACTCCGTGGTGGTGACGGGTGGAGAAGCCTCTGCGGCGTTGCACCTGCGTCAGCGAGCGTCGGAACTGCTCGACCTGTGCGGTGGACGGCTGGACTTGATCGTGGTGGGCAGTGGTCCCTACGGATGCCGCGCCATGTCGGAGTTCACCGGGATCGAGCCCCTGGGCGATCTGCCGTGGGATTCGGCCGCCGCCGCTGTGGCTCGCGGTGCCTCCGGCTCCTCCCGGCGACTGGAGCGCTCCTTGCTCTGGATCGGGGCGTGCCGGCTGGCGGCGACTATGGCAGGCCGGTTGGACGAAGCAGAGGCGCCAGGGCAAGAGGCGCCAGGGCAAGAGGCGCCAGGGCAGAAAAGCCTGCTTGCGGCCAGTGACTGCACGATGACGGAGGTACACCGATGAGTGCCGGGCTGGCGCAGTCCATCCGGCAACGGGTGGCAGAAGACCTGGCCGGGGAGCAAGCCTCGTCATTGTCCGAGGACGACAAGTTGGAGTTTGCCCGCCAGCAGACCTTCCGGCACCTCGATGTGCTTACTGGGGGTGCCGCGGGCAACGGGGGTGCCGGATCCCTGGGCGCAGCACCACTGAGCCACGACGAGGAGCAGGGGCTGGCTCAGACGGTGTTGGATTCGCTGTTCGGCCTCGGACGCCTGCAAGCCCTGGTCGATGACCCCGACGTCGAGAACATCGACATCAACGGCTGCGATCAGGTGTGGGCCACATTTGCCGATGGCTCCAAACGGCTGATGGCACCGGTGGCCGACTCCGACGAGGAGTTGGTCGAGCTGATCCGTTCGGCGGCGGGACGATTCGGACTGGCTGAGCGGCGGTTCGACATGGCCCGTCCGGAACTCGACCTCCAGCTTCCTGGTGGCGCCCGATTGTCGGCGCTGATGGCGGTGTCGGCTCGTCCGGCGGCCTCCATCCGACGCCACCGGTTCGCCGACCTCTCGCTGGACGATCTGTGCGCCATGGGGGCGATGGATGATGGCATCCGGTCGCTGCTGTCTGCGGCCGTGCGCGCTCGCAAGAACATCGTCGTGGCCGGGGCCATGAACTCGGGGAAGACCACGATGCTGCGAGCGCTGGCCGCCGAGATCGCCCCCCGTGAGCGCATCGTCACTATTGAGCAGGCGTTCGAACTTGGGCTCGATACCGGTTCAGACCGGCATCCTGACATGGTGGCCCTAGAGGCCCGACCAGCCAACATCGAAGGCGAAGGGCGGATCCCGGTGGCTGACCTGGTGCGGCGGTCGCTGCGGATGAACGCCGACCGGGTGATCGTGGGTGAGGTCCTCGGCGACGAGATCCTGCCCATGCTGAATGCCATGAGCCAGGGTCGCTCGGGATCGATGTGCACCCTCCATGCCGAGTCGTCGGCCGGAGTATTCCGACGCATCGCGTCCTACGCCGTGCAGGCGCCGGAACGACTCCCACTCGAGGCGACGAACCTCCTGATCGCCGGAGCGGTGCACTTCGTCGTGTACCTGGATTCGGAGATGCACGACGGAACGGAACCTTCCATAGGCCCCGTGGAGGCCTCGGCCGAGGCCGGGTATGCCGATGTGGACACAGTTGGACTACAGGTCGACACGGCCGGCGTCGGTCGACAGCGTGTGTTTCCGGCCCACCAGGCCCGGGCGCGGTTCGTCTCTTCGATCCGCGAGGTGGTGGATGCTGAGGGTGTCCAAGTGATCTCGAACGAGATCTACCGACCGGGTCCTGATCGGCGGGCCATGCCATCCGCTCCCCTGCGCGCCGAGACGGTAGAGGACTTACTGCGGTTTGGATACCGGCCGTCCTATCCGGATACGGGAGGGGAACGGCGATGACGCAGATCACCAACGACTCACTGGTGATCTGGATGCTCGGTGCCGCACTCGGCATCGGACTGGCCGGAGTGTCCGCCGCATTGTTGACGAAGTGGCAAGGCCGCACTTCCGATCCATTGGATGCCTCCACAGGCCGAGCGCCCAATGGCACCGACGGAGAGCCAGTGCCGTCGAGTGATGCGAAAAGGTTCGACGTCCCGGCACTCGTGCTGGCCACCGCCGCTGGCGTCGTCTGCGTCCTGGCCACCGGTTGGCTGGTGGCTGGCCCTATCGGCGCACTGGCCGTCTACGGGCTGCCACGCCTGCTCCGCCAGACATCGGGTGCTGCCTCGATCGCCACCATCGAGGCAGTAGCCACATGGACGGAGATGCTGCAGGGCTCGCTGGCCGCATCGGCGGGGCTGAGCCAGGCCATCATGGCCACAGCTGACCTGAGTCCCGCACCTATTCGCTCGGCCACTGAGCGCTTGGCGGCACAGATCAGCGCCGGAGTGCACCCGCGGTCGGCCTTGCTCCGCTTTGCCGACGACGTAGGGGACCCAAGTGCCGATCGGGTGGTCTGCGCACTGCTCTTGGCCTTTTCAGCTCGTGCCCAGCGCTTGGGAGAGCTCTTGTCCGCCCTGGCCGACTCCACCCGCCAGGAGGTCTCCCTCCGGCTCCGGATCGAGACCAGTCGGGCCTCGGTGCGCAGCGGGGTACGCACGGTCGTCGTGTTTTCCGTGGTCTTCGTCGTGGGTCTCGCGTTGCTGGCCCGCTCCTACCTGGCGCCGTTCGACTCGGCCACCGGCCAGGTGGTCCTGGCCGGCGTCGGTGCCCTGTATGCGGCCGGTCTGACGCTCATGGTTGTCTTGGCCCGCCCGCCTCGCCCGATCCGACTGCTGGGCCGGGACGTGGTCCGACGATGACGGGCGTGGTCGTCCTCGCCATCGTTGCGGCCTTGGGGGTCGTCGGCGTGTTTGCCAGCCTGCGATCCACGGCGCCTCCGCTCGAGGCGGTGCTGTCCTCATGGCAGCGCCCCGTCGACCCACGCGATGCGGTCGCGGTCGCACCCACCGGTCGCCGCAGGCTGGGGGAGCCGGTCATCCGAGTGGCCGCCACGCGGTGGGGCGCGCACCCACGGATGCACTCGGTGCTGTCCGCCCTTGCCATCACCGGAGGGGATCCGACGCTGTTCGCTGCGCGCCTAGTGGTTATCGCCGCGGCCTGTGCTTTGGCACCGGGCGTGCTCTGGCTGATGGCCCAGGCGGCAGGGTTGGAGGCCGATCTGGGCCTGACGGTCATCGTCACCCTGATTGCCGTTCCCCTCGGGGTGGGCCTCACGGTCCTCAGCCTGTTGCGGGCAGCCTCGGAACGGCGTCGCCAGTTTCGGGTGGTCATCAGTTCGTTCGTTGATCTGGTGGTGCTATCGCTGGCCGGGGGAGTGGGTGTGGACGGTGCTCTGCATGCAGCAGCCCAGGTCAGCGAGGACTGGGCTGCGCAGCGCCTGTCGAGGGCGCTCGAGGGTGCGCGCAACCAAGGGCACACCCCGTGGTCGGCGCTGGCAGGCTTGGGAGACGAGATCGCTGTTCCTGAACTCGTGGAGTTGGCGGCCACGGTGCAGCTGGCGGGCACCGAAGGCGCACGGATCCGCGACTCCCTGGCTGCACGAGGTGAGGCGCTCCGCAGACATGAGCAGGCCGACGCCGAATCGGCCGCCAACGCCATGACCGAGCGGCTCTTCCTTCCGGGGGCGCTCTTGCTGCTCGGATTCCTGCTCTTCATCGGCTTTCCCGCTGTGCATCGGATCCTTGGCGGTTTCTGATGTCGACGAGCCGACTCGATGCTTCATCGCCAGGGTGCGAGCCCTTGGCGGCGCTGTCCCCAACCAACCAACAGAACAGGAGCATGTCTCATGCATACGAACATCACCCTCATCTGGACCTACCTCCGAGCCCGCTGTGCGGCAACGGGAGGATGGGACGAAGCCGGCACCGTGGTGGAGAAAGTGATCCTCACGGCGATCTTTGCTGGCTTAGCGATCGCCGTGGGAGCGATCATCGTTGCCAAGGTGACGGCCAAGGCCAACTCCATCAACCTCAACTGACCGTACCCACGGGACGGTACCGATGGCCAACAGACCCAGCACGGCGACGTCGCCTCGACGACAGTGGTACCTCGATCGTCGAGGCGGTCATCGTCGTGCCTGTGGTGATGTTCCTTCTCCTCGTCGCCGTCCAGTGCGCGCTGTGGATGCATGCCGCACAGGTGGTGCAGCTGGCGGCATCCGAGGGTGATCGGACGGGCCGGTCGATGGGGGGAGGGCAGCAGGCGGGTATCGCTTCGGCCCGGGCCGTCGTGGACGGTCCCGGGTCCAACGTGATCGGGGCACAGGTCACCACCTCGGTCCTCCCCGGAGATGCGCTGTGGCTGCACGTGTCCGGGCACGCTACCTCGGTACTCCCGGGACTTTCTTTTGCCGTGAGTGCCAGTGCGGTCGGGCCCATCCAACAGTTCCGGGGTACTCCGTGAGGAGGAGGTGCTGCATGCATGACGACCGGGGGAGCATGTCCGTCGAGTTGGTGGTGCTGACGCCGGTGTTGCTGGCCGTGGTGCTGCTTTGCGTTGTCTTCGGACGTCTGGCCGAGGCCAGGCAGCAAGTAGTCGAAGCCGCTCGGGCCGGGGCTGAAGCGGCTGCCGTCCTGCCCACGGTGGGTACTGCGCAGTGGGTCGGATCGATCAACTCGGTGATCAATCTGATCGGTCGGACCCACACCTGTGCTCATGTTTCGATTGTCGTCGACACCAGTCACTTCACCCCCGGTGGCTACGTGACGGCCCACGTGACCTGCAGCGTCCTTCTGGCGGACATCGGATTTCCCGGACTGCCCGGAACTACGACTGTCACGGCGTCAGCGACCGCCCCACTCGACCAATACCGAGCCTTCCGATGAGGAGATGATCCGATGACCGCTCTAGGGGTGCAGACCCGAACCAGGGCCGACTGGCTGCGCAGCCGTCGAACGACGGTGGCCACTGGCAGGGATGGCGATGCCGGGACGTTGACCGCGTTCGCACTGCTGTTCTTGGTGGCCCTGTTTGCGTTGGTGGGACTGGTGGTCGATGGCGGGGTCGCCCTCACGGCCCACCAGTCGGCCGCCGTCGAGGCCGAGCAAGCCGCCCGGGCTGGGGCTGGGTCCCTCGACGTTGATGCGCTGCGCAACGGCATCGTTCGTGTCGATCCGCTTGCCGCGGTGGCGGCAGCCCAGCAGTTTGCTGGGGCCACGGGGCATCCGGGCACGGCCACGGTGGCCAGCGGAACGGTGACCGTCCACGTCGCATACTCGGTACCCACTGTCGTACTCGGCATCATTGGCGTGCGGACCATCCGGGTCAGTGCAGCTGCCTCGGCGGCCAACCTGCACGGCGTCACGGTGGGTGTCCGATGAGCGGTCCCTCCCTGTCTGATGGCCTGCGACGTCCAGCGGTCCTACCCCGCTTGTTGGCGGGGAACATTCTGATCCTTCTGGTCATCGGCGTGCCGGTCTGGCTGGTGATGGTTGGCGGTTGGCCTGTTGCTGGTCTTGATCCGTCCGTCCTGTGGCATACCCTCGCCACGCGGCGGTCGGGCGATCCTCAGGAGGTGGCGGCCTGGTTGGGAAGGATCGCCCTGTTGATCACCTGGTTGGCATGGCTGTGGGCGACGCTCTGCTTGCTCCTTGAGTTCCGATCGTGGACCCGTGGTCTGTCGCCGACCCGCCTGCCGGCCAGCCGGACCATGCAGTGGATGGCGGCATGTCTGGTGAGCACGGCCTTCGCCGTGGGAACCGTCGGACGGGTCCCGGCCCATGTCGGGGGGATCGGCGGCCCGACACGGAGCGCCATGAGCCCGATCCCCATCATTCAGGTGCTCGACCGACGAGCCGCGCCGATCGAAGGCGGAGATCAGATGACGAAGTCCACAGTGGTGCAGGTGACGCCGGATCGACGGGGGAGCCAGGCACTAGTGGCACTAGTGGCCCCAGTGGTACCAGCGGCGTCAGTGGCCCCAGTGGTACCAGCGGCGCCGACGAGTGGCATCACCGCTGGAGGCGCGATCGGAGGCGAAGCCGCGGCATCTGCAGCAGATCGATCCATGCACACAGTCGTTGGCCGCGACACGCTGTGGTCGATTGCCCAAGAGCAGCTCGGGTCCGCCCAGCGGTGGAAGGAGATCGCTGCGCTCAACTACCAACGAGTGCAGTCCGATGGGGGACGCCTCGCCGCTGATCACTGGGTCCGTCCCGGGTGGGAGCTGCTGTTACCGGGGAACGGCGAGACAGCGCATGGGGGTAGTCCTGCGGACACTGACCCAAGAAGTCCGATCGACCGGACGGAGATCACCACCACGGACCCAAAGGCAACTGCGGTACCAGCCGGACCCCTAGGCGCTCTGGTGGCGCCCGTGGCCTCATCCGAACAGCAGCCGAAGCCCCTGATGGCTCCAGTCGCTCCAGTCGCCCCAGTCGCCCCAGTCGGTGCCGGCATCGTGGGTGTGGGTGTGGTCGACCTGGTCGATCGCCTGCGGCGGGTACAGCAGCGCCATCGTGCCAGGGGGACGCGGATCCGACTGCCGGATCTAGCCCTGCGACAGTTTGAGCAGCGGCTGCGGGTGGGCGATGGGCCCGAAGTGCTGCAGGCGGTCGACGATGCCCTCGAGCTGTTCCGACGATGGGCCGATGAGGGATCGTCCTGGGTGCGCGTCCTCGGGGTGAGGGTGTCAGATGACACGCTGGAGCTCGTGGTGGATGCGCTCGAAGGTACGGTCCGCGTACCGGCCCCGTTCACCCGAGTTCCTGGCGCCCCGATCGTGACAGTCTCACGAGCGGATCTGGCGTCGTGGGCGAGGAAGCACAGTTCCAAATCCCGCCAGGCGTCATCGGAGCCGACCCTGGTCACGGTCGGTCGCAGCGAGCGCTCCCTTGTCATGGTGAACCTCGAGGGTCTCGGATCCCTGGTGGTCGATGGTGACCGCCACCAGTGCGAAGGAGTCGTCCGTGCCCTAGCGCTGGAACTCGCCACCGCCAACCGGGCACCTCGGTTCGACCTCGTACTCGTTGGATTCGGAGCGGAGATGGAGCGGTTCGAGCGGGTGACCGCCACGAGCGATGTAGCTCCCCTGATCGATGATCTGTCGTGGCAGCGGATCCGGGATTCCATGCTCGCTGGTGATGCCGCCGGCGATGGCGCCGGCGATGGCGCCGGCCTGCCGATGGAGCGAGCTACGCAAGATACAGCTACTAGATCCCGCGATCCCGTAGTGGTCATCTGTGGTCCTGATGTCCCCGAGGCCGATGTGTCGGCGTTGCTGGAACTGGCCCAGGGTGGTGGGCGGGGCATCGCTGTGGTCGCCACGGTCGCTTCCGACGAAGTGAGCACAGTGGCCTCGGGGGCCTACCGGTTGCGGGCTGGTGCTGATGCGCAGGCGGGGTGGCTGGCCTTGGTCGGCGATCTGGTCAGGCTGCAGGTAGTGGCCACCGAGGAGGTGGCTGCCGTTGGTGCGCTGCTGGACTCGGCTTCTGACAACGCCGATCTCCTCGACGTGGAGTTCGATGATCACGGTCCAACTGGTGCACCACCCACGAGCGCTTCGGTGGTGCTCGCCTATGCCCATCACACCCCGACCACGTCATCGGCCATGGTGATCCTGCCGAGTGGGGCGTCTGCCCCTACCGCTCCCAGCGGGCTCAGCGGTGGCGAGCAACACCCACCCCATGGGCAGAACACATCGTCACGGGGAAGTGCACGCTGCGTGCCCGATGGCCCCGAGGTCGAGGTGTCCATCCTGGGGCCGGTCGAGATCCGAGGAGCATCTCGTCAGTTCACCCGGGCCTGGGCACTGGAGCTCGTGGTCTACCTGGCCATGCGCCCCAACGGCGCCGCCAACGAGATATGGGCCACGGCGCTGTGGCCGGAGCGCCTCATGGCAGCCTCGAGCCTGCATTCGACCGTCTCGGTGGCCCGCCGTTCGCTCGGCAAGGCGACCGACGGAAGTGATCATCTGCCGAAATCGCACGGTCGGCTGGCATTGGCGCCGACCGTCGGGACGGACTGGGACCGCTTCCAGGCGTTGGCCGCATCCGAGGAGATCGAAGAGTGGAGGTCGGCCCTGGAGTTGGTCCGTGGCCGTCCGTTCGACGGGCTGCGGTCGGCTGACTGGGCGATTCTGGACGGAACGTCTCCGGCCATCGAATCGGCGGTAGTCGACTTGAGCGGCCGGCTGTCCGGGGCCTACTTGAGGGTCGGGGATCCACGGGGAGCGGAGTGGGCGGCCCGACGAGGCCTGATGGTCAGCCCGTATGACGAGCGGCTGTACCGGATGCTGCTGCGGGCTGCAGACGCAGCCGGTAACCCGAGCGGAGTCGAGTCGGTGATGGCGGAGTTGGTCCGGGTGGTGGCCGACGAGATCGAACCGATCGAATCGGTCCATCCCAGCACACTGGCGCTCTACCGGTCGCTCAGTCGCCGCCAGGTAGCGGTTCTGTAGGCGGAAGCGCTGCCCTACAGCGCCAGTTCGGCGATGGCCCGCAAGGTGTTCACGTCTCCCGAGACCAGCAGCGATGTGGCCATCGACTCGCGCCACCGCTCGATGTCGTCCCGGATCTTCTCCTTGGGCCCGATCAGCGCGGTGTCCTCGATGAGCTTGGTCGGAACGGCGGCTGCCGCCTCGTCCTTGCGGCCAGCCAGAAATAGCTCCTGGATCTTGGTGGCTTCGGCCTCGTAGCCCATGCGGGAGAAGACGTCGAAGTGGAAGTTCATCGACTTGGCGCCCATACCACCGATGTAGAGGGCCAGCATCGGCCGCATGAAGTCGGCCGCCGTCTCGATGTCGTCGTGCATGATCGTGGCGGCAAAGGCGATCACCTCGAAGTCTTCGGCGCTATGGCGTGCGCCCTCGCGGGCAAAGCCCTCGTCGAGGTAGGGCTGATAGGCATCGACCGCTCCAGGGGAGAAGAAGATGGGGAACCAGCCGTCCGCGATCTCGGCGGCCAGGGCGATGTTCTTCGGCCCCTCGGCGCCCATGATGATCGGGATCTCTTTGCGGAACGGGTGGGTGATGGGCTTCAGCGCCTTACCCAACCCGGTGCCGCCCGGGTAGGGGAGGGGATAGTACGGTCCCGCACTGCTGACGACGTCGTCGCGGGCGATCACCTGGCGGACGATGTCGATGTACTCACGGGTGCGAGCTAGCGGCTTCTCGAAGTTCTGGCCGTACCAGCCCTCGACGACCTGGGGACCGGACACGCCGAGTCCGAGGACGAATCGCCCCTGCGACAGGTGGTCCATGGTCAGTGCGGCCATGCCCATGGCCGTCGGCGTGCGGGCCGAAAGCTGGCACAGGGCGGTGCCCAGGCGCACCCGCTCGGTCTGCGAGCCCCACCAGGCCAGCGGGGTGAGGGCGTCGGATCCATAGGCCTCGGCCGTCCAGATCGAGTCATATCCCAGGCGCTCGGCCTCGGCTACCAACTCCACGGCGTTGGGCGGGGGGCCCGAGCCCCAGTAGCCCAGCTGCAGTCCGACCTTGAGATCCTTCATGGGTTCCTCCCCGGGGGATGTGGTGTAGCGACCTTAGCAATACTGATTATTTGACAACTGTACAAGAAATCAATCGACCGTTGAGATGGGCCTACCGCATGGGTGCGATGAAGTCCTCGGCGAAGCGAGCGCACTGCTCGAGGCGCTTGGCCCGGAAGGTCTCCGGCGTGTCATCCTCCGCGGTTTCGGCCAGCATCCACGGGGCGCACAGTAGATCGGTGACCCCGGCATCTTCGAGCTTGCGGTAGAGGTCGAGGTCGGGGAAGGCCTTGACGGCCAGGTAGATGGCGAACTCCTCGTTCTGCCGTCCGGCCTGCTTGAGGGACTCGGTCACCGTGGCCACCTGGGCGAACGCCTCGTCGGGGAAGGCGGCTCCGGTGTTGATCCAGCCGTCGCACAACGTGGAGGCCCGCCGCAGGGCAGGGGCGGAGTCGCCACCGCCAAGGATCGGGATCGGCGCGGTCGGTGCCGGGTTCATCTGGCACTCGGGGACGTCGTAGTGGCTGCCGTGGTACTCGACCCAGCCGCCCTGCCACAGCGCCCGCAAGGCCGGGATCATGTCGTCGAGGCGCTTGCCCCGGTTGTGGAAGTCCTGTCCGGTTTGGATGAACTCCTCTTTGCACCAGCCCACGCCCACGCCGAGGCGCACCCGGTTGTCGGACAGCACGGCGGCCGTCCCTACCGACTTGGCCACGGTGATCAGGTCACGGACCGGTGCGATGTAGATGCCGGTGGTGAAGGTCACCTTCGTGGTGACGGCAGCTAGTGAGGAGATCAGGCACATGGGATCAGGCCACTCGGTTTCCTTCTCCCAGAACGGCGCCCCGTCGGGAGCGGTCGAGTAGGTGTACTTGGACTCGAGTGCACGAGGGTTGAACAGGTGGTCGGACAGGTAGACGCCGTCATACCCCATCTGGTCGGCGGCGAGCGTCAGGGCCCGCACGTCCTCGAGGGGGAGAAACTGGATGGCCTGGTGGAAGCGCATGGGCCTCGGCTTTCAGAAGTCGGAAGTCGGAAGTCGGACCGGACGAGCGGCCCCAGGGGAGATGCGGAACGAAGGAGTACAGGTCGAAGGCGTAGAGACCGCCAAGTGTGCGGTCAGCCCAAGGGTGCCGACGGGGTGAAGGCGACCGGGATGTGCTTGATCCCGTTGATGAAGTTGGAGCGGAGGCGCTGCACCTCGCCGTCGAGGTGGATGTCGGGCATCCGGTCGAGGAGTCGGTCGAACATCACCTGGATTTCCATGCGGGCCAGGTTGGCGCCCAGGCAGAAGTGGGGCCCACCACCCCCGAAGGCCATGTGGTTGTTGGTGACCCGGCCGATGTCGAACCGGTCGGGATCGGCGAAGACCGACTCGTCGCGGTTGGCCGATGTGTGCCAGAAGACAACCTTGTCGCCTGCGGCCATCACCTGGCCTCCGATCGTCACCTCCGAGGTGACCTGGCGGCGGAAGTGCATCACCGGCGACACGTAGCGCAGCATCTCCTCGATGGCCGAGGGGAGTAGCGACCGGTCGGCCCGGAGGCGCTCCCACTGGTCGGGGTTGTCGAAGAATGCGACCATCGCCCCCGAGATGAGGTTGCGGGTCGTTTCGTTGCCGGCCACCGACAGCAAGAGGAAGAACATGTCGAGCTCGAGTTGGCTGAGGCTGTCACCTTCGATTTCGGCCTGGGTCAGCACACTGAACAGGTCGGTGTGGGGATCGAGTCGCTTGACCTCGCACAGCTGGTCGGCATAGGCGTAGAGCTCCATGGCCGCCTGGCCTGCAGCCTCGGCTGAAATCTGGAACTCGGGATCGTCGGCACCGATCATCCGGTTGGACCAGTCGAAGACCAGGTGACGGTCCTCTTGGGGGACGCCCATCAGGTCGGCGATGACCTGGAGCGGCAGCTCGGCGGAGATCTGCTCGACGAAGTCGGCCGTGCCTTGTTCGCACACGCTGTCCAAGATGGCGTCGGTGGCCACCACTACCTTGGCCTCGAGGTCACGGATCATCCGAGGGGTGAATCCCTTGGACACCAGCCGCCGGTAGCGAGTGTGCATGGGCGGGTCCATGTTGACCATCATCATGCGTTGCTGCTCGATGAGCTCGTCGTCGAAGTCGCTGAACAGGGACGTCTTGGCCGCCGAAGAGAAGTGCTCGTAGTCCCGGTTGACCCCGACGCAGTCATCGAAGCGCGTGACCGCCCAGAAGCCGTCGGACTGCCCATCGGGATCCGGATGCCAGTAGACGGGGGCTTCCTTGCGGAGCAGGGCGAACCACTCGTGAGGCACGCCGGCGACGAAGTTCTCCGGGTCGCACAGGTCGATGTCGGCGAGTTCCATGTCGTTTCCCCTTGGGTGAACGTCCGTGCGCACAGCCGGCGGCCGGGCGGGTGGCACTAGGTGGTGTGCCTGGCCACCGGTGACGTTACTAGAACGTGTATCAGTTATCATAGGACAGTTGCACCCGGGCCTCCATCCGCATGGAGCCCGATGGCACGCCGAACGACGGCCCGAACGAGCCGGATGCAGGGGAGGCAGGTGGTGGTGAGTTGACCGCCACTGGCCCCCACGCAGTCCGGCCCTGCAGGGGCCCGAAGACCGGCGCTGCCGAACCGACGTCGACCGATGCCCGAATACGCTCCGCAGGGCTGCGTATCCGGACGCCGCACAGTGGAGGGAACCCACCGCATGCATCTCGAAGAGACCCCCGAACAGACCGCGTTGCGAGCAGAGCTTCGGGCCTACTTCGCCCAACTGCTGACCCCCGAGGTGCGCCATGAGATCGACACCGAGTCCGAGGGCGGCGAGGCCTTCCGTCGGATCGTGCGCCAGATGGGCTCCGACGGCTGGCTGGGGATCGGCTGGCCGGTGGAGTACGGCGGCCAGGGACGACCGGCCACCGACCAGTTCATCTTCTTCACCGAGGTGCAGCGGGCCCGAGCGCCGTTCCCCTTCGTGACCCTGTCCACGGTGGGCCCGATGCTGATCAACCACGGCACCGAGCAGCAGCGGAAGTTCTTCCTCTCCGGCATCTTGGCCGGCGAGATCAACTGCGCCATCGGCTACACCGAGCCCGAGGCCGGCACCGACCTCGCTTCGCTGCGCACCCGTGCCGTCTTGGACGGCGACGAGTGGGTGATCAACGGCAACAAGATCTACACGAGCGGCGCCGACCAGGCCGACTACATCTGGCTGGCCTGTCGGACCGACCCCGATGCACCGAAGCACAAGGGCATCTCCATCATCATGGTGCCCACCACCACGCCGGGGTTTTCGTGCACGCCGATTGTGACCGTGGGCGGGGTGGCCACTACGGCTTCGTACTACGCCGATGTGCGGGTGCCGAGGGACGCACTGGTCGGCGAGCTCCACGGCGGGTGGCGGCTCATCACCGGTCAGCTCAACCACGAGCGGGTCGGCCTGGCTGCGGTCAGTGCCCTGGCCTTCCGCCTGTGGGATGAGACGGCAGCCTGGGTGGTCGAACAGGGACTCACCGAGGTCAGCTGGATCCAGAGCGACCTGGCGTTGACCTATTCGTTGTTGGAGGCGCAGAAGCTGCTGACGTGGCGGATGACGGCGGCCGTGGCCAACGACACGCTGGGAGCCGCCGACTCGTCGTCGGTCAAGGTATTCGGCACCGAATCGACGGTGGAGATTTACCACAAGCTGCTTGGCATCGTGGGCTCGGGTGGCTACCTCAGCCCGGGCTCGCCCGGGGCGATCCTCCAGGGCGACCTCGAGCGGGCCGGCCGCCAAGCCCAGATCAACACGTTCGGCGGAGGGGTGAACGAAATCCAGCGCGAGATCCTGGCCATGGCCGGACTCGGTATGAAGCGTGGTGTCCGATGACCGACACCTTGGAGACGACCCTGCAGACCTTCGTCGGTCAGTCCTCGGGACCGGCTAGCCGGGGCCGACACCCGGTCAATGAGCCGATGATCACCCACTGGGTAGAGGCCATGGGCGACCACAACCCGGTCTATGTCGACGACGAGGCTGCCCGCCACGCTGGGTTCCCCGGTGTCATCGCCCCGCCCACCATGCTCCAAGCCTGGATCATGCGGGGACTGCGAGCCAGCCTGCATTCGGACGCGGCCCGCGACGCTGGCCAGGCTTCGGCCGACTCGCCCACCGATCAGGTCATGGGTCTGCTCGACCAAGCCGGGTTCACCTCGGTAGTGGCCACCAACTGCGACCAGCACTACGAGCGCCCGCTCGTCCCCGGCGACCACCTCGAGGTCTCCTCGGTGATCGATGCCATCTCGGGAGAGAAGCAGACCGGCCTCGGGCTGGGCCACTTCATCACCAACCGGCTCGACTATCGGGATCAGAACGGCGACCTGGTGGCCACCATGCTGTTCCGCATCCTCAAGTTCAAGCCGGGCACAGGTGCCGGAGCCAAGGCGGCCGCCGCTGCCCAGGTGGACGAGGAGATGGAGGCGCCTCGGCCGCGGCGTCCCCGTCCAGCGCTTACCCAGGACAACTCCTTCTTTTTCGAGGGGGCCAAGCAGCACAAGTTGCTCATTCAGCGCTGTGCGGAGTGCGGAGTATTGCGCCATCCGCCCCGGCCGTCGTGCGCGGCATGCCGGTCGTTCGAGTGGGACACCCTCGAGTCATCCGGCAAGGGCACGATCTACAGCTTCGTGGTCAACCACTACCCACAGGTCCCCGCCTTCGACTACCCGCTAGTGGTGGCTCTGGTCGAGTTGGAAGAGGGCACCCGCCTGATCGCCAACGTGTCGGGCATCACCCCCGAGACCGCAGCCATCGGCATGGCCGTCGAGGTCGGGTTCGAGGACTTCGACGACGAACTCTCCCTTCCGGTGTTCCACCCCGCTACAGCCGCAGCACCACGACAAGCCGCAGCAGACGAGACGAGGACGAACTGATGGACTTCACCTTCAATGACGAGCAGACCGCGGTGCGCGAGGCAGCCGACGGCATCCTGTCCGGCCTGGTCGATCCCGACCGGGTCCAGGAGATCGAGGGCTCCGACGACCGGGTCGACCGGGCCCTGTGGGCCGAGTTGGCCAAGGCCGATCTGCTGGGCATCGCCATTCCGACAGCGCACGGCGGCGGGGGCTACGCCATGGTGGAGCTGTGCTTGATGCTCGAGGCCCAAGGCAAGGTCGTGGCCCCGGTGCCGCTGTGGGCCACGTTGGTTCTGGGAGCGCTCCCGGTGGCCGAGTTCGGCTCCGACGCACTGCGCGACGAGCTGTTGGAAGCGGTTGCCGCGGGCGACATGATCCTGACCGCGGCCCTGGCTGACGTGGCCGATGACATCGCTATCGGTGGACCTGGTCGCCCGGCGGTGTGCGCTGGCGCGGGTGTCGACGGTGGACTGGTGATCTCAGGCACGGCGTTCGCCGTGCCTTACGCCCATGTGGCCGACCGGGTGCTCATCCCGGTGGCGACCACCGACGGCACGGTCGTGGCTGTCATCGACCCGACCTCGGCCGGGGTGACCATCGAACACGCCGTCACCACCAACCGCGAGATCCACCCCCACCTCCATCTGGACGGTGTAGCTGTCGCCTCCGATCAACTGCTGGCTGGCGGGGATGCCTCTCGTGGCACAGAGGTCCTGTCGTGGATGCTGAATCGGGCGTGGACCGGGCTGTGCGCCCTGCAGGTGGGGATCACCGAAGCGGCCGTGGCTCAGACCGCTGAGTACCTCAACACTCGCGAGCAGTTCGGACTACCGCTGGCCACCTTCCAGGCCACCAAGATGCGAGCGGCTGATGCCGCCATCGATACCGAGGCCATCCGGGTCACCACCTGGCAGGCCGCCTGGCGTCTCGACAACGGCCTCGATGCTGACCGGGCCGTCAACGTGGCCGCATGGTTCGCGGCCGAGTCCGGCCAGCGGGTGGTCTTGGCCACTCAGCACCTACACGGAGGGATGGGGGCGGACATCTCGTATCCGATCCACCGCTACTTCTTGTGGGGCAAGCAGATCGAGCTGATGCTGGGGTCACCCAGCGCCCAGTTGGCCCGGTTGGGCCGCCAGGTGGCAACCGGACTGGCTAACGCGGAGTTGGCCACCTCTGGGGTGGTGTCGCCATGAGCAAGGCCATCATCGAACACGACTTTCGTCCCACTACCCGCACGCTGGCCGAGGTCACCGTCGGGGATGCGCTGCCCGAACTGGTGATTCCGCTCACTCGGACACTGATCGTGTCCACGGCTATGGCGTCGCGTGACTACCAAGACGTGCACCACGACAGCCAGCTGGCCGTTGAGCGCGGCTCCCAGGACATCTTTATGAACATCCTCTCCACCAACGGTCTGGTCGGCCGGTATGTGACCGACTGGGCTGGCCCCGGGGCCGTGCTCACCGATGTGAACATCCGCCTCGGTGCGCCCAACTACCCCGACGACACCATGACGCTGACCGGATCGGTGACGACCAAGGACGAAGCGGTCGACGCCGAGGGACGGGGTGCGGTGATGGTGACGCTGCGAGGTGCGAACCGACTAGGAGACCACGTCACCGGGACGGTCCGACTACTGCTGCCGACCGGAGGTGCTAAGTGAGCGGCTCCGCGCACTCCTTCACCGGCAAGACGGCCATCGCCGGGATCGGCGCCACTGAGTTCTCCAAGGACTCGGGACGCAGCGAGTTGCGCCTAGCCGTCGAAGCTGTCGACCTGGCCCTACGTGACGCTGGTATCGAGCCGTCCGAGGTGGACGGCCTGGTCACGTTCAGCTCGGACACCAACCCCGAAATCGAGATCGCCCGCAGCCTCGGCATGGGTGAGTTGTCCTTTTTCAGCCGCATCCACTACGGCGGCGGTGCCGGTTGCGGCACCATCCAGCAGGCCGCCATGGCCATCGAGTCCGGGGTGGCCGATGTGGTCGTCTGCTATCGAGCGTTCAACGAGCGCTCGGGCAACCGGTTCGGCGCCGGCGTCCAGGGCCGGCTCCCGGCACCCAACGCCGAGACGGCCCACTTCGCCTGGTACGCCCCCCAGGGCCTGTTGACCCCGGCCCAATGGGTAGCCATGGCTGCCCAGCGGTATCTCCACGTGACCGGGGCGACCTCCGAGGACCTCGGTCGGGTAGCAGTGGCTGACAGGAAGCACGCCGCCACCAACCCCAAGGCCTGGTTTTACGAGAAGCCGATCACGTTGGAGGAGCACCAGGCATCCCGGTGGATCGTCGAGCCGCTCCACCTGCTCGACTGCTGCCAGGAGACCGACGGTGGCCAGGCCCTGGTCGTTACGTCGCTGGAGCGGGCCCGCGATCTGCCCAGCACCCCGGCCGTCATCCAGGCTGCCGCTCAAGGAGCTGGCCCTGGCCAGGAGATGATGACGTCGTACTACTACGACGACCTCACCGTGCTGGGCGAGATGGACGCGGTGGCCCGCCAGCTGTGGGCCACCTCGGGCCTGTCGCCGGCTGACATCCAGACAGCGGTCATCTACGACCACTTCACCCCTTACGTCTTGTACCAACTCGAAGAGCTCGGGTTCTGCGGCCGGGGCGAGGCCAAGGACTTCATCAAGGACGGCAACATCGAGCTCGGTGGTGGACTCCCGGTCAACACCCACGGTGGACAGCTGGGTGAGGCCTACCTCCATGGGATGAACGGCATCGCCGAGGGCGTCCGCCAAGTCCGGGGCGACTCGGTCAACCAGGTCCCCGACGTCGAGCATGTCCTGGTCACCTCGGGCACCGGTGTGCCCACCAGCGGGCTGATTCTGGGCGTCGACCGCTAGTAGCGGGGGCTCAGCGACGGGCCACCCGGCACAGAGCGCCCGCAGCCAGATCAGCAGACACATGACCGACCATCTCCGACACGTCTTTCCCGCGCCCCTGACGGCCAAGGTGCCCGAGGTGATCCTGGTGGCATACCTCTCGAACAGGAAGAACGACATTCAGCCAGAACTCG
>JBAXCY010000021.1:0-27215 GCA_037141235.1 Acidimicrobiales bacterium | reverse complement strand
TGAAGCTCACACCTGCGGGCAGCGTTCCCGTCTCCGAGAAGGTCGGGGCCGGGGTCCCGGAAGCCGTCACCGTGAACGAGCCAGCCACACCGTTGGTGAAGGTGGCGTTGTCCGCCGAGGTGATGGCCGGAGCCGAGCTGGAAGTGATGGCGGTGGGCCAGAAGCCGGTCTTACCGGCCTTGGCGGGATCGTCCGTGTAGGACACGATCCACGGGCTTGTCGTCGCCCCGGCGCCGGCCGAGTTCAGCGAAGAGCCCGAGGTGCCCGGCCCGGTGGCCGATCCCCACCAGTTGTTCGCGGCAGGAATCGGTGCCTGGGCTCGGGCCAGAGCCACGACGGTGCCCTTGGTCACTGAGCTGGTGGCCTGATTGGAGGCACTGACTGCGAAGGACACCGTCTTGTAGGAATACGAAGTGGCGTCTAGCCAGCTGCCGACGGCGGTCACTACGTGTGTGCCGTCGTAGGGGGCCCCAAGATCGCTGACGACGACAGTGCCGCCGACCAAGATGTCGCTGTTCGGCCACCACAGCCGAACGGTGGCCACGTTGCTGGTGACCTCGTCGGCACGTGCGAGGTAGTTTTGCCAGGCCAAGCCCTCGAGGTTAGTGGCATCGATGCTGTTGTTCTGGATCGTGTTGACCGTCTGGCGGCTGGTGCCGGTGAAACCGATGGCACCGCAACCTGCAGGGGTGTTGATGATCTTGTTGTTCGACACGACGGTCTGGTTTGCAGCCGAGGTGGTGTTCTGCCAGATGCGGATGCCCGCCCAGCAGTAGTCCTTGTCGATCGGGTCGGGCGCATAGTACGACTCGTACGCCGCTGAGGCGTGGTCGATCGTGTTGCCCTGCACCACGAACGGGCCGGTGGAGGCGCCGTTGGCGACCTGGATGCCGTTCGCTGCGACGTTCTTGACGAAGTTGTCGGTGATCGTTCCCTGCTTGACGCTTTCCGCCTGCACACCCGAGAATCCATAGTTCTCGATGCGGTTGCCGGAGATCGTCACGTCATTGAGATACCAAGCGTTGATGGCCGAGTAGTTGTACGTTCCGTCACCAGGGTCCGCACCCGTCGGACCGTCGAAGCGGTTGCCGGAGATCGTGTAGGCGCCGGCATTGCCGTTCTGGATGTAGACGTCGGCACTACTAAAGGTGCCACCCTGGTTGGAGAGCGAGTCGAACCAGTTGTTACGGATCGTGCCCGTCCCGCCACCGGCGACAATGATGCCGTCGGAGCCGGTACCGCTCGCTGTCCCGACGAACTTGAAGCCGGAGATCTCCACCGTGCTAGCGCCGGACACGGTCACTCGATGCGAAACATTGTTGGCCCCAACGACAGCTTCGGCGCCGCGCGTTGCGCCGGAAAGTGCCGCGATCCCGGAGTTCGGGCCCAGCAACGTCAATGACTTGTTGATCGTGAGATTCTCCGCATACGTACCAGCAGCGACCGTGATCGTGTCACCACTGGTGGCGGCGGTGATCGCCGATTGAATCGTCGTGTAACCGCAGCCCGAGGAACAGACACTCCGCGTGGCTGTGGTGATGGCGGTGGGCCAGAAGCCGGTCTTACCGGCCTTGGCGGGATCGTCCGTGTAGGACACGATCCACGGGCTTGTCGTCGCCCCGGCGCCGGCCGAGTTCAGCGAAGAGCCCGAGGTGCCCGGCCCGGTGGCCGATCCCCACCAGTTGTTCGCGGCAGGAATCGGTGCCTGGGCTCGGGCCAGAGCCACGACGGTGCCCTTGGTCACTGAGCTGGTGGCCTGATTGGAGGCACTGACTGCGAAGGACACCGTCTTGTAGGAATACGAAGTGGCGTCTAGCCAGCTGCCGACGGCGGTCACTACGTGTGTGCCGTCGTAGGGGGCCCCAAGATCGCTGACGACGACAGTGCCGCCGACCAAGATGTCGCTGTTCGGCCACCACAGCCGAACGGTGGCCACGTTGCTGGTGACCTCGTCGGCACGTGCGAGGTAGTTTTGCCAGGCCAAGCCCTCGAGGTTAGTGGCATCGATGCTGTTGTTCTGGATCGTGTTGACCGTCTGGCGGCTGGTGCCGGTGAAACCGATGGCACCGCAACCTGCAGGGGTGTTGATGATCTTGTTGTTCGACACGACGGTCTGGTTTGCAGCCGAGGTGGTGTTCTGCCAGATGCGGATGCCCGCCCAGCAGTAGTCCTTGTCGATCGGGTCGGGCGCATAGTACGACTCGTACGCCGCTGAGGCGTGGTCGATCGTGTTGCCCTGCACCACGAACGGGCCGGTGGAGGCGCCGTTGGCGACCTGGATGCCGTTCGCTGCGACGTTCTTGACGAAGTTGTCGGTGATCGTTCCCTGCTTGACGCTTTCCGCCTGCACACCCGAGAATCCATAGTTCTCGATGCGGTTGCCGGAGATCGTCACGTCATTGAGATACCAAGCGTTGATGGCCGAGTAGTTGTACGTTCCGTCACCAGGGTCCGCACCCGTCGGACCGTCGAAGCGGTTGCCGGAGATCGTGTAGGCGCCGGCATTGCCGTTCTGGATGTAGACGTCGGCACTACTAAAGGTGCCACCCTGGTTGGAGAGCGAGTCGAACCAGTTGTTACGGATCGTGCCCGTCCCGCCACCGGCGACAATGATGCCGTCGGAGCCGGTACCGCTCGCTGTCCCGACGAACTTGAAGCCGGAGATCTCCACCGTGCTAGCGCCGGACACGGTCACTCGATGCGAAACATTGTTGGCCCCAACGACAGCTTCGGCGCCGCGCGTTGCGCCGGAAAGTGCCGCGATCCCGGAGTTCGGGCCCAGCAACGTCAATGACTTGTTGATCGTGAGATTCTCCGCATACGTACCAGCAGCGACCGTGATCGTGTCACCACTGGTGGCGGCGGTGATCGCCGATTGAATCGTCGTGTAACCGCAGCCCGAGGAACAGACACTCAGCGTGGACGGGGCCGTTGCCTGTGCTTGCTCGGCGCCCGGGAGGGGGGCCAACGTCATCACGACCCCTGCGACGAGGCCTGCAGCCAGCAGTGAGCTGGTCCGCCTCTTGCTCTTGCCAGCAGTCAGGGGGGCGGCTACTGCCGTCCGACGCTTCAAGGAGTTCTTCATCTGGCCATTCCCTCTCATAGGAAGCCAGGAACCAACGAGCGCCCAGGCACCAAGTTCGCGATGGTTTACCCAAAGCGATGCCCGATCAGTCAGTGTCCCCCGACCCATAATTATTTTACAAATGCACAATGACCCACACGGATCAAAATGTACACAGTCAAATTTGACGAATTAGGAACACAACAGGAACAAATCTTCCCGAATGCACCCATTTACGTCATCTATCACCCCATCCGGGTGTTCCGTGAGGGTCACGTCCGATCACATCCCAGTGGGGGAATGATCCGAACGGATGTCTGACCAGCCGCTCGGCACGTTCTTCACATCCGTCAACTGTTTTAGGGTAACCCAACAATTCTCATTTGACGACTGCATTGGGTTCGCCGGATGGGCGCTCCTCTGCTCCGCCAGGTCTTTCCCAGGGCGCAAAGGACCTCCTCGGACGCCGCGGACCTTCGGGTCTGTGTCGGGTTCTGGGTCCGGTGCAATGCCTGCAGGAAGCAGAGGCGTCGAAAGTGGGTGTGATGGAGTCCCTATGCCTTCGAGTCACAGGTGACAGGACCACCGACCTAGATGATGAACGTGGGTTCCTTTCACAACTGAGCGTCGACGCACCTAGTCCTCGAGGGAACCGACGTCTGGAGTTGCCCTTCAGCTTCGAAATCGCGGCCGCGTGGGTACTTCGACACCTGGTCCGAGTGCTCCAGGCTGAGCTGACGACGATCACGGTCGTATCGGGTTCGACCAGAACATCCGATACACCCTCGGTCGTCAATGACCCTGCCGTGTGCGCTGCTGCAGTAAGGCCGGCCGATCGACCCGATGCCGGCCTTCAGGGGACGATCAGGAATCGAGTGCGCTCCCGATTACTTTCAATGCCTGCGCCGTCATGTTCGGACAGAGATACTCGGTGCCCGCCACAATGGCCACGTAGACGTCGAACGCACTCAACGGGTCCTTGGCCAACGAGTCGACGATCTGCTGGGCGGTCGACCCTGCCGCCAGCGCCGCGCACGTCTGGTCACCGAGGGCCAGCAGTGTGGCTCGGTCCAAATCGGCAGCGCCGTCCGGTGAGCGCTTCACCAGGGCCACGAACGCATCCTTGGGGTCGGCTGGCAGCGACGTGTCGCCGTAGTAGACGATGGCTTGCGCCACGGCTGCCGCCGGCACCCCGGTGGCCAACCTGGGCAGCTGTCCGGCTGGGAATGTCAACAGGTGGACGTAGAGGCGCCGCTGAGCACTGTTGCCCTCTTGCCCGGGGGCAAGGGCGTGGTTGACCATCCACACCAGCGGACCGGTCTGGTAGAACTCCTGACCACCTGGCCCTTGAACCGCCGTCCCGTCGCCCCCTCTGACCCACGCATGGTCGAGGGGCTTGGTGCACGGCCCCGAAATGCTGGCGCACTTGGCGATCCCGATGGCGTAGTCAGCGAAACCCCACTGGTTGGCCGAGTAGAACAGCCAGTAGGTACTGCCCTCCTTGACCATGGAAGGACCCTCTACCAATCCGCCCTCCCACTTCTGGGTGGCCCCTATGAGCCGCCGGGCGGGACCGGCGACTGACAGCCCGTCCGACGTGAGTGGCTGGATGGAGATCGAGGTCGCCTTGTCACAGCAGTTCCCATCGGACTTCCACAGGAGCCACGGGGCGCCTCGGTCATCGATGACCACACTCGGATCGATGGCACCGCCTTGTCGGATCGGACAGATGAAGGGAGCCGACGAGTCATCGACGAACGGCCCGGCCGGGCTGCTACTGGTAGCTCGTGAGATGCACTGCCCATTGGTCCATCCCTGCAGGGTGGTGCTGACGCAGTACTGGCTCCGGGGCTCGGCCATGCAGTGGATGGGATTGGTCGCCGGGGTCGAGTAGTAGAGGACGTAGGTGCCACCGGGTCGAGCCCAGACTGATGGAGCCCACTGGAATCCTGGGACCGTCCATGACGGCACCTTGGGAAGCACATCACCGATGTACTCGCCGGCGAACCCGCTGCTACGGCTGAGTGAGATGGCCGGGATGTGTGCTCCGCGTTTCCCGGCCCCGGGCTGCGTCGACGAAGCGTACAGATAGAGGCCGCTGGAGAACGAAAGTGCGGATGGATCGGCGAAGTCCCCGTTGAAGATCGGCTCATTACCCAAGAGACCTTGGAGGACATCGAGGTGTACGCGATCGGAACTGGCACTGGCCCGGATCGGCCCCTTGGTCGCCTCCTGTCCGACAGTCACGGCAGGCTGACCCGACCGGGCCGGCGTCGGGATGGTCCCCAGCGGATCAGCTACCGGGGATGTCGAAGTGCTGCATCCACCCAACACCACCGTTGCCAGCAATACCGTCAGCAACGGTGTCAAGGCCCCCAGGGACCGAGGCAGGAGGCGGTTCGCCATCATGCCGTGCACGTTCTGTTCATCCATGAGCGAGTCACCGCCAGATACTAGAGAGGATCTCCTGTATGCGTTCGGCACCCGCGCCCTTACTTTCCGCTCCTCGAGTGGGCTCGGTATCGAAGCCACCAGCCTTGCGTCCGGTGCTCCGGGGTGTAGATACCCTTTTGCTGCATTGCCATGGGACGATGGCGATGTGTATTCCCACGCCGTCAGACAGGTCAGGTGCCTCATCGTGGGAACTGTCTTGACTGTTTCGGTGGTAGCCCTAGCTGCCTGCGGGTCCACGACCTCCGCTTCGACCACCACTACCACCGATGCTCCCCCGTCGTCGGGGTCTGCCTACGTGCGCTGCGGTGTCGTGGCCAGCGCCGGGGTGGTCGTCAGCCCGGGCACCGAGCCGTGCACGGCAGTGATGGACTCAGGGGTCACGGCGCATATTGAATTGAGCCGGGGATTCACCTGGAACGACCCTGTCAGCGACACCGGCACCGTGCGGGTGTCGTCGATCACACGTCCCGCCGATGGTGGACTCCGTGCCGAGATCTTGGCCGTCCACACGGGGCGGGCGACCGTGACCGCCTCTGGTGGAATCGCTTGTGATCCGGGCAAGGCATGTCCCGCCCTGGCCCGGGTCTGGACCCTGTTCGTCGAGGTCCGCTAGCCAGGTACCAGGTACCGGGTGCCGGGTGCCGGGTGCCGGGTGCTAAGCCTCTCAGGCGGGGCTTTTGCCTCTGGTGGGCAGCAGCACGCAGCGCGACCATCAGATGGTGGCGAAGTTAGCGACCGGAGACGCTGATATTGATGCGCTCTACACGGCCCGTCAAGGACGGGTGGAGTTCGTCGATGTCCCCCAGTTCGCCTTTGTCGTGGTGGACGGCGAGGGCGGCCCAGGCGGTCCGGCTTTCGACCAGGCCATCCGCACGCTTTACTCCGTGAGTTACATCGCCCACTTCGCCGTGAAGGCATCCGAGGGCCGCGCCCCCCGAGTCATGCCGCTCGAAGCCCTGTGGTGGGTAGAAGGTGCGGAGGCCCTGGCGGTCATGAAGGACATAGCTGCTGGCCGGTCCTCCATGGATTCGGCCGACCTCAGCCACTGGCACTGGCGGGCGATGATCCTGCAGCTCGCACCCATCGACGAGGAACGCGTCCGCAGCGCCATCGACCAAGCACGCGCCAAGTCCGACCAGCCTGGCCTCGACCTGGCGTACTACCTGGAGTGGACCGAGGGGCCGAGCGCACAGATCCTCCACGTGGGCCCCTACGAGACCGAGCAGACCAGCGTGATGGCACTCCATGAGGCCATCGCCGATCATGGATATCGCCCACAGGGCCGTCACCACGAGATCTACCTGGGCGACCCGCGCACCTCGGCACCGGAGCGGCTGCGGACCATCCTGCGTCAACCGGTCGAGTTGGCCTCCTGAACGAGGTCGACGGAGGACGTCGACGTCGGGTCCCCCTCGACCGACGTGGCCCTCCCGTATGACTCGAATCGCGTAGGGATCCCGCAGAACTCTCACAGCGATCCCGCCCGCGAGGCTGCCAGCCGGTGGGGCTCGAAGGAAGCGGAGTTTCGGCGGTTGTGAGCGATGTTTGGGTTGCTGCCGGCGAGAGTGCGTGCAGAATTCAGCGTCCTGATGCGGGCTGGCCAGCCCATAGTGTCTAGGTATGCCGTACTCCGAAACTGCACAGATCCGAGGCCCCTGGTCGGCCGCCATGGTGTCCGAGCACCTCGACCGGTCCGTGATCCCCATGAGGATCGCCGTGGAGACCCCGTCTGGGTGGCCGGTGGTGCTGTCGGTCTGGTTCCTCTCTCACGGCGGCGAGCTTCTGGCTGCTACCCGGCCTGACTCCACGCTGGTGCGATGCCTCGAGCACCGACCTCGGTGCGGCTTCGAGATCGCCTCGGATACCCCCCCGTACCGCGGGGTGCGGGGCAGGGCTCAGGTCAAGATCGACAGGGATACCGGGGCGGCCACACTCGACCGCCTCCTCGTCCGGTACCTCGGAGGGATCGACAACCCGCTGGCCACCACACTGCGGTCCCGCGGCGCCGACGAAGTGTGCCTGCGGCTTCGTCCCGTCTCCCTCACCAGTTGGGACTTCAGCTCTCGGATGGCCACCAGCCTCGGCGGGGTCGACGGCCTGGACTGAGCCCCGGCACGAGCCCTCGCTTGCAAGTCCCTCAGGCGGAGACGTCGAGCGGATGAGCCTCGGGGTCTGTTGCAAAGGCATCGCGGCACCCCGGCCCGCAGAAGTAGACGTCCCTGCCATCGTGCACCAGGTGGCCACCAGGATCGGCGGGGTCCACGGACATGCCGCAGACCGGGTCACGACTGGTCGCGACAGTAGGCCCCGATGCCTCTGATCCCTCCAGTTCCGCTCCCATCATTTCGGCGTGCATCGTTGCATCCGAATCTGACATCTGGACGGAACTTGTCCCCTGCATAAAACGCGCCGGATCAGCTTCGAACCGAAGCCGGCATCGGTCGGAGCAGAAGTAGACCGCCTCACCCTGGTGGGCGACCGAGGCCGGGGCGTCGGCCATCTTGACCTGCATGCCGCACACCGGGTCGAGGGCGTAGCCGCTTCCGCCGCCCAGGCGCTCCCGGTTCCGGTACGCCCAGTACAACAGGGCGAACAGCCCCAAGAAGATGATGTTCAGGAACGTGGTGTAGTTCCAACTCACATGGCCCATGGCCACCATGGCTGGACGGTCGGCGGGCACCAGTCCGGCCACTGTGAAGATGCCCTCGGTCACCAGGCCAGCGGTGGACATGACCGCCCAGAACAAGATCAGCATGCGGATGGTGAGCTTCATCCCGTAGTAGCGGCGGTAGATCAACAGGAGGGGGAAGGTGATCAGGTCGGCGAAGATGAACGAGATCACACCGCCGAAGGAGATGCCGCCGTGCCACAGGGCCGCAGCTAGGGGCACATTTCCCACCGAGCACACGAAGCTGACGATGGCGATCAGCGGGCCGACGATGACGTTTTCGAGGCTGGTCCAGAACCCGTGGCCGTGCATGAACAGCGTGTTCCACACCCGTACCGGCACCATGACGGTGAGGAATCCGGCCACGGTGTAGCCGATCACCAACTCCTTCCACAGCATGGTGAGATCCGCCATCGTGTAGGTGGCAGCATCGGCCCACCCGCCTGAGCTGCGCAGCTTGGTCGACCACGGCTGACCCTGCAGCTCCGTGTTTTCGACCGGTCGGTCCACTCCCCCAGCGGCGGCCACCTCGGACTGCAGGTGCTCTCGGGCCTCGACGATTACCCGGCCTCGGAACCACAGCCCGCCGAGCACAGTGAGCAGCACGATCATGATGGCACCGCCCACGAACTCGGCCGCAGCGAACTGCCAGCCCATGAGCACCACCAGCACGATGCCGAGTTCGATGACCAGGTTGGTGGAGGCGAACATGAACACCATCGACGCCACGAAGTCGGCACCCTTGACGAAGAGGGACTTCGACATGGCTGAGGCCGCATATGAGCACGACGACGAGATCATGCCGTAGCCGCTGGCCCGAGCGATGGCCGCCGGACCGTGATCACCCATCTTCTCCTTCATCGACCGGCGGCTGGCGAAGGACTGCACGACGCCAGACAACCCGAATCCGAGGACGAGCGGCCAGAGCGTCTCCCAGAACATGTAGAAGCCTTCGCGAAGACTGCGGAGGATGGGATCGAGGACCGGCACGGCCGCCACCAGGTTGTCGGTCATGCCCGGCACCGACGTCTCGCGCCAGCCAGTCTTCGCACACCAGTCAGACGGCGGTCCATGGTCGAATTGTAGCGACCGCAGTCCGAGCCGCATCCCTTTCAACCAACGGTATCCAGTGCTACCCGGGTGTGCCGCCTCGTCGAGGTTGCGATCATGGCGCTCCTCGATGGACGGTGCCGTCCAGGCTTTCGTTCGATCCCCGCCCCAGGGGGAACGACGGGAGACCATCACTGCCTCGCTTCTGATCTGCGGACTGCTCGGCATCGCCACCACGGTGGTAGCCATCACGGTGGTAGCCAACGTCGCCAACAAGCGACTCTTCACCGGCGGCCGCACAGGACTACGTCGTAGTCAACCTGATGGTGCTTGCGCTGTGGATCATCGTGGATGGACGTCGACGCGGCATGGGCATGCCATGGATCAGATCCATTACGACCGGGCCGCCACCGCTGGGGCAATGAGCCCCTCGCGTTTGACTCAGGGGTAGTCCGCCGAAATACCAGCAGCACCACCTAGCCACCCAATCGCAGTCCCGTCAGCGGGCGTCTCGCCACATGGTCGTGACCACCGGTCCACCATCGGGCAACGTGAACTCGCCGTGGTCGACAAACCCGACCGACCGGTAGCGCTCGAGGTTGGTCGCATTTGTCGACTCGAGATAGGCAGGCTCCCCCGCCTCGTCGATCACCGCCAAGTTGTGGCGAAGCAGCCCCATGCCGATCCCTTGGCCACGGCAGTCCGCCCGGGTGCCGAACAAGCTCAAGTACCAGTGATCCGGTGCATCAGGCCGGGCCGAGGAGAACTGCTCCATGACCACGGTGGCCCGGGAGACATCGCCGGCCAGGAGTTCGTCGAAGAGCGGCCACATGCGCTCCGCATGCGGTTCGGCCAGCTCAGGCCTGCCCGGTGGGATCCACAGTGTGACCGCTTCGGCCCCGGGCGTCATCCACACCCCTCCAGCCTCGATGCTCCCCTCGAGAAACAGCGTCCACAAGCCCAGCATCTGCGCGCGGCGTGCCTTGGGATCAACGAAGACCCACGACCACGACGGATCGTCGTGGAACCCTCCCGCCAAGGTGGCAGCCGCCGACGGGATATCGGCGCTGACTGCTCGACGTGCGTCCATTGGCGCCATCATGGCTGACCCGGCAGCCCACCGGGTGCTCGGGTCAGCGCAGTGCCAGTTGTCCGGGCACGATCGGTGCCGGCAACGAGGTGTCACCCATCAGGTGGCGGTCGACTGCTGCGGCTGCCGAGCGTCCCTCGGCAATGGCCCACACGATCAGGCTCTGGCCGCGCGTCATGTCGCCGCACACGAACACGTTGTCGACGTTGGTGGCCCAGTGGCCGTCAGCCACCACACTGCCCCGAGCGTCGAGTTCGAGTCCTAGGTCAGCCACCACGCCCTCGGTTTCCGCACCAAGGAACCCCATGGCCAACAGGACCAGGTCACAGGGGAGCTCGAACTCGCTGCCGTCCACGGCGGCAAACCCGGGACGTCCACCCGATCCCTTCGTCAGTTCGACTTCATGGCCGCGCAACGCCACCACTTGGCCGGATGCCCCGCTGAGGAACTGATCCGTGGTGACCGAGAAGACGCGCTCGCCGCCCTCTTCGAGGGCGGACGAGGTCCGCAGCACCAGCGGCCATGTCGGCCACGGGTTGTCGCTCGGGCGCCCATCGGACGGCTCGGGCATGATCTCGAGCTGATGGACACTGCGGGCACCCTGGCGGTGGGCGGTGCCCAGGCAGTCGGCCCCGGTGTCGCCACCGCCGATGATGATGACGTGCTTGCCCTCGGCCGTGATGGGAGGTGCGTCGAGCGACCCCTCTTGGACCATGTTGGACGGCTTTAGATAGTCCATGGCCCGGTGGATCCCGCTGAGGTCGCGGCCGACGGCCGGAAGGTCACGAGGCAAGGTAGCTCCACCAGCCAGCACCACGGCGTCGTACTCCGCCACCAACTCGGCGGTCGGCACCACGACGGCGCCCTCGGCCACCGCCCGGCGGACTTCCGGGGACGGCGCACCGATGGACACGCCGCACCGGAACAAGACACCTTCAGCTTCGAGCTGCTCGAGGCGCCGATCCAAGACCGCCTTCTCCATCTTGAACTCGGGGATGCCGTAACGGAGGAGTCCGCCCGGGCGCTCGGCCCGCTCGAACACCACCACGCCGTGCCCAGCCCGGACCAACTGCTGGGCAGCGGCCAAGCCGGCAGGGCCGGAACCCACCACGGCTACCCGCTTGCCCGTCGGCGCACTGGGACGCACCGGTTCGACCCAGCCCTCGGCCCAGGCCCGCTCGCTGATCTCGTACTCGATGCGCTCGATGGCCACCGGGTCGGCATTGATCCCCAGCACACAGGAGCCCTCACACGGAGCCGGGCACAGCCGGCCGGTGAACTCGGGGAAGTTGTTGGTGGCGTGCAGTCGGTCGATGGCTTCGGCCCAGTCGTCGCGGTAGACGAGGTCGTTCCACTCGGGGATCAGGTTGCCCAGTGGGCAGCCCTCGTGGCAGAAGGGAATGCCGCAGTCCATGCACCGGGCCCCCTGCTGGCTGGTGGCCTCGGCCGAGAACGGCTCGTAGACCTCCTTCCAGTCGCGCAGGCGCACCGGAACCGGCCGACGGGCCGGGAGCTCGCGGTCGTACTTCATGAATCCGGTGACATCACCCACGGGACACCTCCATGACGGCCTCATCGATCGAACGGCCCTCGGCCACAGCCCGTTCAGTTGCCTCGAGTACCCGGCGGTAGTCCCGGGGCATCACGGTCACGAATAGCGCGGACTCGACGGTCCAGTCGGCTAGGAGCCGAGCAGCCACGGCCGACCCGGTCTCACTGGCGTGCATTTCGATGCGGTCACGCAACCACTGGCGGTCGTCGTGGCTGAGCGGCTCGAGATCCACCATCTCGGAGTTGTAGACCTTCGACAGGTTTCTGGCCGGGTCATAGACGTAGGCCACCCCACCCGACATACCGGCACCGAAGTTCCGGCCAGTCGGGCCGAGCACGACCACCCGCCCACCGGTCATGTATTCACAGGCGTGGTCCCCCACGCCCTCTACGACAGCGATGGCGCCTGAGTTGCGAACGCAGAACCGCTCACCCACCTGACCGGACAAAAATACCTCGCCCGACGTCGCCCCATACAGGATGACGTTGCCGGCGATGATGTTTTCCTCGGCGGCGAACGGTGCGGCTTCGTCGGGCCGGACGATGATCCGCCCCCCCGATAGGCCTTTGCCCAGGTAGTCGTTGGTGTCGCCGATCAGGCGCATGGTGACCCCCTGCGGGACGAAGGCCCCGAAGCTCTGGCCAGCCGAACCTCTAAAGGTCAGATCGATGGTGCCGTCGGGGAGCCCAGCACCGCCGTGGCGGCGGGTGATCTCGTAGCCGAGGAGTGTGCCGACAGTGCGGTCCACGTTGGTCACGACTACCTCAGCGGTTACCGGGGTGCCGTCTTCGAACCCCGGGCGACATGCTTCGAGAAACGACTGGTCGAGCGCCTTATCGAGTCCGTGGTCCTGGGTGGTCACGCAGTGACGCACCGCACCTTCGGGCACATCCGGTGGCGCCAGGATGGGCGACAGGTCGAGTCCGGATGCCTTCCAATGGTCGGTGGCCGCAGCGGCGTCGAGCAGGTCGACTCGGCCTACGGCCTCTTCGAGCGAACGCAGACCTAGGGCGGCCAGGTACTCCCGCACCTCTTCGGCGATGTACTCGAAGAACGTTTCCACGAACTCCGGGGTGCCCGAGTAGCGCTCACGGAGCACCGGGTTCTGAGTAGCGATCCCCACCGGGCAGGTATCGAGATGACAGACCCGCATCATGATGCAGCCCGACACCACCAACGGGGCAGTAGCGAACCCGTACTCCTCGGCACCGAGCAGGGCCCCGATCACCACGTCACGACCGGTCTTCATCTGACCGTCGACCTGGACCACGATCCGGTCGCGCAGATCGTTGGCCATCAGGGTCTGCTGGGTCTCGGCCAGGCCCAGCTCCCAAGGGATCCCGGCGTGCTTCTGTGACGTCAGCGGGGTGGCCCCGGTGCCGCCGTCGTGGCCGGAGATGAGCACGACGTCGGAGTGGGCCTTGGCCACACCGGCAGCCACCGTTCCCACACCAACTTCGGCCACCAACTTCACGTGCACCCGCGCTACCGGGTTGGCTGACTTGAGGTCGTGGATCAGCTGGGCGATGTCCTCGATGGAGTAGATGTCGTGATGGGGCGGCGGCGAAATGAGCCCGACCCCAGGGGTCGAGAACCGGGTCTTGGCGATCCATGGATACACCTTGTGGCCCGGCAACTGGCCGCCCTCGCCCGGCTTGGCCCCCTGGGCGATCTTGATCTGGATGTCATCGGCGTTGACCAGATATTCAGAAGTCACTCCGAACCGACCCGAGGCCACCTGCTTGATGGCGCTGCGCCGCAGATTGCCGTCATCGTCGGGAGTGAACCGGTCTGGGTCCTCGCCGCCTTCGCCAGTGTTCGACTTTCCGCCTAACCGGTTCATGGCGATGGCCAGAGTTTCGTGGGCCTCGGCCGAGATCGATCCATAGGACATGGCTCCCGTGGAGAACCGGGCCAAGATGGCCGATATCGGTTCGACTTCCTTGATCGGTACTGGCGGCAAGGTGCCGGTGCGCAGCGTCATCAGGCCCCGCAACGTGGCCAGCGCAGTCGACTGGTCGTCGACGGCCTGGGTGTACTCCTTGAACACGCGGTACTGCTTGGTGCGGGTGGCGTGTTGGAGCTTGAAGACTGTCTTGGGGTTGAAAAGGTGGATCTCCCCTTCGCGGCGCCACTGGTACTCACCACCGACCTCACGCTCGCGATGGGCCCGCTCCGTCGGACGGTCGATATGGGCCTGATGATGGCGGTAGGCCACCTCACCGGCCAGCACGTCGAGTCCGACCCCACCGATGCGCGACACCGTGCCGGTGAAGTACTCGTCCACCACATCGCCAGCCAGTCCGACCGCTTCGAACACCTGGGCGCCGGTATAGGAGGCGACGGTGGAGATGCCCATCTTGGACATGACCTTGACGATGCCCTTGGAGGCCGCCTTGATGTAGTTCTTCTGAGCCTGACGAGGGGTGACTCCGGCCAGCAGGCCCGAGGCGATCATGTCGTCGATGCTCTCGAACGCCAGGTACGGGTTGATGGCGGCGGCCCCGAACCCCTTGAGCAGCGCCATGTGGTGGACCTCACGGGCGTCACCGGACTCGACCACCAGGCCGACCCGGGTGCGGGTCTTGGTTCGCACCAGGTGGTGATGGACGGCAGCCACTAGTAACAACGAAGGAATAGGGGCGAGTTCTGCGGTCGAGTTCCGATCCGACAGCACGATGACGGCAGCGCCGTCCACGATGGCGGCGCTCACCTTGACCCGGACCTCTTCGATGGCGGAACGCAGGGCCGCTCCCCCGCCGTCGGCCTGGAACAGGCCGTCGATGGCGAAGGCCCGGAATCCTGGGGTGCTCCCGTCTTCATTGACGTAGAGCAGCTTGGCCAGGTCGTCGTTGTCGATGACCGGCATGGGCAGGATGATCTGGTGGCACGAGGCCGGGGTCGGCTCCAGCAGGTTCGACTCGGGGCCGAGCGTGGACAGCAACGAGGTGACCAACTCCTCGCGGATGGCATCGAGTGGCGGGTTGGTGACCTGAGCGAAGAGCTGGGTGAAGTAGTCATAGATCAGGCGCGACCGCTCCGACAGTACGGCGATGGCCGTGTCCGAGCCCATCGACCCGAGCGGCTCCATGCCGGTGCGGGCCATGGGGGCCAAGATCAACCGGAGCTCTTCGTTGGTGTAGCCAAACAGCTGCTGACGGCCGACGACCGAGGCGTGTTGAGGAGTGAGCATCGACCGGGGCGGCAGATCGTCGAGATCGACCTGGCCGGCTTCGAGCCACTCGGCGTAGGGATGCTCGGCGGCCAACTCGGACTTGAGCTCGTCGTCGTCGATGATCCGACCGGCGGCTGTGTCGACCAGGAACATCCGACCGGGCTGCAGGCGGCCCTTGCGAACGACCTTGGACGGTGGGATGTCGAGGACGCCGACCTCGCTGGCCAGCACTACCAGGTCGTCATCGGTCACCCAGTAGCGGCCCGGACGCAGCCCATTGCGATCCAGGACGGCACCGATCACCGTGCCGTCGGTGAAGGCCACGGCGGCGGGTCCGTCCCACGGCTCCATCAGCGACGCGTGATAGCGGTAGAAGGCGCGGCGGGCCGGGTCCATGGTCCGATGGTTCTCCCATGCTTCGGGGATCATCATCAGCACGGCGTGGTGGATGGGACGTCCTCCGAGGTGGAGGAGTTCCAGGACCTCGTCGAAGGAGGCAGAGTCGCTGGCGCCCGGGGTGATGACCGGGAACGCCCGATCCAGTCCGGGCAGGAGGTCGGTGGCGCACAGGGCTTCGCGCGCCTTCATCCAGTTCCGGTTGCCAGCCACCGTGTTGATCTCACCGTTGTGAGCCATGTACCGGTACGGATGGGCCAGCGGCCAGGACGGGAACGTATTAGTAGAGAACCGGGAGTGCACGAGGGCCAGCCCGCTGGCCAGTCGCTCATCGGCCAGATCGGGGTAGAACTCGGCCAACTGGTGGCTGGTGAGCATGCCCTTGTAGGTCACGGTCCGCGCGGACAATGAGGCGAAGTAGCACTCGACCACCTCGCGCTCGGCGCGGTTGCGCAAGATGTAGGCCAGCCGGTCGATGGCCAGGGAGGGATCGCCGGGGCTGAGCACGGCGGTGGCGGCGGGTGCCACGAAGAGCTGGTGCATCGACGGCCGTGCCGCCTCGGCAATGGAGCCCAGGTTGCCGTTGGTCACCGGTAGGGCGCGCCAGCCGAGTACGTCGAAGCCTTCTTCGACCGCCAGCTCGTCGATCTGCGCACGGGCCTTGGCTGCACTGGACTCGTCCAGGGACAAGAAGGCGATCCCGGTGGCATAGCGGCCGACCTCGGGCAAGGGGAAGTCGACGACATCTCGGTAGAAGGCGTCGGGGACCTGGATGAGGATGCCGGCTCCGTCGCCGCTGTCTTCCTCACTGCCGGTAGCACCCCGGTGGGCCAGGTGCTCGAGGGCATCGATGGCTTGGAGCACCAACGTATGAGATGGACGACCGTGCAGGTCGGCGACCAGGGCCACACCACAGGCGTCGTGCTCGAAACGGGGGTCGTAGAGGCCGGTGGTGGGGGCGGCAGTGACCCGACGCGCCGTCGGGCGAAAAGTCACCGGGGACGTCCGCGCCGACATCATGGCGTCGCCGTCAGGTAAGGGTGCAACTGTCGTCATCAGGTCGCTCCAGAAGAAGAAGTGGATCTACCGGCGCGGGACGACGTTGGCCCTTGCGTGGTCCGCAGAGTCTATATGGTCCGCCGAGGTTGCCACCACGTCCGGCTTCGATGGTCGCTGAAAACGCCGCAGACCACCCGTTCAGGGGGACTCGCCCATACTGCGGGTCGACTTTCGCCCTGCCCAACCGCGTCGAACTACCAAACATGCCTCGATCGACCAAATTCGTGGAGAAGTGGAGAAGTGGTGCCGCTGCACGGGACGTGATCGTGGCCAACTCGATGATCCGAGTCCGGAACCCCCCCCAAGAGATAGCATCCTTCACACCAGGAGGCTTCGATGGACCAGCCAACACTTGCAGTCGATTCGCCATTCGCACCACGCAAGTCACGGCCGATGCTGCCGGCCGCCGAGGCGCAGTCCCGGCTGGTCGAGTCCACCATCGAACTGCTGCGCAACAACCCGGTCAGTGCCGTCACGGTGCGGAAGATCGCTAACGCCTCTGGCCTGCACGCCACCACCATCAGCCGAAACTTCGGATCGATGGGGGGACTGCTTTCCCACATCTGCGCCCTGTTGTCGCTGCGATCCTTCGAGCGCATGACCGCCATCCGTGATGTGACCATCTTCGATGATCCCGACTTTCTGCTGCGCACAAAGCTCCTGGCCTGGCTCATCGCCGAAGGGGCTGATCCTGCATCGTTCAGGATCGATTGGGAACGGGGTCGCCCCAAGCAGATCCTGTCCAACTTCCTGACCGAGGCCGAAGGCGCGGGCGGACCAGTCGGAGCACGGGCTGCTGCCAGTTGGGTGCAGATCGCTATCTTCATGCTGGAAGGATTCGTCCTCTTCCGCGAGGTCCACGGCCTCGACGAGGCGATGTTCCGCGATCAATATCTGCTCTTCGAGGCGTTTACCAATGCCCTTCCTGAACTTCAGGAGACGCTCGGCTGGGATGCCGGCTGACTCGGACCGCATGGCGGTCGGTCCCCGGCAGGGGCGCACGGGTCTGTACATTTAGACCATGCGAGCATGCCGATGACCACCGCCCCCACCCGCCTCTCCACCCCTGAGCTGCGGATCACCCTGTCCGATGCCGCTCCATTGCAGGCCGCAGGTGCTGCCGTGCAGGCTTGCGCCCAGGGCAACGGGTTCGAGGCGGAGCGGGCCACGCGGCTCCAGGTCGCGGTCGAAGAGTTGCTGCGCGAGTCCCGGCTGCGCGAGGAGTCTGGCGTCTCGGGCGACATCGATATCGCCGTCGAGTTCGATGGCAACAACCTCCAGGTCACCATCACCGACCACCGGCTGCCCCTCACCCCGGCCCAGTCCCGGCACCTGCCGTCGCGGCGGCTGCTCGCCCTCGGGTTCGTCGATCGGCTGCACGTCGGGTTCGAGGGGGCACGGGGCAACATCGCCACCTGCCAGCTGAATCTGGCATCCGCCGACCCCGACGACCATCTGCATGAGGCGATGCTGGAGGCTGATGTTCCCGATGCCCCCGATGCCGAGGCGGCCGAGATCGATGTCCGTCTCATGGTCCCCGACGATGCCGTCGGCCTGGTCCAGTGCGTGTTCCGCTGCTACGGCTATACCTACCCCAACCCGTCGATGTACCAGGCCAAAGCCATCCGCAAGCAGCTCGAGTCCGGAGCCATGCTCTCGGTGGTGGCCATCACCCCTTCCGGTGACATCGTCGGCCATGTGGCCTGCACCTTCGAGTTCCCGGGCGACCCGGTGCCCGAAGGCGGCAAAATGATCGTCGACCCCCGGTTCCGTGGCCACCACCTGGCCGAGCGCCTGTCGCTGGCCCGAGCTGCCATGGCTGCCGACCACGGCATCCCCGGTGTGTGGGCCGAGGCCGTCACCAACCACCCAGCCAGCCAGCGCCTGGCCATCCAGCGGGGTGCAGCCGAAGTCGGGCTCCTGATCGGCGTCGGCCCCCAAGGGATGCTGATGAACGGCATGCCCAACCACGAAAACGTGCGACCATCCCTGATTGCCGTGTTCACCCCCATCGGTGACCTCGGGACCGCTGCTCTCAGCGTCCCCGACCACGTGGCTGACCATGTCCAGGCTCTGGTCGACCGGCTGGGTGTGACCCGCACGTTCGACCATGCCATCGTTGCGCCCAGCCGGGCCCGGTCGCAGTTCCGCACCACGGCATCAGCCCTGGCGGGAGGGATCGAGATCCGGCTCCACGAGCTCGGGCTCGACATCGCCGAGCGTATGGCTGACACCCTCGATGAGTACCTGGCCATGTCCCCGTCGTACGTGCACGTTCATCTGCCGGCCAGCGACCCGTCGGCCGCATGGGCGGTCGTCGAGCTCGAGCACATGGGATTTGCCTGGTGCGCGTGGATCCCCGACTACCTCCCCTCGGGAGACTCCATCCGCCTCCAGCGCGTCACCGACAATCCGGTGGTCGTCGACCAGATCGTCTGCGCCCGTCCAGAAGGTGAGTCGGTCCGCGACTTCGTCATCAGCGAGTGGACCCGGGTACGGCACGGCCACCTCACGGCCACAGCCACCTGACGGCCTGACGGCCTGAGCGCGGGCGACTCGCTGACTCGCTGACTCGCTGGCGACTCGCTGACCCAGTCCCGACGCCCCCTGCTGGCCGCCACTACGGCCGGGCACCGGGCCGGTCCGTCGTAACATGAGCCCATGACGCACTCCGGACAGAGCGACGTGGTCGTTGTCGGTGGTGGGATCATCGGCCTGGCCATCGCCTGGCGGGCAGCATCCGTAGGCCTGGCGGTCACCGTGGTCGACCTTGACCCAGGTCGGGGCTCTACCTGGGCCGCGGCTGGCATGCTGGCCCCGGTGGCCGAGGCACAGTTCGGCGAGGAGTCGCTGGCTGCACTCAATGTGGCCGCCGTGCGGGCCTGGCCGGGCTTTGCTGCAGCACTCGAGGCCGGCTCCGGCCAGCCGGTGCACTTCCGGGCCGATGGGACCCTGCTGGTGGCAGGCGATGCCTCCGATCGAGCCGCCACCGACCGGGTGCTGGCCTTCCACCTGGCCATCGGGCTGGCGGCCGAGCGCCTGGGGGCACGGGCCTGTCGGGAGTCAGAGCCCCTCCTCGCTCCGGGGATCAGCGGAGGGGTGGACCTCCCCGACGATCACCAAGTTGACAACCGCAGCACAGTGGAAGCGCTGCTGGCCGCTTGCGTGGCTGGTGGCGTCTCGTTCGTGTGCGACGAAGTAGCCCGGGTGGACGTCCGAGGCGACCGGGCCACCGGAGTGGAACTGTCGGATGGCTCCCGGATCGACGCGGGTGCCGTAGTCGTGGCCGCGGGCAGTCGGTCTGGCGCCCTCGGGGGACTCCCCGATGCAGTTCGGCCACCCGTGCGTCCAGTGCGCGGTGTCACCGTCCGTCTCCAGGCCGGACCAGGGATCCCCCGCCTGCGGCGCACGGTGCGCGCCCTGGTGCATGGACGCACCTGCTATCTCGTCCCTCGCCACGACGGCGGACTGGTATTGGGAGCGACCATGGAAGAACGGGGATTCGACCTGTCGGTCCCCCTCGGCGGGCTCGCCGACCTGTTCGAGGACGCCCGTCGGATAGTTCCTGCGTTGGATGAGTACTCGGTGGTCGAGACCACGTCGGGCCTGCGGCCGGGGTCGCCCGACAACGGGCCGATCGTCGGGCTGACCGAGGTAGCCGGACTGGTGATGGCCACCGGCCACTACCGCAACGGCATGCTCCTGGCCCCCCTGACCGCCAACGAGGTAGTCGGTCTGCTCACAGCCGGGCCCGGATCCTCCGACCCCTCCCCCAGCCCGTTCGAGGTATTCCGACCAGGCCGGTTCTCCCCTGTCGCCACCGGTTCGCCCGGGACCGGTGTATGACCAGGTTGGACGGTGACGGGGCGATCGGGACGGGTGCGGAGGCTCCGTTGACGGCGCCAGGCTCAGCACCGGTACCGGCGCCAGCTATGGCCGTAGCGACGGTCAACGGCGAACCCTACGACCTGTCTTCGGGATTAACCGTGTCCGGCCTAGTAGCCGCCTGGTGCCCCTCTCCCCGCGGGGTGGCTGTGGCCATCGACAGCGAAGTGGTGCCGCGGAGTACGTGGGATACCACTCTGATCGAACCCGGCGCCACCATCGAGATCGTGACGGCAGCCGCCGGCGGCTGACTCGGGGCACCGTGGCGACCTCCAGTCGGTCGGCACGGGGGTACCGTGGCGTGCGATGACCGATACCGCCACCTCCGACCCGCTCGTGATCGCTGGCACCGTGGTGGGCTCGCGGCTCATCATGGGAACCGGGGGCATGACCAGTCCCGAGTCGCTGACGGGCGCTCTGACCGCTTCAGGCACCGCCTTGGCCACGGTGGCTGTCCGGCGAGTCGATCCGACCACCCGCCACTCCCTGGTGGACCTGCTCGACGGGCTCGGTATCCGGATCCTCCCCAACACGGCAGGCTGCTACACGGCCACCGATGCCGTCCTGACGGCCCGACTGGCCCGTGAGGCGTTCGCTACCGACTGGGTCAAGCTCGAAGTTATCGGCGACGACCGGACCCTCTTGCCTGACCCCATCGAGCTGGTGCTGGCGGCCGAGCAGCTGGTCGACGACGGATTCGTGGTCCTCCCCTACTGCGGCGACGACCCAGTGGTGGCCCGCCGCCTCGAGCAGGTCGGCTGTGCGGCCGTCATGCCGTTGGGCTCGCCCATCGGCAGTGGGCTCGGGATACGTAATCCCCACAACATCGAGCTGATCGTCGAACAAGCCGGCGTGCCCGTCGTCCTGGATGCGGGCATCGGGACGGCATCAGATGCCTGCCTGGCCATGGAGCTGGGTTGCAGTGCGGTGCTGGTGGCTACTGCGGTGACGCGGGCCGGGGACCCGTCATTGATGGCAGCGGCCATGCGCCATGGTGTGGCCGCCGGGCGGGCCGCCCGGCTGGCCGGGCGCATCACCCGCCGATTCGTAGCCGAGGCCTCGTCGTCGTTCGAGGGCATGGTCGGACAGTGACTGGATCGCTGGGTGCCGGATCGCTGGGTGCCGGATCGCTGGGTGCCGGATCGCTGGGTGCCGTTGCCGACTCCCAGACGCCCCCTGTGGCCATGGTCATCGCCGGGTCAGATTCTGGGGCAGGGGCGGGACTCCAGGCTGACCTGAAGGCCATGAGCGCCCTACGAGTCTTCGCCACCACCGTGGTAACGGCCGTCACGGCCCAGAACACGTTTGCGGTCACCGCGGTCCACCCTGTGCCTGCAGACATCGTGGAGGCCCAGATCGCAGCGGTGCTCGAGGACTTCGCGGTGGCCGCCGTAAAGACCGGAATGCTGGCCACCACGGCCACTGTCCGCCTGGTGGCCGACCGTGCCGCTGCAGGCGAACTCCCCCACCTGGTGGTCGATCCGGTGATGGTGGCCTCTTCCGGACGGCCGCTACTCGACGATGACGCCGTAGCCGCCTACCGCGACCTACTCATCCCCCACGCCGTGGTGGTCACACCCAACCTGATGGAAGCAGCCATCCTGGCCGGCGTCGACCCAGCCCGACAGTCCGGGGTGGACGACATGATCGCCATGGCCGAACGGATACATGGTTTCGGGCCGACCTGGGTGCTCGTCAAGGGAGGACACCTCCCCGGAGTCCACGATGGCGGCACCGGGGCGGGCACCGACTCGGGGCCCGAAACAGTCACCGACATCCTCTACGACGGGACCGAGGTCCTCGTGATCGAACATGAGCGGGTATCCACCCACAACAACCACGGGACCGGGTGCAGCCTGGCCTCGGCCACTGCCGCCCTGCTGGCTCGGGGCCACGACATGCCGTCCGCGGTGACTGGCGCGGCGCAGTTCGTCCACGACGCTCTGGTGGGGGCGGCCGGGTGGCATCTGGGACGTGGCCACGGTCCGCTGGACCCGTTCGGATGGGCGAGCCAGTAGGCCTACGTTCACCGCTGCGGCCTGGGCAGGGGTGCAGGCCTCCGATATCGGTCGACCGGCGCGTCAGAGGCCAGGTCTTGCGACCCGGCCTCTCACTCCCCCGAATCCCCCCCGGAATTCCCCCGTACCACTGGAACGTCCTGATCCCTGCGGATCGGGACTCCCCTCCTTTTGATGGGGGCGCCTGTGCCTCCATCGACCTCCGCATTGTGCAGGAACTCGACCCAGATGTAAACAGTTGGTGAACACTTACCACTCGGAGCGTTCAGTTGATCACTCAACGTGGTTCTTGAGTGACTGCGTCCCGAATAGAGCCTGATGGCCACGGGCCACCAGTCGGACAGCCCGACCACCAGTTTGGGAACCGCCCGCTACCGTGAGGACCATGATCTCCAGCCTCCCCCGTCGCCTGGCCCAGAGCATCGCCATCGGCCGCATCGGTATCGGGTGCACCGCCCTGGTGGCACCGACCCTGATGGTCCGACCGTGGATCGGCGACTCGGCCACAAATCCAGACGTCCGACTCCTAGCTCGCACTATGGGCGGCCGCGATCTGGCACTAGGTCTGGGAACCCTGCGAGCACTGGCCGTTGCCAATACCGAAGCCCGCCCGTGGGTGGCACTATCGGGCATGGCCGACGCCGTCGACGCCACCGTGACCGTGCTGGCCTTCCGTCGACTGCCCCCCATCACCCGCTGGGCCATCCTGGCATCCACGGTGGGGGCAGCTGTGCTCTCCTTCCGAGTGGCCGTCCTCCTCGAGCCGCCCATCAGCCCCGCCCAGGCCGCCGACGTTGCCGACAATGGTCAACGACCAGTTGTGACCTGATCTTGATCTGAGATCACCCTCCAACTCGCTGAGGCTGCCGATGGCCCCTCCGGCGCCCCCGGTAGCATGCGGATATGGCTGCGACCCCTGGGGATGTTCCATCCACCATCGCCGGCGCTGTGCCGTCACCGGCGAGCGTGACATCTGAACTGCCCGTGCCCTCTGAGTTGCCCGTGCCTGCCTCCTCCCTGGCCTATGAACCGATGTCGGTCCGCGGTCCGGCCTTGATCGTCCTCGGACTGGCAGTATTCCTTCTGATCGGCGGGGTGGCCGCCTCGGCTTTCACCAGCGTCTCCAACCCGTCCTTCACCATCCGGAAGGTCACCTTGGCCGATGGCACGGTCGTGGCACTCGCTCCGGCCACCCGCAAACTGCAGTCCATCGTGAACAACGGCCAACCCCCGGCCGACATCATCGGCAACCTGGGTGTCCTGAAGCGGTCCACCGTGGGCACCGCCGTCAACTCGGATCAGCACGTTGCGCAGTTCAACCGGACCGTCACCCTCACCAGCTTGCTGGCCCAGGGCCAGGTGATCGAGGCCTATACCAAGATGTTCCGGGCCGTCGGTTGGCAGATCATCTACAGCGGTCCCGCTCCCCAGGGGACACCGGGATCGACCGAGGTCCTGGCTAAACGGGGCAGCGGAGGGGGCTTCTACTGGGAGACAGGCGTCGTGGTCTCCCCCACCACACCGACTGGCTCCACGCCGTACTCGCTGCAGCTGTTCGAGACCCCTGACGGCAACTGAGTATCACCCGTGTCGTCCGATGACGCCGGCGGCATCACTTGGAGCGGGTCCTCGGCCCGGCGGAACATCCACGCCCACAAGAACAGGTTGATCGGATAGAGCACGTAACCGACTCTGGTGGCTGGGGCCAGCAGTATGGCGATCAGCATCACCCATCCAGCCAGCGAGGTGACAGCTGCGGCAGTGCCAGGGGGGTTGCGGATCAGCCGACGGGCCAGCACGGCCAAGCCGAGGACCACGACGGTGACGACATAGGCACCGTGGATGCCAGGGAACGCCGACACCAGCAGGTGCCCAGGTAGGGCGCTTGCCGCCGGGGACGCCACCCCGGCGAGCCCGAGGGGGAACTTGATCACATTGTCGATGAAGGCCGACGGATTGAGCACGGCCACCGGGAAGACCACCGGCACCACCAGGGCCAGAACGGCGACGATGTAGCGGCCGATGGCCCGGCGACCCTTGAGGTCGGTAGCGGCAAACACGGCCAGGAATACCAGCGGCCACGCCGAGAACTTCAGGGTGCTGGCCGCCCCGAGCGCCAGGCCAGCCAGTACTGGTCTTCGACGCTGCAGGGCGACCAGGCCGAGCAGCATCAGCGCCACTACCGGCATGTCGTCACCTCCGGTGGCCAGCGGGAGCGCAGCGGTGGGCAGGACGGACATGGCCTGGAACGATCGCGTACGGGCATCGCTGGACGGTCGGATGCGGCTGAGAGCGATACAGGTGATGAGCAGCGTGAACAGCAGAAACTGGATCCGGGCATCAGTAAGGCGGGCCTCTACCTTGCTTCCGCTGGAGAATCCGAACACCACCATGCCTGGCAGGTATGGGTAGTAGAGCTCGTAGACCGGGATAGCGCTCTGGCGGATGAGGATGTGGCCCTCACGGTCGATCACCTGGTACGGGTCTTGACCGTGGGCGGCCCGCACGCCAGCCCGCTCCACCACGAGCACCTCGGGCTGCACATGGAGAGCAGCATTCCCTTGCGCCGCCCACACCACTTCGAGGGCGAGCGGCACCACCGTCGCCCCCATCAATACGATGACGAATGCAGCCAGCCTGGCCGTCCTCCATCGGTGAAGCGGGCGGTACCAGGTGGCAACTGCGGTCGCCGTGGTGACATCGCCTCCGGCGCTGCGCTCACTGCCCTCCTCACCCTCTGCTTCACAGTCCGCTACCGGAACAGGTGGAGGCCGGGTAGAGCGCCGTCGGGCCACCACCACCATCAGCACGGTCGCCACCGTGTAAGGACCGACAGCCAGCTGTCCCCACTCGCGGTAGAGCGGGATCCCCACCGCCAGGGCCGTCACTCCAGCAAACAGCGCAGATATGCCGTACAAAAAGGCGTCCCGGCCTTCGGCTGACAATGACCGGAGCCAGCGCAGCACCGTGCCCACCGGACCCCGCGCCCACCACGCATAATCACTGGTCATGGGGACCTCCCAGGGCGAACAACTCGCGGTAGAAGCCGAGTTCGGCGTCGAGGGCGGCCTCGATGGTGTCGGCCCTGCGGAACCCGTGGGACTCCCCGTCGAACACCACCAAACGGCAGTCGGTACCGGCCGCCAGCAACTCGGATGCGTAGCGCTCAGCCTGGTCGACCGGCACGATCGGGTCCTCCGACCCCTGGAGCAGCAGCACCCGGCCAACGACGTCGCTCGCATGATGCACCGGCGAACGCTCCCGGTAGAGATCGGCGGCATCAGGTAGTTGGCCGACCAGTCCATCCATGTACCGGGACTCGAAATCATGAGTGTCGGCCGCCAGCGCCATCAGATCGGTCACCCCGTACCAGGCCACCGCCCCGGCGAAACACCGGGCTCGGATGAGCGCAGCCAGAGCCGTAAGCCCGCCAGCACTAGTGCCTCGGATGGCCATCCGCTCCACGTCGACCAACCCATCGGCCGCCAGGGACTCGGCATAAGAGATGCAGTCGTCGACGTCGGCCTCCCCCCAAGCGCCATGCAGCAGATCTCGGTAATCCCGGCCGTATCCGGTGCTCCCTCGATAGTCGACACTGGCTACAGCCATCCCTCGACTGGTGAAGAACTGGATCACTGGGTCATACCCGGGTTCGGCCCGAGCAGTAGGGCCTCCATGGCAGAACACGACCAGAGGTGGGGGAACCGGCCCTGCCTGGCCAAGGGGCGCATAGAACTGCCCCGGGACCGCCGTGGTGCCCGACGTGGCGATCCGCGGGACCGACACCGACACCTGTGCGACCGGGATCGTCGCCATTGGTGATGCGCTCAGTCGAACAGGAGCGGCTCGGCCTTCGAGGTCGACGGCCAGCACGGTGTGGGCCTCGGTAGATGTCGATCCCAACACGACGGCGGACCTACCGTCCGGGCTGACCACGGCCGCCAGGCTGATGCACGGCTGCTCGATCTCCTCGAGCGCCCAACCAGGTGAGTCCGGACCGGCAGTAGAGGGCCGCAGGACCACCAGACGGTCTCGCCCGGACGCACACATGCGAGCCACCAGGGAACCGTCGTGGAGCTCGTCGAAGGTGTGCTGCCCGAAGACCCAGTCCGGCCCGTGGAACTCAGCACTGCCATCCACCAGGGCAAACGCTGCGGCCGAGGCCAGGGGGCCGTCGAACTGCCCCGGGACCACCCGGTACGGAAGCCACCAGCCGGAGCGGTCGTCGACGAACAAGAGACCGCCGTCGAGGCACCAGTAGGGCTGACCTACCGATACCCCAGGGCCACCGGCCACCACCGTCGGTGCTCCCACGGCGATAGAGCCATCATCCGCGAACAATGGAGCGACCTGCAGGGTCGAGGAGTCCCACGGCATGTCCGGATGGCTCCAGGCCAACCAGGCCAGCCACCGTCCATCGGGGGACGGACGGGGAGCAGCCACGAATCCACCCACGTCCACCAGAGTCGTCGTAGAAGCGGTGCCATCAGCCGGCATGGCCACCAGTCGATGCATGGTGGTTGCCTCGCCCACCTCCTCTTCGACCGACAGCCACCATCGACCGTCGGGCGTCGGGCGTCCATCGGCATGTCGGATCGGCGCGTCGCCTGCCACCAGCGCTCCTAGTCGCACGGGGCGGGAGCCTGACGTCGGATCGACCCGGTACCAGGCCTGATCGTCTTGATCCACGTAGTGCACGATGCCGCTGGCCACGGTGGCCGCACCGCCGCCGTATTCATGGACCCGGCTGCGCACGCCCACTCCTGGTGGTGAGGCGTCCCGGGGGCCAGCAGATCGGCCAGCA
>JBAXCY010000020.1:0-27256 GCA_037141235.1 Acidimicrobiales bacterium | reverse complement strand
AGGCCATCAAAGGGGCGGCTGGCGACGTCGAGGCCAACGAACCCGCTGGCGAATGACCGTCGGCGCCGCCGTATTGGCGGAGGCGTCGGTGTGGATCCTCGACCTGGACGGCGTGCTGTGGCTGGCCGGTGAGCCGATCGGCGACGTGGCAGCTGCGGTATCCGCACTCCATGATCGCGGCAAGCGGGTGGTATTCGCCACCAACAACTCGTCACCGACCACCGCGCAGCTGGTCCGGCGCCTGCAGCGGGTGGGGATCGAGGCCGAGCCTGGCGATCTGGCCACCTCGGCCCGCGTAGCTGCCTCGATGTTGGAGCCCGGTCAGCGGGTGCACATGCTGGCCGAAGGGGGCGTGCGCGAGGCATTGGAAGACCGCGGTATCGACATCGATGGTTCCGGGCCTCGTGATGCCGCAGTGGTGGGATGGAGCCGCCAGTTCGATTTCGACACCTTGACGGCCATCTCCTCGGTGGCCCGCGAGTCCGGGCGTCTCATCGCCACCAACGGCGATCCCACCCATCCGACACCGGATGGCCTGATGCCTGGTTCGGGGGCCCTGCTGGCCGCCATCGCTACAGCGTCTGGGGTCACCCCTGAGGTTGCAGGCAAGCCGCACCAGCCCATGGTCGACTACCTCAGGACCCTGGCCCTGGGCGACGGGGTCTCGGCGGTCATGGTCGGTGACCAGCCCGGCACTGACGGTCTGCTGGCCGAGCGGCTGGGGATCCCGTTTGCCCTGGTCGACTCCGGGGTGACGGCCCCCGGGGCCGTGGTCGACGAGTGCTCTGTGCACCACCGGGCTCCCGATCTGGTCACCCTGGTATCTGCAGCACTGGCCTGACGAGAGCGACCCAGCGCACGTACTGGGTGCTTGCTGAGTGCTTGCTAGTGGCTAACAGTCCAGGTAGAGTCGGTCTATGGCCACCAACGACTCCCTTCAGCGCTACATCGATGCCGGTATCGCCTTTACCCAGATGACCCGGAAGAAGGCCGAAGAGCTCGTCACTGAACTCGTGCAGAGCGGCGACCTCCAACGGGGTGATGCCAAGGCCCGGGTGGATGAACTGCTGGAACGCAGTCGGCAGGGTACCGAGGTAATCATGACCACGGTCCGCACCGAGGTCACCCGCCAGCTGGGGGCCGTCGGCATCGCCAACCTGGAGGATCTGGCCCAGCAGGTAGCCGCGCTCCTCGGGCGCTCCGGATCGGACGCAGCCAAGAAGACGACCGCCAAGAAGCCGACCGCCAAGAAGACTCCGGCCAAGAAGACTCCGGCCAAGAAGACTCCGGCCAAGAAGACGACCGCCAAGAAGCCGACTGCCAAGAAGCCGACTGCCAAGAAGACGACCGCCACGAAGTCTGCGGCACCGAAGGCGGCACCTTCCTCCGGGTCGGCCGACTGACGTCTCCTGCCCGCCAGCGCCTCGACAAAGTGCTGGTGGCTCGCAGGCTGGCCGACAGTCGGCCGCAGGCCGTCGACCTCATAGCCCGGGGTGTGGTCTTGGTTTCCGGTTCGATCGCCGACAAACCAGCTCGGCTGGTTTCGCTGGCCGAGCCCATCGAGATCCTCGGAGACCCCCCGCGCTTCGTCAGCCGCGGTGGCGAAAAGTTGCGAGCGGCCCTAGACCGCTTCGCCCTCGACCCCACTGGCCTACGTGCCCTCGATGCAGGAGCGTCGACCGGTGGGTTCACCGACTGCCTCCTCCAAGCCGGAGCTGTCCAAGTGGTGGCGGTCGACGTAGGACACGGCCAGCTCCACCACCGACTGCGCAGGCATGGCGACGTGGTCAATTTCGAACGCCTCGACATCCGCAACGTGACCCTCGACACGGTGGGCGGGGTCCCGGTCGACCTGGTGGTGGCCGATCTCTCCTTCATCTCGGCTACCCGTGCGGTGCCCGTGATCATCGGCGAAGTGGCCGTGGCCGGGGCCCCGGTGGTGGTTCTGGTCAAGCCCCAGTTCGAGGCGGGCCGGGTCGAGGTGTCCAAAGGACGAGGGGTGATCCGGGACCCGGATGTCCACCGACGGACCCTTGGTGAGGTGGCAACCGCGCTCCAAGCCGCTGGAGCAGTCATCATGGGGGCCATGCCGTCACCCATCACCGGTCACTCCGGCAATATCGAATACCTGGTCTATGGCCGCACGCCCGGCTATCGCGGGCCCAGCGCCGAGCGCCCGATCGAGGAGATGCTCGACGCTGCGGTGGCAGAATCGCACCCGGCCCCCTCGATCGATGCCGCGCCCTCGATGGAAGGCGCGCCCTCGATCGATGCCGCGCCAGGCGAAGGGGAGGACTGACCAGTGGCCCGCATCGCCTTCTCCGTCCACCCCACCCGTCCAGAAGCCGCCGCTCTGGCCGTTCGGGCCACCGAGTGGTTGACCTCTCGGGGCCACGAGGTGACGGCCGCGTTGCGGCCTGACGGCACCGTGTCGGTCGATGGCGCCGATCTCCTGGTCAGCCTGGGCGGAGACGGCACTCTGCTGCGGGCCGTCGCCAGTGCCCTGGCCGCTTCGGTCCCGGTCATGGGAGTGAACCTCGGGCTCCTGGGGTATCTCACCGAGGTCGAACCGGACGGCCTCGAAGAGGCATTGGAGCGGTTCTTGGACGGACGCTTCGAGGTGGAGGAGCGGATGACCCTGGCGGTCACTGTGCGCGCGGCGGATGGCACCCTATTGGCCGAAGAGTGCGCCCTTAACGAAGCCACCGTGGAGAAGACCGTTCCCGGACACACCGTCCGAGTGGCTGCCTCCATCGACGATCGCCCGTTCGTGACCTATGCGGCTGACGGGCTGCTGATGTCGACGCCTACCGGCTCGACGGCCTACAACCTGTCGGCGCGTGGACCGCTGCTGTCGCCAAGACTGCGGGCCATCGTGCTCACCCCGGTCTCTCCGCACATGCTCTTCGACCGGCCCTTGGTCCTCGACCCGGGCCAGCGGATCCACCTCGAGATATTGGGGCCTCGGCCGGCGGTACTCGTGGTGGACGGGATCAGCGTGGCTGCGCTCGAGCCCGGATCCACGGTCGACTGCCGGGAGGGCGACCACCCGGCTCGGCTGGTGACCTTCGGCTCGAGGGACTTCCACGCCATCTTGCGGGCGAAGTTCCATTTGGCCGACCGGTAGGGAGCGTATGGGCCGGATGCTGGTCGAGCTACACGTACGCGATCTCGGCGTGATCGATGACGTATCGGTCACACTCGGTCCTGGCATGACCGCCCTGACCGGTGAGACCGGTGCGGGCAAGACCCTGCTGGTGGGCGCACTCAGCCTGCTGCTCGGCGGCAGGGGTGATCCGGCAGCCGTTCGTACCGGAGCGGACGAGGCCTACGTAGAGGGGCGCTTCGTCGATGTCGATGGCGGCGACGAGGTGATCCTGGCTCGCTCCGTGGCCCGGGAGGGACGTTCCCGGGCATGGATCGACGGCCGGATGGCTCCAGTAGGGGCACTGGCCGAGGCCGCCGCCGGACTGCTGGAGTTGCACGGCCAGCACCAACACCGGACGCTGGTGGTTCCCGAGGCCCAACGTAAGGCGCTCGATGCCTTTGGCGGCGTGGACACCGGGCCGCTCGATGACGCACGGCGTCAACTGGCTGGACTGCTGAGGGAAGCCGAGGGTCTCGGAGGCGATGCCGGCCAACGGGCCCGGGATATCGAACTGCTGGCCTACCAGGTAGAGGAAGTCGACCAAGCCGGCCTGACCGGACCAGGCGAAGAAGCAACACTCGAGGCCGAAGAGGAACGGCTGGCCGAAGCCTCCGCCCACCGCGCCGCGGCCGCTCAGGCACTGGACGCCCTGGTCGGCAAGGACGGCGGCGATGGCGGCGATGGCGGCGATGGCGGCCATGGCAGCCCCGGAAGTGCCGGTGCCATCGACCGCTTGGCCGAAGCATCGGGTGCTCTGGCCGGCCGGACGCCACTCGATCCGCTCGACCAGCGGGTGCGGGCCTCGATGGCCGAGCTCACCGACTTGGCCTCGGAGCTGCGCGCCGTGGTGGAGACGTGGGAGGACGATCCCGAGCGCCTCGAGGTGGTGCGGGCCCGTCGTCAGCTGCTCCACGAGCTGAAGCGCAAGTACGGAATGACACTTGATGACGTGCTGGCCTTCGCTGACGAGGGACGGGCCCGACTCGCCGCCCTGGCCGTAATGGAAGGCCGGGCCGCCGCCCTCGACGGGGAGATTGCCCAGGCCCGAGCCCAGGTGGCCGGCACTGGAGCCGTGGTGGCGCAAGATCGTCGCCGGGTGGCCCCGCTGCTGGCCTCGGAGATCGAGGTCACGCTTCATGACCTGGCCATGCCGTCGGCTCGCTTCGCCATCACCGTCGAGGGGGAGGGGAGTGCCGACCAGGTGACGTTCGAGTTGGCCGCCAACCCGGGCGAGTCGGCCCAGCCATTGGCCAAGGCGGCCTCAGGCGGCGAGTTATCTCGGACCATGCTGGCCGTTCGGCTCGCTTTGACCGATGCACCTGGCGTGCTGGTCTTCGACGAGGTCGACGCCGGAGTGGGTGGGGCTGCTGCCACCTCAGTCGGGGCTGCGTTGGCCGGACTGGGGAACTACGCCCAGGTGCTGGTCGTCACCCATCTGGCTCAGGTGGCGGCCCAGGCCGACCACCAGGTGGAGGTGCGCAAGATGGAGGCCGATGGTCGGACCCGTTCCGAGGTGACCGTGCTCGACCCTGCTGCGCGTGTTGTGGAGATCAGCCGCATGCTGTCGGGCAGCCCCGACAGCGACTCGGCCCGCCAGCACGCACGTGAACTACTGGGGCCCCGGGGCCCGGGGGTGGTGGACTCGCAATGATCATCAGGGGTCCGCACGCCGACCTCGCCGGTTCCGATAGCCTCGGCTCGTGCCCGAAGTGACCGGCCCCGACGTGAGTGCGCGGCAGACCAAATACGTCTTCTTTACCGGCGGGGTCTCCTCGTCGCTGGGTAAGGGTCTGACCGCATCATCGTTGGGCCGCCTGTTGAAGTGCCGTGGCCTCAAGGTCACTATGTGCAAGTTGGATCCGTACATCAACGTCGATCCCGGCACCATGAACCCGTTCGAGCACGGCGAGGTATTCGTGACCGAGGACGGCGGAGAGACCGATCTCGACCTCGGCCACTACGAACGCTTCATCGACGAGAACCTCCACAAGGGCTCGAACGCCACCACCGGACGGATCTACTCCTCGGTGATCGCCAAGGAGCGCCGGGGCGACTACTTGGGCAAGACCGTCCAGGTCATCCCGCACATCACCGACGAGATCAAGAACCACATCCACAAACTGGGACAGACCGGGGTCGATGTGGTCATCGTGGAGATCGGCGGCACCGTCGGTGACATCGAGATCCTCCCCTTCATCGAGGCTATTCGACAGTTCCGGCGCGATGTGGGCCGGGCCAATGTGGCCTATGTGCATCTGACACTGGTGCCTTACCTGCGCCCTTCGGGAGAGCAGAAGACCAAGCCCACCCAGCACTCGGTGACCGACCTGCGCAGCCAGGGCATCCAGCCCGATGTGATCGTGTGCCGCTCGGACCGCATGATCTCCGAGGACCTGAAGCGGAAGATCTCTCTCCTGTGCGACGTGCCCATGCAGGCCGTGGTGTCGTGCGTGGACGCCGAGAACATCTACCAGATCCCCTTGGTGCTGCACGAAGAGGGGCTCGACACCTACCTGCTGAGCGTCCTCGAGATCGACGTGGCCGACCATCCGATCGACCTGTCGCGCTGGGAGCATCTTGTCGCCCAGGTAGCTGCGGCCACCCGTCCGGTGCGGGTAGGCATCATCGGCAAGTACGTGGATCTGCCCGATGCCTATCTGTCGGTGGTCGAGTCGCTGCGCCACGCCGGGTTCCACCACGGAGCCAAGGTGGAGATCGAGTGGGTCCAGGCCGCCACCGTCCCTGATCTGTTGGAACGTGACGGCCTGCGGTCCTTTGACGGCTTGGTCATCCCCGGCGGCTTCGGCGAGCGAGGTGTCGAGGGCAAGATCGCAGCCGCCCGCTATGCCCGCGAGCACGACATCCCCCTCCTCGGCCTGTGCCTCGGCCTCCAGGTGATGATCATCGAGGCGGCCCGGTCGCTGGCTGGGCTGGAAGGCGCCAACTCGCGCGAGTTCGAAGCCACCACGCGCCATCCGGTGGTGGATCTGATGGACGATCAGGTCGACGTGTCCGACAAGGGTGGGACCATGCGTCTTGGCTCCTACGACGCACGCCTCCTGCCTGGGTCTCAGGTGGCCTTGGCCTACGGCGACGTCGTCGTGTCCGAACGCCACCGCCACCGCTACGAGGTCAACTCGCGGTACCGCGCGCAACTCGAGGCGGGTGGACTGGTCTGCTCGGGTGTATCGCCCGACGGCCGGTTGGTCGAGTTCATCGAACTGCCTGGTCACCCGTTCTGGGTGGGCACTCAGGCCCATCCGGAGTTCAAGAGCCGCCCCGACCAGCCCCATCCGCTCTTCCGCGGATTGGTCGGTGCCGCGTTGGCCCGAGCTGAGGGCCGAGACCCCCATCTGATCGACATCGGTGCCGTCGGCTGAGGCCGGCGCCATGACGCCCGACGACCAGCTTGCGGTGTTCACCCCGACCGGGGAGGAGACTGTCCATCAGGGATGGTTCATCCGAGTCCAACGGGCCACCTTCCTCGACCCGGACGGTGTGCGTTTCGAACGAGACATCGTCCGCCACCCCGGTGCGGTAGCCGTGGTGGCCATCACTGATCAGAACAGTGTGGTCCTGGCCCGACAGTACCGACCCGCCGTCGACCAGTGGCTCCTCGAGATCCCGGCCGGTACCTGCGATGTCGACGGAGAGCTCCCCGAGGCGACCGCGGCCCGAGAGCTGGCCGAAGAGGTCGGCTACCAAGCCGGTCGGCTCACCTTGTTGACCCGCACCGTCATCACTCCCGGCTTTTGCGATGAGTACGCCTACATCTACTTGGGAACCGAACTGCAGCGGGTACCGTCCGATCGCCAGGGAGCGGAAGAGCGGTATCTGGAGGTGGTGGAGATCCCCCTCGATGACTTCGACGAAATGGTCGACGACGGGCGCATCATCGATGCATCCACCATCTTGGGCGTAGGTCTGGCCCGTCGGCGCCTCGCCGACATCGGCTGACGGTCAAGGTGTCCGAAGCCCTCTCCCCGGGTGCGGAGGAGTACCTGTCGTGGTTGGCGGTGGAGAAGGGGCGCTCTAGAAATACGTTGGTGGCCTACCGTCACGACCTGGTCGGCTTCGAGGCATGGGCGCAGGCCGACGAGCTCGACACAACCAAAGCGAGGCCTGCAGACCTAGATCGATATCTGGACGGGCTCCGTGCCCAGGGACGCAATCCGGCGTCGTTGGCCCGAGCTACTACCTCTTTGCGGGGCCTCTATCGGTTCTGGGTGGTCGAGGAGACGATCACGGATGATCCGACGGCTGACGTGCGCTCACCCACCCTCCCCAGAAGACTGCCCAAGGCGCTCGAAGAGTCCCAGGTCATCGGATTGCTGGACTCGGTCGATGGAACCGAGCCCATCGACCTGCGAGACCGGGCGCTCTTGGAGCTGTTGTACGGCACTGGCGCCCGGATTTCTGAGGTGGTGGGGCTTTCGCTGCTCGACGTAGCCGCCGACGACGGCCTGTTGCGGGTATTTGGGAAAGGGGCCAAGGAGCGCTTGGTGCCCCTCGGCGGACCGGCCCGCAGTGCACTGACGGTGTGGTTGGGGCCACAGGGTCGCCCGCGGATGGAGCCTCGGCAGTTTGCCCGGCGCGGTGATGCCGAAGCGGTCTTTCTCAACGTTCGGGGGGCACGTCTGTCCAGGCAGGCAGCGTGGGCCGCAGTCAAGGGTCGAGCGGCCCAGGTCGGCCTGGCCGACGTCGTGAGTCCCCATGTGCTCCGCCACTCGTGCGCCAGCCACATGCTCGCCCACGGGGCAGACATCCGGGTAGTGCAAGAGGTGCTGGGGCATGTTTCGATCGCCACCACCCAGATCTATACCCGGCTCAGCCGCGATCACCTACGTGCTTCCTACGACCGAGCCCACCCGAGGGCCAGCGGCAAGTAGGCTGCTGCGAATGCCTAGCGATGCCCCCACCGACGCCCCTACCGACGCCACTACCGACGCCACTACCGACGCCCCTACCAGTGAGTACCGCTCCCTCTTGGAGGTCGAGCAGTCCCAACTGCGGGCCGAGTTGACCGAACTCGGGTTCGACGACGGCCGGACCGGCCTCGACTACGACGCCAACTTCGCCGATACCAGCCAGGTGACGGCGGAGCGCGGTGAAGCCGAAGCCTTGGCGGGGCAACTGAAGGAGACCCTCGAAGAAGTGGCCAACGCCATCGGCCGCCTCGATGCCGGCACGTACGGCACCTGTGAGTCTTGTGGCGTGGCCGTCAGCCCGGCTCGCCTCGAGGCCATGCCGTCCGCTCGGTTCTGCATCGAACACGCCAACCGGCCCTGATCGGTAGTCACCGGTGACCCCATGGGATGGGCGTAGCTCCGGCACTGGAGGGCGGGGCTGGTTTCAGCCCAGCAACAAGAATCTGATCATCGTGGCTGTGGCCGGGGTGCTCATCGTCCTCGTGGCCGCTTCGCACAAGATCACCAGCGCCCAGCTGATCTATTTCTGTGTCCTGATCCCCTCGATCATCCTCCACGAGATCTCGCATGGCGCCGTGGCCCTCGCCTTCGGCGACAAGACGGCCAAACGGGCCGGGCGCCTCAACCTCAACCCTGTCCGTCACGTCGATCCGGTCGGCACGCTGCTGGTCCCCGCCATCCTGTCGCTGTCGGGAGTGGGGGCCTACGGATGGGCCAAACCGGTGCCCGTCAACCCTGGGAACCTGCGCAGTCCTCGTAACCACGTCGTGCTGGTCGCACTGGTCGGCCCGCTGACCAACTTCGTCCTGGCCGGGCTGATGGGGGTGTGCTTTGTGGCCGTGGGAGGTAGGACCAGCCTGCTCACGGGTGCTACCCCTGATCTCCTCCAGCAGATCTTCTTCTATGCCGGTTTGGCCAACATTGTGCTCGGCGTCTTCAACCTGATCCCTTGCCCACCGCTCGACGGGGCCGCCGTCCTCGAGCGGCTCATCCCAGAGCGCTATCTCCCTGGGTACTACAACCTGCAGCCGTTCTTGATGTTCCTGCCGTTCTTGCTCATTTTGATGTTCCACGGACTGTGGACGGCACTGATCGACCACGTGATCCAGTGGTGGCTGAGCCTGCTCGTTTGACGGGCTCCGCCCGCGGACGGTTGGTGCACTCCCTCGCCCTGTGGGTCGGCGTCGGAACCATCGGCGCCGTGGGGATGGTGGTGTCCGCCAGCGCCATCGGGGCCATACCGCGCCCTCGGGGCAACCAGTGGTGGTTCACCGTGCCCATGGGGACCGGTATCGGCTCTCATCTGGGCTTTTATGCCTCGGTCGGGCTCTTGGTGGCCGGATGGGCGGGTGTGGGGTACCACGCCTACCGGGGACGCCTGTCGGTGCGCATGTCGTGGCTGATCCTGGCCCTGTGGGGGATTCCCTTCTTCTTGGGCGAGCCCCTGTTCAGCCGGGACCTCTACAGCTACATCGCCCAGGGGCAGTTGGCCCGCAACGGACTGAACCCGTATGTGGATGCACCATCCGCTCTCGGGCCGGGCAACGTGCTGTGGTCGGTGGCCAAGGTGTGGCGCCATACCGCTTCGCCCTATGGCCCCTTGTTCGTCTCTCTGAGCCATGTGGCGGTCACGGTGGCTGGTTGGTCCATGGTGGTGCAGATCCTGGTATTTCGGGCCTTGGAGCTAACAGGCGTGGCGCTGATGATGGTGTCGCTGCCGGTACTGGCCCGCCGGCTGGGCAACGACCCGGGCTTGGCGCTGTGGCTGGCCGTGCTCAGCCCGCTGGCCCTGTTCAGCTGCATCACCTCCGGCCACAACGATGCGCTGATGATCGGTCTGATGCTGGCCGGGGTGGCGCTCGGCACGGGGGGGTGGTTCCGGTGGGGGATCGCCCTGTGTGCGCTAGGTGCCACCATCAAACTCCCGGCGGCTGCTGGCATCATCTTCCTAGTGGCTGATGCCTGCACCCGGTTCGACGGCATCCGACGGGTGCGGATGGTGGCCGAGTCGGCACTCATCACGGTTCTGGTGGTAGTTGGGGTCACCTACGGGTCCGGGCTCGGGTGGACGTGGCTGGGGCCCACCGCCCTCAAGGTGCCGACGCAACTGCGGGTGCTGATCACCCCGCTGGTATCGGTGGGGTCATCGGTCTACGGGATCCTTCATGCCGCAGGAGTGGCCGTGTCGAAGAGCACCACCATCTCTGTGGTGCAGACCCTCGGAGCGCTGGTGGCTATCGGTGTGATCGTGTGGATGGTGTTCCACATCCGAGGCCAGGGTGCCGTGCGTCCGCTGGGGGTGGCACTGCTCCTGTTCGTTCTACTCAGCCCTACTGTCTGGCCCTGGTACCTGCTGTGGGGACTGGCCGTCCTGGCCGCCACCTCGGCCCAGCGTTCGCGGGCACTGGCCGTAGTGGCGGCATTCGGGATGTTGGTGGTCGGCGCTGGTGGTACACCGATGGTCAACGGAGGGGACTACTGGGTCATCACCGTGCTCCTAGTGGCCGGTGTGATCTGGTTCATCGCCGGTGCCTACTGGCGCACGGCCATCGAGGGGCCGGTACATGCCTCCTGAGCCAGTCTCTACTGAGGTAGCACCAAGTTCGTCGTCAGACGATTCGGGATATCCGAACACCACCAGCATCGTCGGACGGTGGATCCCCCTGACGGCGCTCTACGTCTACGTAGCCTGCCGGGTCATCACGGTGGTATCTGTGGCCGTGGCCAACCGCTTCACCCACAACAGCCTGCTCTACGACCTGACCATCTGGGACGGGGAGTGGTTCTTGCGGGCCGCCCGAACCGGCTACCCGAGCCAACTGCCGATGGTCCACGGACACGTGGCGGCCAATCCCATCGCCTTCTTCCCGTTCTATCCACTCGTCGTGCGTGTTATCGCTCTCACTGGCATCTCTCCAGGAGTGATCGCCCTGGTGGTCAGCGCCGCCACCGGTGCCACCGCCGTGGTGGCGGTGGGCCTGCTGGCCCGGCGACTGGCAGGAGATGCCGTCGGCACGCGGGCAGCACTGTTGTTCGCACTCTGCCCTGGCACGTTCGCCTTCAGCCTGGCCTACACCGAGGGGATCGTCATCACCTGTGTGGCGCTCGGCCTGATCGCCTTGCTGGATCGTCGATGGCTGGCCGCTGGACTGCTCGGTCTGGTCGCCACCGCCTCGTCACCGGTGGGCCTGGCCTTCGTACTCAGTTGCGCCTGGTGTGCCGGTCGCTCGGTGTGGTCCGAACGACGCTTCGGCGCCATGACGTCACTGCTGGTCGCCCCAATCGGATTTGTGTCCTACATGGTGTACCTGTGGATCCATACCGGCACCCTGATGGCGTGGCGGCTGACCGAGCGGGGTGGCTGGAACAGCTATCCGTCCCTGCTCTATCCGCTGCGAATCGTGGGCACATTCGTGACCAATCCGCTGGCTCCCACCATGACGGGGCAGATCCTCTTCTTCGGCACGGTGGCTGCGGTCATCGGGATCGTGCTGATGTTCCGGGAGCACCAGCCGCCACCGGTCATCCTCTACGGGCTCGGTGCCGTAGTGGCGGCCGCCATTTCTCAGCCGGTCGGGCTGCGCCCCAGGTTCCTGATGTTGGCCTTTCCCCTGATCATCGCGCTGGCCACCCGATACCAGGGGCGGACCTACCGGTGGCTGGTGGCGCTATCGGCCCTGTTGCTCGCCGGATTCACCGTTCTGGAACTCGCGTCGCGGGCGGTGTTTCCATGACCAGCGACTCGAGCGACGTCACTGATTCGACCAGCGCCGAGGGCGCTCTGTTCGTAGTGCAGCGCGCCATCTGGACAATCGTCTGGATCGCGGTCCTCGCTTCCGCCCTCGAGTACTGGGGCTCGTGGTCGGCCGGGCTGTGGGCTGCAGTGCTGGCCCCGGTGTTGGTGCTTGTCGCCCTGATAGGGATGGTGCTGGTATGGACCGTGCCACGGCCGCTATCTCGGGTCATGCAGTGGTCTGGTCTGGTGGCGGCCTTGGTGATGGTGGCCGTCGACCACGGCACCGATATCCACCTCCGGCACTTCTATGCGACCGATTCTGGTGCCTTCAACCAGGTCGCCACCCGCCTGCTGCTCGACGGGAAGAACCCCTACGACTCGAGTATGGCCGCGGCCGCCCGCCTACTCCATCCAGCCAGTGCCTACTGGACCTATCAGGTCGATGGGATCCACACCACAGCCATCTCGTATCCCGCCGGGTCGTTCCTGCTTCAGGCACCGTTCATGGCGCTGGGGATGAACCACATGGTCACCGACTGGATCGACCTCGGCGCCTGGCTGATCACTGCTGTACTGGTCTTCTGCATGGTCCCGGCCTACCTGCGCTGGCTGGCGCCCATCCTCGTCATGACCGGCGCCTTGGTCGGCCCCTTCGCCAACGGGGGGACCGACGCGCTGTTCTTGCCCTTCCTGGTCATCGCCGTTTGGCGTTGGGATCGATTCCCCGGTCGTGCCGCGGCCTGGCTGCCATCGTGGGTGGGTCCGGTGGCCCTGGGAGTGGCCTGTTCGATCAAGCAGACCCCGTGGTTCTGCATTCCGTTCCTCCTGGTGGGCGTGGCGTGCGAGGTCCGCCGAGCCGGGGGGAGGCCGCTGTCTGCCGTCGTCCGTTACGGATTTCTTGTGGCCGGATCGTTCGTCGCCGTCAACCTGGCCTTCATCATCTGGTCGCCCACAGCCTGGCTGAAGGGCACGCTCCTGCCTCTGGTCGACCCGCTGGTCGCTGATGGGCAGGGAGTAGTGGCACTGGCCCTCCACGGGCTCACCGGGGGAGTGGTCATGGCGTGGCTGACAGTGGCAGCCGTGCTGGCGCTGATCGCCATGCTGGCCGCTTATGCCTGTTGGGAGGAGCGCATGCGACGGGCGTGGCTGTTCCTGGTTCCCTTGGTGCTCTTCCTGCCAGCCCGCAGCCTGACCAACTACCTGCTCGACCTGGCACCGGCGGCTCTGGTGGCCGCGGTGAGCATCGCGGCCGTGGTCGCGCCTGCCGGGGCGGTGGGGCGACACTCGGCCCGGCGTCCGAGTTGGCTCGCTCCCGTTGGCATCACTATCCCCGTGGTGGCGTCCCTGGTGGCACTCGGGGTGGCGTTCACCTCGGCCCCACTCGACATCGCCGTGGATCGGGTGGTGACCACGGGTGTAGCCACCGTTGATGGGGGACTCACGATGACTAGTGTCGACGTCACCGTGCATAACCGGTCGGGGCAGGCACTGCTACCCCGGTTCATGGTCTCGTTCGGCGGAGGACACCCCACCGGGTTCTGGCGAGCCCAGCCCGTCGACGGGACCGCACTGGTGGGGGCCGGCGCCACCAGCCGGTTCACCCTGCGACCTACACACACGTACTGGGCGCCCACTCACGGCCAGCGATGGCTGGTCGATGCCTACACGTCGTCGCCCAATGCCCTATCGACGTCGCCCGTGCAGTGGGCTCGATGGGGGATCGTCGGCTACTGAGTACGCGGTGCTCAACTCTGAGCACTGGGCGCTGAGGACTGGGCACTGGGTACTGGGCGCTGGCCTGCGTCGAATGGTCGCCGTGGTCAGCCTGGAGCGAGCAGTCCCACGGCCTCGGTGGCCCGGGCGTAGGTGGCCGCCGCCACCTCACTGGCTTTTTCGGCTCCCCGGGCCAGCAGCGCGGCGGCGGCTCCGGGGTCGGCGGCCAGCTCGGCTCGCCGGGCCTGGACCGGTCGAAGCAGTTCGATAAGGGCCTCGGCCGTGTCGGTTTTCAAGTCGCCGTAGCGCTCGTAGGACGAAGCCACCTGGTCTGGCGTCCGGTCGGTCGAGACGGCCAACAGCTCTAACAGGTTGGCCAGACCTGGCTTGGACTCACGGTCGAACCGGACCTCACCGTCGGTGTCGGTGACCGCCTTTTTGACCTTGCGAGTGATCTGCTCGGGCTCGTCCATCATGAGCACGGTACCGAGCGGCGAGTTGATCGACTTCGACATCTTGCGCTCCGGATGTTGGAGGTCCATGACCCGGGCCCCGGCCTTGGCGATGGCCGCCTCGGGGACGACCAAGACGTCACCGAAGCGGTGGTTGAATCGGATGGCGATCTCACGAGCCAGCTCGAGGTGCTGACGCTGGTCGTCCCCCACCGGCACCCGCTCGGCGTCGTAGAGCACGATGTCGGCAGCCTGAAGCACCGGATAGGTGAACAGCCCGACCCGGACCGACTCCTTGCCCTCGCTCTTGTCCTTGAACTGCGTCATCCGGCGCAGCTCGCCCATGGTGGCGGTGCACTCGAGCAGCCAGGCCATCTGCGTGTGCTGGACCACGTGGCTCTGGACGAACAGGGTGCACCGATCCGGGTCCAGGCCGGCGGCCAACAGGTCGAGGGCGGTGTCCTGGGTGCGGATGCGCAGTTCAGCCGGGTCGATGTCCAAGGTAAGGGCGTGAAGGTCGACCACGCAGTAGAAGGCGTCGTGGGACCCCTGGTCCTCTACCCAGTTCCGTATGGCCCCCAGGTAGTTTCCGAGGTGGAGGTCGCCGCTGGGCTGGATTCCGGAGAGCACACGTGCCATAACGGCTGTATCGTACGCCCTGGGTACCCAACGCTGGTACGGGCCCGTCGTGGTGCGATGCACGGGACCACCCTTCCCACCCGATAACGTTCCGCTCCGTGGCCGCCATCGTCTCGACATCCGCCTATCAGGGGCCCATCGATGCCCTCCTGCAGTTGGTCAACAGCCATCAGGTGGACATCTTCGATGTCCCCCTCGCCGAGATCGTCGATGCCTTCGTGGCCGAGGTGGCGTCGTGGACCGAGATCGACCTTCCCGTCCTGTCGGAGTTTCTGGTGGTAGCTGCCGTGCTCATCGAGCTGAAGTCGCGCCGGCTGCTGCCGGGCACGGGCGAGGTGGAACCCGACGAGGAGCTCATTGGATGGGAAGAGCGCGACCTGCTGCTGGCCCGCCTCCTCGAGTGCCAGGCCTACGCGGCCGCCGCCGATGGGTTCGCCCTGTTGATGGAGCAGGCGGCCCGAGCTATACCGCGGACAGCCGGACTCGACCCCGACCTGGTCATCCACGCCCCCGATCTCCTGGAGGGGGTCACCCCCGAACAGGTGGCGGAAGCCTTCATGCGGGCCACCGCGGAGCGCCCGGCACCGGTCGTCGACCTCTACCATGTCACTGTTGATGCAGTTACCGTGGCCGACGCCGTGGCTGAGTTGGCCCTCCGCCTGCCCCGATCGGGCCCGTCCACCTTCCGTCAGCTGACCGGCCATCTGACCTCGCGCATCGAGATCATCGTGCGCTTCCTGGCCCTCTTGGAGCTGTGCAAGCAGGGGAGGGTCTCCCTCGACCAGGGACACACCTTCGGTGACCTCTCCATCGAGTGGGTTCCTGAAAGTGCCGACTCGGTCTCAGTCGGATTCGGACCCACCGACGAGTACGAAGGCTGATCCATGCCCCTCTCCCCTGAAGCACGCGCTATCGAAGCCGTCCTGATCGTGGCCGTCGAACCGGTCCCGCCTGGACTGCTGGCCGAGCTCCTCGAAGTCCCCATCGAACAGATCGACCCGCTGTGCGACGAGTTGATCGAGTCCTGCCGCGACGGGGAGCGAGGCTTCGAGGTAGTCCGCATCGCCGGGGGCTTGCGGATCCAGACCCATCCGGACTTGGCGCCTTACGTCGAGCGGTTCGCCAATGTCGGGGTGTCGTCACGGCTTTCGGCCGCCGCCCTCGAGACCCTGGCCATCGTGGCCTACAAGCAGCCTGTGAGCCGGGCCCAGGTGGCGGCGTTGCGAGGAGTCAATGTCGACGGCGTGGTGCGCCTGCTCGAACACCGGGGCTACATCATCCCGGTGGGCCGGGCGGCAGGCCCCGGCCAAGCCGTCCTCTACGCCACCACCGATGCCTTCTTAGAGCGGCTCGGCCTCGATCGGCTGGATCAACTCCCCCCGGTGGAGGATCTACTGCCAGGACCCGAGGCTCTCGCTGAACTCGAGGAGCAGATGCGGCCGGCCAGTGAGGGATGAAGAAGTCATGAATGAAGCCGTGATGAATGAAGCAATCGATGGGTGACGACCAGGAGTCCGACCAACGGCACCAGGGCCATGACGCATCCGGTGGGCAGGGCGACGACACACTGCATACCGGTGAGCGGCTTCAGAAGGTCCTGGCCCGCACGGGTGTCGGCTCGCGCCGCGTGTGCGAGGACCTGATCGCCGATGGACGGATCACCGTCAACGGCGAGGTGCCAGTGCTGGGCCGACGGGTGGACGCCGAGGTCGACCTGATCGAGCTCGACGGTGTGCCAGTCCCGGTGCGCCCCGGCCTGGTCCATTACCTGGTCAACAAACCCCTGGGAGTGGTCTCTACGGCAGAAGACACCCACGATCGTCCCACCGTGGTGTCGCTCGTGCCCCCGGAGCCGCGCGTCTATCCCGTAGGTCGGCTGGACATGGACTCTGAAGGCCTGATCATCGTCACCAACGACGGTGAGTTGACCCATCGGTTGACTCATCCCTCGTTCGGCGTGCCCAAGGAGTACCTGGTCCATGTAGACGGCGAGCCCACCCCCGGGGAGGTGCGGCATCTCCGTGGCGGCGTGTTGCTCGAGGACGGCATGACGGCACCGGCCCGGGTGTCCGTGGTGGCACCATCGCTTCTGCGCATGACCATCCACGAGGGCCGTAACCGGCAGGTCCGTCGCATGTGTGAGGAGGTGGGTCACCCCGTGCTCCGCTTGGTGCGCACCCGCATCGGCCCGCTGGCCGATCCATCACTCTCCCCGGGTTCCTACCGTCCTCTCACCTTCGACGAGGTGCGTGGACTGGCCGCCGCTGCGGTGCCAGCCGACGACATCGAGGATGCCGACCGCCATCCGGGCGCCTCAATCGACTCGATCGGCTCGATCGACTCCGACGCAGCGACCGACGCAGCGACCGACGCGGTGACCGACGCGGTGACCGACGCGGTGACCGACGCGGTGACCGACGGCCCTGGGGCTGGCTAACATTCCAGCCTGATGACCTCCACACTGCGAGCGATCCGTGGCGCCACCACCGTCGACGAGGACACCGTCGACGACATTACGTCGCGAGTGGTGACCCTGCTGTCGCGGATCATGGAGCGTAACGGGCTGGTCGAGGACGACATCGTGTCGATCCTCTTTACCGCCACCGACGACATCGTGTCGATGTTCCCGGCCACTGCGGCCCGCACGATGGGACTTGGGGCCGTCCCTCTGATCTGCGCTCGGGAGTTGCCCATCGTCGGGTCCACCCCGCACTGCATCCGGGTCATGCTCCATGTCACCACCGAACGCCCGAGGTCAGACATCCACCACGTCTACCTCGAGGGCGCTCAGGGACTCCGTGACGATCTCGCCGACTGAGGATCCCGGCTTCGCCGGCGCTCCTCCACCAGGTCGGGCCATGATCATCGGCACCGGGTTGATCGGCGGTTCGGTAGGCATGGCGCTGCGATCGAAAGGCTGGCACGTCACCGGGACCGATGCCGATGCTGCCACCGCGGCGCGCGCGGTCGAACTCGGCGCCCTCGACGTAGCCGGCGAAGACCGAGGCGCTGATCTGGTCGTGGTAGCCACCCCGGTCCACGTGGCGGCCGACATCATCTCGGCCATCTTGGCGTCTCCCGAGTGGAACCCCGATGCGGTGGTCACCGATGTAGGAAGCGTCAAGGGCCCCCTGGTGCGGGCCGTCGACCGACCTCGGTTCGTGGGTGGCCACCCCATGGCCGGCAGCGAACAGTCGGGCATCGATGGGGCCACGGCCGATCTCTTCGTCGGGGCCATCTGGGTGCTCACGCCCACGCCCTCGACCGACCCCGGCGCCTACGGACAGATCCGTTCGGTCCTGGCCGACCTGGGCGCCGATGTCGTCGCCCTGGAGCCAGCCGAGCACGACTCGCTGGTGGCCGTGGTCTCCCACGTGCCCCATCTGACGGCGGCCACCATGATGGCTCTGGCCTCGGACATCGGCGAGGAGCATGGCGCCCTCTTGCAGTTGGCCGCCGGCGGATTCCGGGACATGACCCGGATCGCGGCCGGACAACCCACAATCTGGCCAGGAATCTGCGACGACAACGCCGAGGCCATCGTGGAAACACTGGACTTACTCATCGCTGCTCTCGGTGAGATGCGGCGCCACGTGGCCAGCCACGACCACCGATCTTTGCTCGCTGTGCTCGATCGAGCGGCTACAGCCAGGCGCGCCATGGGTGAGCGAGCCCCTCGCCCCGAAGAGCTGGTCGAGATCCGGATACCAGTCCTGGACCGTCCGGGTACGTTCGCCGAGATTGCCGTGCTGGCCACTGAGCTAGGTATCAACATCTTCGATGTGGAGATCGCTCACTCATCCGAAGGTGATCGCGGGGTGCTGGTGGTAGTGATCGGCGCAGCCGAGTCGGACACCTTTACCGATGCGCTTTCGGCCAAGGGGCACCGCTCGACCACCATGCCGGTCGGGACCGTCCGTTGACGGCTGGAGCACACGAGGTCCGCACTGTCAGCGGTGGCCGTGCCTTGCACGGCTCGACCCGGGTGCCGGGGGACAAGTCGATCTCCCATCGGGCGCTCCTGCTGGCCGCTGTGGCCGAAGGAACCTCCACCATCACCGGACTATCGACCGGCGAAGACGTGGTGTGCACCCGTCGGGCCATCGAGTTGCTCGGGGCCGAGGTGATCGGCGAAGGAACCGAGGTCACCGTGCGGGGCGGGCGCAGCCGACTGCGCGCTCCCGATCATCCGATCGACCTAGGCAACTCCGGCACCGGGATGCGTCTACTGGCTGGATTGGTAGCCACCGTTCCCGGTGTTACGCGGCTGACCGGCGATGCCTCACTGCGCACGCGACCGATGGACAGAGTGGCGGTGCCGCTCGCCCTCATGGGTGCTCAGGTGGAAGGGATGGGGGAGCATTGCCTGCCTCCAATTGCTGTATCCGGTGGTCTGCTCGTCGGCATCGACTACACGCCGCCCATGGCCAGCGCTCAGGTGAAGGGGGCCATCTTGCTGGCCGGTCTCGATGCAGACGGTGAGACGGTCGTCCGCGAGGCGGTAGCCACCCGGACCCACACCGAGGACATGCTGGCCGAGGCTGGCGCCACTATCGAAGTGGAGACGTGGGGGAATGGCCGCATCATCCGCCTCCGCCGGAGCGCTCTGGTTCCTCTGGCCCACACCGTCCCCGGCGATCCGTCCCAGGCCGCCTTCTGGGTGGTGGCAGGGGCCGTGGTACCCGCCAGCCGCATCACCATCGACGATGTGCACCTGGGACCGGAGCGGATCGGATTCCTCGAGGTACTCCGTCGGATGGGAGCCGACCTGGTGGTCGACGCAACACAGGACGGCCACAGCGGGTCAATCACCGTGGGCTACTCCGCCCTGGTCGGCACCACGGTGGAGGCTGGCGAGATCCCCTCGCTCGACGAAGTGCCGATCTTGGCCGTAGCGGCCATGGCGGCCGCAGGCTCCACCCGCTTTCGTGATGTCGGCGAACTTCGGGTCAAAGAGTCGGATCGGCTCGAGGGTACGGCCCGAATGGTGCGGGCCTTCGGAGGACGAGCCGACATCGAGGGCGAGGATCTGGTGGTCACCGGTGGTGCGGCGCTCACGCATGGATCCATCGACGCCCAGGGGGATCACCGGATGGCCATGGCTGCCGCCATCGCGGCTGCGGCCTGCCCGGACGGAACCGGTGGAACCGGTGGAACCGGTGGAACCGTGATCACTGGGTGGGAGTCGGTGGCCACTAGCTACCCCGACTTTGCCGACACACTCGACAAACTGGCCGGAGGCCCGCAATGACCAGCCCCACACGCGAGTCGCCAAGTCATCCGGTGGTGGCTATCGACGGCCCGGCTGGGTCCGGTAAATCGACGCTGTCGAGGGCACTGGCGGCACGGCTCGGCATCGAACGGCTCGACACCGGCGCCATGTACCGCTCGGTGGCCTGGGCCGCGCTGCGCGACCAGATCGATCCATCCGACCTCGAGGCCGTGGCTGGGGTGGCCCAGAATCTGACTATCGAGGTCGGCGACCGGGTCGTGGCCGACGGAACGGACATCACCGAAGCCATCCGGGGACCTGAGGTGAGCGCGGCGGTGTCAGCCGTGGCCGCCAATCCGGCTGTGCGGGCCGTCATGGTGGAACGCCAACGATCCTGGGTGTCGTTGCGCGGCGGGGGAGTGGTCGAGGGTCGGGACATCGCCTCGGTGGTGCTGCCCGATGCCGATCTGAAGCTGTACCTGACGGCCTCACCCGAAGTGCGGGCCGCCCGCAGATCGGAAGAGGGGGCCGAGGCCGTGGCCCGCCGTGACCGGTTGGACAGCACCCGGGCGGCCTCGCCGCTCGAGGTGGCCGATGGTGCCCGGGTGATCGATACCGGAAGTAATAGCGTGGAGCAGATCGTGGAAGAAGTTCTGACATGGCTGTGAGTCCCGACCGAGAGACTGGTGATCAGGCGGACCCCGGTTCGACACACGCAGTCGAGGCATCGGGCACGCCAGAGGCACCGCTCGACCTCGAAGTGGTGATCGACACCCGGATCACACTGCAGTACCGCCTACTGCGCATCGCCGTCCACTTCCTCAACGTGGTCCTCTTTCGCACCTCGGTCTCGCCGAAGGGCCTGGTGCCCGCCGAAGGCCCGGTGATCATCGCCCCGGTGCACCGGTCGCTGGTCGACTTCTTCGTGGCCTCGGAGGTCTCCGACCGCAAACTGCACTACATGGCCAAGGACTCGTTGTGGAAGAACTCGACCCTGGCCAAGATCCTGCCATCCCTGGGTGCGTTTCCGGTCCACCGTGAGTCGGCCGACCGCGAGGCATTGCGGCGGGCCCAGCGGGTCCTCGAGGCCGGTGAGGTCCTCATCTTGTTCCCCGAAGGGGAGCGCCGCTTCGGTCCCGTCATCGAGGACCTCCACGAGGGGGTCGCATTTTTGGCCGCCCGCACCGGCGCCACCATCATCCCCGTCGGCATCGGTGGCTCCGCATCGGTCATGCCCAAGGGAAGCAAGATCCTTCGGCCAAGGCACATCCACCTCGAAGTAGGCGAGCCGATCGCACCACCCGCACGTTCGGGCACCGGACGTGTCCCTCGGAGCCGGATCCACCAACTGACTGAGCAATTGACAGTGGCGCTTCAGGATCTCTACGACCGATCGGTCGAGTCAACGGGGCGCTACTGATCGTTTGCCGCTTTTGCAGAGCTTGCCGCAGGCAGGAAGCTCTCCCTAGCGGCGGTGGCGGTTACCCACCGTGACCCGGCCCCACGTGGTGAGGATCACCTTCAGGTAGCTGAGCCCGAAGACCAGGTTGCCACCCTTTTTCGAGGTTCCCGAAGCACGGGGATGCCACATGGTGGGCTGCTCGCTGATGCGCCACCCTCGGCTCGAGGCCGTAATGACGACTTCCGCCGTCTGGTACTGGTCTTGGGCCAGGTGGGGAACGATGTCGTCGAGTACTTCGATTCGGAACGCTCGGTAGCCATTGGACGAGTCGGTGAGCTTCTGTTTGGCGATCGTGTTGATCATCCAGGCGTACACCTTGACTCCGGCGCGACGGAACCGGTCGGTGGTCTGGTCGGTGCCGAGTCGACGTGATGCGATCACGAAGTCGGCCGAGTCGTCCAAGAGGGGCGCCAGCATGGTCCCCATCTCTTCGGGGTCGTTCTGACCGTCGGCATCCAAAGTAACTACGTAGCGGGCACCGTAGGTGGCGGCCAACTCGTAGCCCAGCCGCAGCGCTGCCCCCTGGCCCAGATTGACGGGCAACACGCAGGTGAAGACGCCCACCTCGCGAGCCACCTCGGCCGTGCCGTCAGATCCGCCATCGACCACCACCAGAGTGGAGACCTCCAGATCACCGAGCAGGGTGGGCATCGTCTTCAGTACATCCCCGATGTTCGCCTCTTCGTCGTAGGCGGCCATCACGGCCACCACTGGTCCGAAGTGGGCGTGGGGATAGTTGCGCGAGAAGTCGGCACGGGCCTGATGGAGCACGTACTCGATCAGCCGGGCCGATCGCCGGGCCGCACGGCTGTCGGGACGGGTCAACCACTGATGCTGCTGGGTGGGCGCCATCAGAGCGAGTGGGGCGTTGCGAAGATGGTCCGGACCTTGGGCTCGAAGTGGGCCAAGGGCTCGGTCGGATAGTCAGGGTCGAAACTGGTCTGGTCCCACTCGTCGGCGAACTGCTCGGCCAAGGCGAACCACGGCTCCTCTCGATAGCCGTCGCGCAGGTTCGGGTCCATGTCGAAGTGTTGGAAGTAGTGGCGCCCCTGGAAGTCCTGGTGGTAGAGGATCGCCTCGGTCACTTCGGCCCGGACGTAAGGGCGAAGGATCTCGGCGGCGATGCGGGGGTGGTTGGGCACCGAAATCGCCTTGCCGATGTCGTGGCAAAGGGATGCCACTACCAACTCGTCGTCGGCGCCGGCCCGTTCTGCTCGGGTAGCGGTTTGCAGGCAGTGGGTGAGCTGGTCGACGGCGAACCCGTCCACCACCTCGGAGAGCGATTCGAGGAGCATCAGCACCCGATCCGCTACCCGGCCCTGGTTGCCCATTGTCTCGACGCCGATGGCGCCCCACTGCTCAGCGGTCGAGACGTCCATGCTGGTGAACGAAGTGGTCATTGTTACAGTCTCGCGCCAATTTGTTGACGAAGTGTGTCAAACGGGAATCCCCATCTGTTGCAGCACATCGGCGGCCGCCGTGGTCCGATCTTCGCCCAGCACGGGCTGCCTGGGGTTGGATCCGGCCAGCCCGTCAGGAATCCCGTTCAGCAGCCCCAGTGCCACCTCGAGCCCTCGGAGGAGGTCCCGCAACTCGGGTGGGGGAGGGAAGTACTCCTCCTCTACGGTGACCGCTGCGCTCTCTACGCCATGCGTGGGCGCCAGAGCGGCCACCACCGCCTCGACCAGTGCCTCGGGGGCCGATGCACCGGCAGTGACGCCGATGGTGCCCGAAAGGTCGTCAGGCAGCTCGGAGGCATCATTGACCCGAATGACGCGAGGGCATCCGAAGGCTTGGGCCACGGTAACCAAGGCCACCGTGTTCGATGAGTTCTCCGATCCGATCACCACCACAGCGTCGCACCGGCCAGCCAGTGCCTTCAGGGCGGCCTGGCGGTTGGTGGTGGCGAAGCACAGGTCGCTCCGGTTGGGCATCCATAGGTCCGGAAACCGCTGGCGGGCTCGGTCCACGATCCCGGCCCACTCGTCGTGGCTGAGCGTCGTCTGAGCCAGGAGCGCCACCATCGGCCCATCGGATCCCCCGGACGTTTCGGGCAGGTCCAGTGCGTCCACATCTTCGACCCGCTCGAGCAGCCGCACCGACTCGGGGGCTACCGCCATGGTCCCCACCGCCTCCTCGTGCCCGTGATGGCCCACATAGAGCACGGTGTACCCCTTGCGGGCCCGGACCTTCAGCTCATGGTGGACCTTGGTGACCAAGGGGCAGACCGCATCCACCACCACCCGGCCATCGTTGCGGGCGGCATCCACTACCTCGGGCGCTGATCCATGGGCCGACAGCATGAGGGGGGCACCGGCGGGGACGTCGGCGATGTCGTCGACGAAGACGACCCCTTGGGCCATGAACTGCTCGACGACATGCCGGTTGTGCACGATCTCGTGGTAGCAGTAGACGGGAGGCTCGAAGACCCGGACCATCCAGGCCAACGCCTTGATGGCCTTCTCCACCCCGGCACAGAAGCCACGGGGTTCAGCCAGGATCACACGTTCTACGGGCACCGGCCCAGGCTACCGGCGGCTGACTGGCTGCCCGGCCCACATGGGGGGCCGAGCCCGTAAGGGAGTCCAGGACAGTCCCGATCGGCACAAAGGAAGGAAACGGGAGGCACGCCGGGAGGCACGCCGGGAGGCCCCGGGGATGCACGCCGGGAGGCACGCCGGGAGGCCCCGGGGATGCCCGAGGGGGACACGGAAGGCGGCCCAGGTCGCAGCAGGTAGCCTGGAGGAATGTCGGCGCCCCGGGTGACGACGGCACCGAAGGTGGTCGCCGTCACTGAATCGTCACCGGCCGCCCTGTCCGGACTCCGATCCGGAGACGAGCTCTTGTCGCTCAATGGGCGATCGCCGCGTGATGTCATCGAATACAGCCTCTTGGTAGACGAGCCCGACCTGGACCTCGTCGTGCGGCGTCGTGGGCTGGCCGAGCCGTTCACGGTGGAGATTCGCAAGGACGCCGGCGAACCCCTGGGCATCGAGGTGTCGTCGGCCGTGTTCGATCGGGTCCGCACGTGCGACAACCACTGCGAGTTCTGCTTCATCCACCAGCTGCCCAAGGGCATGCGGCGCAGTCTGTCGATGAAGGACGACGACTACCGGCTCTCCTTCCTCTACGGAAACTTCACCACGTTGACCCGGTTCACCGAGATGGACCTCGAACGGGTGATTACCGAGCGGCTCAGCCCATTGTTCGTCTCCATCCATGCCACCGACCCTGATGTGCGGTCCGGACTGCTGCGGAACCGCCGGGGTGCCACCAGCCTGCGTTGGCTCAGCGCCCTGTTAGAGAACGACATCGAAGTCCACGGACAGATCGTGGTCTGCCCGGGACGGAACGATGGCGCCATCTTGGACGACACCCTCGCTGGCGTGCTCGACCGGTATCCGAGCCTGGCCACGGTGGCCTGTGTGCCGCTCGGTGTCAGCACCTTCTCCCACGAGGACGCCATGCGGCCGCACACGGTGGACGAGGCCGCCGCCGTGTGCGACCTGGTCGAGCAGTGGCAGCAGACCTTCTTGGAGTGCATCGGGCGCCGGATGGTATTTGCCGCCGACGAGTACTACCTGATGGCCGAACAGCCGTTTCCACCAGCTGTCACCTACGAGGGATTCCCTCAACATGAGAACGGACTCGGCATGGCCCGCGCCTTCGAAGCTGCCTTCGGGGGGGACGAGCACGCGGCGTTGGGAGTACGGCCCGGGTTCTTTGCCGCCGTGGACGGTGCCCCGGCGGCCGGCTATCGGGCCCCTCGCACCACCGACGATATGGCCGGGGCGACCGAAGCCCTCGTATCAGACGACTCTGCTGCCGCAGGCACCGGTCGCCGTCCTGTGGGCATCCTCACCGGTGAGTACGGTGCCAGGGTGCTGGAGCCCCTGGTCAACTCGTTGGGACGCGACGACATCCGGCTGATCCCCGTGGAGAACCACTTCTTCGGTGGCAACATCGGAGTGTCGGGCCTGCTGACAGGCACTGACTTGATCGCCGTACTGGCAGAACAGCCCGAGGGTCACCGCTACCTGCTGCCTGACTCTTGCCTGTCCGAGGGGCGGTTCCTCGACGACCTGACCCTGGCCGACCTGCCCCGCAGTGTCGAAGTGGTGCCCACCGACGGCCTGTCGCTTCGGCGAGCCCTCGAGGGAACCACCCCGAAGAACCCGAACACACCGTCCGCATCGACTCCCGCCCGGGTGCCGGTAACCCTGGGAGCCCCCCGATGACACCACCCAAGAACGCGATCACCGCACGCACCCAGCCCTTAGTGGTGGTGGCTGGGCGACCCAACGTAGGTAAGTCCACCCTGGTCAACCGCATCGTCGGCCGCCGGGCCGCAGTGGTCGAGGAACGACCGGGCGTCACCCGGGACCGCAAGGAGCTCGATGCCGAATGGTGCGGGCACCACTTCACCATCGTGGACACCGGTGGCTGGCTGTCGAGCGACGATCCGCTCGATGCTCAGGTCAGCAAGCAGGCTGAACGGGCCATCGACGAGGCCGACGTGATCCTCTTCGTCGTGGACGTCACCGTGGGTCTCACCGATGAGGACCTCGACGTGGCCAAGGTGTTGAAGCGTTCTGGCCGTCCGGTGCGGGTCGTGGTCAACAAGGTCGACTCGACCCAGCGCGAGGCCGACATATGGGACGCGCTCTCCTTGGGGCTCGGGGATCCATGGCCGGTCAGCGCCCTGCACGGTCGGGGAACAGGCGACTTGCTTGACGACGTCGTGCTCGCCTTGCCCGACAAGGGCGACCAGGCACCGCCGCCACGACCGACGGTGCGACCGCCGGTGCGACGGAGGGTCGAACGCGACGACGATGCCGGCGAGGGTCTGGCCGATGAGTTCGACGATGACGGCCAGTCCGAAGGTGCGTTCGACGATGACGGCCAGTCCGACGGTGCGTTCGACGACGACGGTGCGTTCAACGGTGACCTCGACGACGACCACGGCGTCGTCGATCTGGTGGGTGCGGTGGAGACCGAAGACGGTATTCCTCGTGTGGCCCTGGTAGGACGACCTAACGTTGGCAAGTCGACCCTCTTCAACCGATTGGTGGGCGACGAGCGGTCGGTCACCCACGACGCCCCTGGCACCACCCGGGACGCTGTCGACACCATCGTCGAGACCCCTGACGGCACTGTCTGTTTCATCGACACCGCCGGCATGCGCCGCAAGTCGCGCACCGAACGGGGTACGGAGTACTTCTCGGTCCTGCGTGCCCTCGATGCCCTGGATAGAGCGGATATCGCCCTGCTGGTGATCGATGCCACCGCCGGTATCACTCATCAGGACCAGCGCCTGGCCGAACGCATTGGCGCCTCGGGCTGTCCGGTAGTGGTGGTTCTGAACAAGTGGGAACTGATCCCCACCGAGGACCGGGTCGACATCCTGGTCGATGTGGGGGATCGCCTGGCCTTCTTGGGCGAGGCGCCAGTGCTCAAGATCAGCGCACTGTCCGGTCTCGGCGTGCACCACATCCTCCCCGCCGTGTCCGCAGCTGAGGAGGCCTATCACTCCAGGATCCCGACCGGTGAGCTGAACCGGGCCCTGAAGTCGATCCAGTTGGCCCACCCGCCAGTAGGAGCGCGCATCCAGTACGGCGTCCAGGGCGCCAATGATCCGCCCACATTCACCCTCTTCACCAACGGCCGACTGCAGGCCACCTACCTCCGCTACGTCGAGCGGGGCTTGCGCGAGCGGTTCGAACTCGGGCCCACTCCGATCAAGATCCGGGTCCGGGCCAAGGGGGCCAACGGGGGTGGGGGACGCAAGCGGTGATGCCGGCCTGCGAGGTGTCCGTTGCCCTGGTGTGAGCAGTGTGACCTCGAGGTCGAGGAGGAGGCGCTCGTCGACGACGACTCCTGTCCGACGTGTGGCATACCGACCATTTCCCATCGCCACCAGCCGTGGTGGTTCAAGTTCTTGGCCGTGGCCACCGTGATCTACCTGG
>JBAXCY010000019.1:0-29452 GCA_037141235.1 Acidimicrobiales bacterium | reverse complement strand
CGTGAGGGCGGGCCCCGTGATGCGAGCGGAAGCTCGACTCGTCCAAGCAAGCCCGGCAAGCCGTCGAGCTTCGTGAAGCCGGGGCGCACTACGAAGCCAGGTAAGCCGGGTAAGCCAGGAGCTCCGTCCACTCGGGGTTCGGCCTCTTCGGGCCATAAGGGCCACGGCGGCGAGTCTGCATCTCCGAGCGGAGTCCGTCGGGGTGGCGCAGCCGGGTCCCGTGCCACCAACGGGTCAGCCGGTCGGTCGCAGCGGGGTCGCTAGCAGGGCGCTGGGCGATCTACAGTCTGGGCATGGCGTCAGACACGAAACCATCAGTGACCATTCCCGACGGCCCGCCTCCAGGTGAGTTGATCGTCGAGGACATCGAGATTGGAACCGGCGAAGAGGCGGTTGCCGGCAAACCGGTCAACGTCCACTACGTCGGAGTCTCCTGGTCCACCGGTGGAGAGTTCGACTCTTCATGGAACCGAGGTGAGCTGTTCAGCTTTCCCCTCGGTGCCGGACATGTGATCCAGGGCTGGGACCAGGGCGTGGCGGGTATGAAGGTCGGCGGACGCCGACGGATCACCATTCCGCCGGAGCTTGGCTACGGGAGCCGCGGGGCAGGCGGAGTGATCGGACCGAATGAGACGCTCGTCTTCGTAGTCGATCTCTTCGACGTCGGCTGATCCAGCCACTGTGCCCGGCATCGTCCGGGAGTCAGTTATGTAGCAGTAGCGGGTCAGACGACTAGCGGAACAGGTCGCCTGACGGGTCACGGATGATCTCGTCCGATACGGAACCCCGCCTCAGCCACCCCGGGTCGACACCGCGCACGACGGCCACCGGGATCGAACGGTCCTTGCCCATCACCAGATCAGCCGCGCCTGCCACCTCGTCGGCGACGCACACTTCTGTCGCTTCGAGGATCCGACCGGTGGCATCCGGTGTTCCTCGCAGGTCGATGACGCCAGCGATCCCGGCGATCCCGATGGCGATGTCCGTCGCCCCGTTGCGCCAGGTGCGGCCGAAGGTGTCCGAAATCACTACGGCGATGTCGGTGCCCAGGCGGTGCCCGAGAGCTTCTCGGATCCGGCGGGCCGACCGGTCAGGATCCACGGGGAGGAGGGCCGCCGTCCCTGCCTCTACATTCGAGAGGTCGATACCGGCATTGGCACAGACGAACCCATGGTGGGTCTCGGTAATCAAGAGGTCCCCCCGTCGACGGAGGATCCGGGTCGACTCAGATTCGATCAGGCGCCGTTTGGCTTCGGGGTCTTCCGGGTCGAGGGGGACGATCCGACCCTCCGCCTTGGAGACGATCTTCTGGGTGACGACGAGGACGTCGCCGTCGGCGATCCAAGGGGTCCGTCCGCCGTCGGGCCCGGGCGTGGACAGGACTTCAGCGAGTACCGCGCTCAGGTCGTCACCGGGTCGGATTTCGGGGATGCCGACAACCGGACACACGGTGAGAGTGCCCGCCGGAAACCCTGCCCCGGCAGGAGGATTCAGTGCAGTCATGGGATTCAGTTCAGTCATGGGCAGCGAGCACGACACGGGACAGGGCGGCGGACTTGGCAACGTTGGACATGATGGTGGGCGCCACGATGCACCGCACCCCTTCGGCCTCGACGGCTGAGGCAAGACCGGCATCGGCTTCGTCGACCACCAGGGTCGACACCCATCGGGCGTACCAGCGAGCCACTCCCACCACCGAGGACTCGAAACCCATCTCCACCAAGAGCCGGTCGGCCGGTCCCTTGAGGGCGGCACCGGCCACGATGGGGGAGACGGCGACGACGTGGTCCCGGCGAGCAGCCAGGGCCTCGGTAATGCCGGGCACGGCCAGCAGGGGGTCGATGGAGACGACAGGGTTGGATGGGCATACGACGACCGTGTCGGCCTCGGCGATGGCCGCCAGTACGCCCGGCCCTGGGCGAGCGTCGGCGGCTCCGTCGAATCGCACCGACTCGACGACCACGTCGTGGCGGAGTTTGACGAAGTACTCCTGAAAGCCGATCTCCTGGCCCCCTTCGATAGCGAGCCGGGTGCGCAGCCGGTCGTCGGTCACCGGGAGGAGGCGGAGACCGAGGCCGAAGCGCTCGGCTAGCTCCGCGGTGACGGTGCCGAGAGCCGCTCCTTCGGACAGCCGCTGGGTGCGGTAGAGGTGGGTGGCCAGGTCCTGGTCGCCCAAGTTGAACCAGGTGATGCCTCCCAACTTGCCGAGCGACTCCATCACCCGCCAGGACTCGCCGGCCAGCCCCCAGCCCGTCTCGGTGTTGATGGCGTCGGCCAGCGTGTAGAGGACCGTGTCGAGGTCCGGAGAGATGTGCAGTCCGTGGAGGTCGGTGTCGTCGCCGACGTTGACGATGGCAGTGATGTCTCCCGGGGGGACCACCTCGACCATCCCACGCAGCAGGCGAGCGGCTCCTACCCCTCCGGCCAGGGCGGTGATCACCGGGCGCACCGGGCGGCGAGCGGCAGAGTTGACATGCGCGCAGGCTACCCGGCCCGAGGGCCGTCCCTGTGCCGATGGGTGCCTGTCACGGGCACCATTGCTGGATGTGCAAGGCTCGCAGCGTGCTGCCGCAGCGATCAGCGACCGTCGGCTCAGGGCCGCTGTCCGTCGGATTCGATGCGACCCCTCTGCTCGGTCGTCCAACCGGGGTCGGCGTGTTCTGCGCTGGAGCCCTCGGGGGGCTGGCGGTAAGGGAAGATCTTGACGTGTCCGCCTACGCCGTGAGCTGGCGTCGGCGCCAAGGGATCGACGAGCGGGTGCCGGCTGGAATGCGTACCGCACAGCGTCCGATGCCCGCCCGCCCGCTCCATGCGGCCTGGGCCCGCCTGTCTGTTCCTCCCATCGAGTGGTTCATCGGCGGAGTCGACGTGGTGCACGGATCGAACTTCGTGGTGCCGCCGACCAGGCGGGCGGCACGGGTAGTCACGGTCCACGACCTGACAGTGACCCGGTTTCCGGAACTGTGCGATGCGCCCACCCTGGCCTACCCACAGCTCATTCGGCGGGCGGTGGATGACGGGGCGTGGGTGCACACCCCGTCCGAGTTCGTGGCTGCCGAGGTAGTGGCTGAGTTCGGCATCGACCCGGCACGGGTGCGAGCCGTCCATCACGGCCTGCCTGACCTTGTTCGCCCCGGTAGTGGGGTTGGCCCGGGTAGTGGGGTTGGCCCAGATAGTGAGGTTGGCCCCGGCAGTGAGGCCAGCGGTTCCACCTGGGAGGCACTGCTCCCCGATGGATGCCGTCGCTATGTCCTGGCTGTGGGCACCATCGAACCGCGGAAGGACTATCCGCTCCTCGTCCGGGCCTTTAGTGCCGTGGCGGCAGCGCACCAAGATGTGGCCCTGGTGATCATCGGGAGCGACGGTTGGGGAGCCGCACGACTGGACGAAGCCATCGAGGGATCACCGGTCCGAGACCGGATCGTTCGACCTGGATACCTCGACGATGGCGCGCTGGCCGAAGCGTTGCGGGGTGCAGCAGTACTGGCCTATCCGTCGAAGTACGAGGGGTTCGGGTTTCCGCCCCTGCAGGCTATGGCAGTCGGTGTGCCGGTGGTGGCCACGGCTGGTGGTGCTGTGCCCGAGGTAGTGGGGGACGGAGCCTGGCTGGTTGCTCCCGGCGATACCGACGGGCTGGCCGAGCAGCTGATCCGGGCCCTCTCCGGGGGAGACGATGTGACGGATCTGATTTCGAGAGGGCGAGCCCGCAGCGCGGTGTTTTCTTGGGAGCGGTGCGCCGACGGGTTGGCCAGCCTCTACGGGGATGCGGCGGCCAGCCAGGCGGTGGCCCAGTGAGTGGCCCAGTGAATAGCCCAGCGAACAGCCCAGTGAACCGGCTGCGAGTCCTCCTCCTAGCCGAGCAGCTCCGACGCTCGGCGGCCGGGGGAATAGGCACCTACGTGCTCGGCCTCCTCCAGGGTCTCGATGCCCTGGCCCTGGCCGACCCGTCGGATGCCCCCGACCTCGTGTTGACGGCCAGCAGGGGGCCGAAGGGGCAGGCCGACCCGATGGCCGAACTAGGTCACACGTTGCGCAGTTCAGTACTTCCGGGGCCCGCGCTCACCCGGGCCTGGGATCACGGGCTGATCCGAGCCCCATCTGACGTCGACTTGGTCCACGCCGTCTCCCTGGCCACTTTGGAGCCGGCCAATGCACCGCTCGTCGCCACCATCCACGATCTGCTGTGGCGTCGGATCCCTGATGCCTATCCGGCCCGCGGCCGCCGCTGGCACGAAGCGGCACTTCGCCGGGCGCTGACGCGAGCCGAGCACTTCATCGTGCCGGCTGACGTGGTGGCCGACGACCTGGTGGCGGCCGGTGCCCCTGCACGATCGATCACCATCATCCCCATGGGCTCAGACCATCTGCCCCCACCCGACGTCGATGCAGCTGTTGCCCATCTGTCCCGGCTCGGGGTGGAAGGACCATTCTTGTTGTGCGTCGGGACCCTGGAGCCTCGCAAGAATCTGCAGCGACTCGTAGAGGCCTACAGCGCCATACGTGACGATCTCCCGGAGCCGTGGCCGCTGGTCATGGTGGGGCCGTCCGGTTGGGGTGAGCAGGTGGACCCGACGACCGGGGTCATCCTGGCTGGCACCGTGGCGCCTGCGGTGCTCTCCGGCCTGTATGCCTCGGCCCGTCTCTTGGCCTACGTGCCGTTGATCGAGGGCTTCGGCCTGCCCCCGGTGGAGGCGATGTCCGTGGGCACTCCGGTGGTGGCCAGCCCGCTGCCCAGCACGGGCGGGGCAGCATTTGAGATCGACCCCAATGACACCGAGTCGATAGCGGACGGACTGCTTCAGGTGGCGACCGATGAGGCCCTCCGAGCAGATCTGATTCACCGTGGATCGGCGCGGGCTACCGACCTGGCCTGGTCCACCATCGCTGGTCGCCATCGGGCCGTGTGGGAACAGGTGATCCGTGATCGGGAGGCCGGCGATGGTCGGTGATTCCGTGACCTCCCGCCAGCCACTCATCCGGGTGGCCCTCGACGTGAGCGCCGTGCCGATGCGCCCGGTGGGGGCCGGTCACTACGTCTTGCAGTTGGCACGACAGGTGTCGGCACGTCCTGATGTCGACCTGGTGCTGTGCAGTCGATCGTCGGATCGACAGCGCTGGGCTCCGTTGGTCCCGGAAAGGAACGTGCTGGCGGTGGCCCCGAACGCCCGCCCGCTCCGGCTGGCCTGGGAGCAGGTGCGCCTCGCTCCGCTGCTCGGTGCATCAGGTGCGGCGGTGCACCACGGACCTCACTACACGATGCCCCGTCGATCCCCGATTCCCTCGGTGGTCACGGTCCACGATCTGAGCTTCTTCGATGCGCCCCAATGGCACGAACGGTCCAAGGTCTACTTGTTCACCCGGGCCATTACGCGGGCGGCAAAGGATGCTGCCGTGGTGGTGTGCCCGAGCGTAGTGACCGCCGATGCGCTGCAGCGATGGTGCGAGGTGACAGGTGAGGTGGTGGTGGCCCCGCACGGCGTCGACACGGAGCGGTTCCGACCTGAGGAACCAGCCCCGGGGGCGGATGCCGCCCGGCTGGCCAGGATCGACACTCGACTGACGTCGGGACGGCCGCTCTTGGTGTTCGTCGGGACCCTCGAGCCGAGGAAGGACGTGCCATCCCTGGTGAAGGCGTTTTCGGCTGTGGCAGCCCGTCATCGCGATGCGCTGCTGGTACTGGCCGGGGGAAGTGGGTGGGGGGCAGACGATGTCGACGCGGCCGCCATGGCTACCGGCTTGGGTCAGCGCATCGTCCAGACGGGCTACGTGGATGACGACGCCATTCCGGCACTGCTCCGCTCGGCCCGAGCCGTCGTCTACCCCTCGCTGTATGAAGGTTTCGGGCTGCCAGCACTCGAAGCGCTGGCCTGTGGGGCCGTGTTGGTGACCACGAGCGGTACGTCGATGGAAGAGGTGGCGGGAGCGAGTGCGCTCCTCGTTCCCCCCGGAGACAGCGATGCACTGGCTGATGTACTCGACGAGGTGCTGCGGGGATCTAGTGATGACCGGGCCGCATCGCAGCGCCGCGTGCTCGGGTTCGACATCGTCGAGCAGCACACATGGGAGCGGAGTGCTGAGATCCATGTGGCGGCTTACCGGTCGGCGGCTGAATCCGGCGGCTGAACGCAGAGCGCCCGACGGCGTTCTGCGGGTGCGTCCCGAACCGGTAGGGTGACCTGTCGTGCGCTCCTTGATCACAGGTGGACGCGGCTTCGTGGGAACGTGGCTCGCCGATCATCTCCGCAACAGCGGGGATGATGTCGTCCAGATCGACCAAGAGGTGGAGATCACCGACCCCGGGGCTCTCTTGGCCGCTGTCTCGGAGGCCGCCCCCGATGCCATCTACCACCTGGCCGCCATCACGCATGTGGGTCAGTCCTGGGATGAGCCGCTCCGGGTGCTCGAGGTCAACGTGCTCGGGACCGCTGCCCTGCTGGCTGCGGCACGCGAGTGCGCCAGCAACCCCCGGGTCCTGGTCACCAGCTCCGCCGAGGTCTATGGCGCCATCACCGATCCGAGCCAGCTTCCGCTGACGGAGGACTCCCCGACACTGCCGCTGTCGCCGTATGCGGCATCGAAGCTGGCGGCCGAGGCGGTGTGCACTCAGGCGTGGCTAGGCCACGGCCAGCACGTCGTCATGGTCCGGCCGTTCAATCACATCGGTCCGGGTCAGTCGCCCAACTTCGCAGTATCGGCGCTGTCCAAGCGGATCGTCGACGCCGAGCGGTCCGGAGCTGGCGAGATACCTGTGGGGAACCTGTCGGCCCGACGAGACTTCACCGACGTCCGTGACGTGGTGCGCTCCTACCGCATGCTGGTCGAGTCCGGGGCGCCGGGTGCGGTCTACAACATGTGCTCGGGGCGCGATGTGTCGATCCAGGAGATCGCTGACCGACTGCTGGCCGCCGCCGGCAGCTCTGTGCGACTGGTCCCCGATCCGGCGCTCATGCGTCCGGTCGAGGTACCGGTACTGCGAGGGGATCCCACCCGTCTGACGAGTGCCACGGGTTGGGTGCCGGAGCTATCACTCGATCAGACCCTGGTCGACGTGCTCGAGTACTGGCGGGCTGCACCCGCCTGACGCTTCCCTGCGGGCTGGTTCGAAGGCTCACGCGGATCTGCGTGGACGCGGAGAACGGCCCGCCTCAGGCGAGCCGTTCTCTACGGGGACCGATGGGGGGTATCGGTCCGCATCGACCGGGTCCGAGGACTCCGGGCGGGGCACCGGGCCGGGGGGCAGGCCCGGTGCGGATGTGGGTCGCTCAGGCGACGGTGGTGGGGCGCATGCTGCGAATCTGGGTACGGGCATCTTTTGCTTGCTCGCGAGCCTGCTTGGAGAGGTCACGGGCCTGAGCGGGCAGGCGGTTTTCGAACGGAGCGAATACGGCCTCCACGCGCTCGATGATCTCCTCGACCCGGTCCATCAGGTCCTCGACCTTGGCATCGGCGGTATGGACGGCCTCGGTGAGGTCTCCCCGGACCGAAGTGAAGCGATCGTTGATTCCCGACGGCTCGTGCATCTTGGCCATGAACTCACGCCGCTGAACCTGTGCCTGCTGGAATCCGAGGACACCAGCGCCGATGACGACATAGGTGGCGTCCTTGGCCGCGTTGGCGATGTCCTTGGCGACTTTGGTGACGTCGGTGTTGATTTCGGCCATGGTGTGCTCCTTGGGTTCGGTGTGTTCGGTGTGTTCGGTGTGGAACCTGTGCCGGGTTGTGCTGTCTGGGTCACGGACCGACCTGTGTAGTTCGCATGCGATGGTGACCTGCATCCGATCCACGGCATCGGCTTCGAATACAACTGTATTCCTAATGATAAACATTTGCAAGCACCCCCGCCTCATCCGGTGCACGAGAAGGTGCCAGGTCGGATCGGCTGTCCGGTCGCAAGCACAGTCACGGACCGGACTCACCGGAGTTGCCGGTCAGGTCGCGCTCAGCCCGATAACCTCGGACCCCTGATGGAATCACTGGCCCCGCCGGTCGTTGCCGTCGTCGTCGCCCACGACCCCGGTCCGTGGTTCGAAGAGACGCTGGCCTCGCTCGCTTCACAGGACTATGGAGAGCTCTCTGTCCTGGTCCTCGACGTCGGGTCTGGCGGAGACATGCCGGCCCGGGTAGCGGCCATCCTGCCCACTGCGTACGTTCGCCACTGCCCCGAAAGGCGAGGGTTCGGCGAGACCGTCAACCAGGTCCGGTCCATGGTCGACGGCGCTGCGTACTTCCTGATCTGCCATGACGACATCGCCCTCGACTCGGATGCGGTGCATCTGCTGGTCGAAGAGGCCTTCCGATCGAATGCGGGTGTGGTCTCCCCGAAGATGGTCAGTTGGGACGACCCCGAGCTGCTGGTCCATGTCGGCATGAACGTCGACAAGGGCGGTTCAGTCGTCGAACGGGTGCAGCCCCACGAGATCGACCACGGACAGCACGATGCCGTCCGCGATGTCTTCGTAGCTCCAGGAGGGTGCACGCTCATTCGCGCTGACCTGTTCGAGGAGCTCGACGGGTTCGATCCAACGATCGTGGCGATGGGCGAGGACCTCGACCTGTGCTGGCGAGCCCAAGTGGTGGGTGCCCGGATCATCGTGGCGCCTGACGCCCGGGTGCGGCACCTCGAGATGCTGGCATCCGGCTCGCGGCCGCTGGATCGCAGCCTGTTGCAACCTCCCGTCGAAGTGGCTGTGCCCAGCGACGATGGCGCGGCTCCGCCGGCGACTGCGGTCCAAACGATCACTGCTGAGGTACTGACGGAACCCGAGCCCGGTGCGGCTTCCCCCGGGGCTTCCGCCGAGCCCGAACCTCGACACCCGGTAACGCTCCAGGAGCTGCAGCGCCGACATGAGCTCCTCGCCGTGCTGACCTGCTACTCCTGGGGCCACCTGTTGCGGGTGCTCCCGCAGGTGTTCTTGTTGGCGGCAGGGGAGATCGTGGTGGCCGAGGTAGCCGGCAACCGGGCCCGGGCCCGGGCCGTGGCTCGGGCGTGGCGGTGGAACCTGAGCCGGTTGACGGCCACCCGGGCGCGCCGCAAGATCCTCCAGGCCAATCGCCGGGTGGGGGACAAGCAGATCCGACTCCTCCAGGTCCGCGGTAGCGCTCGCGTCTCTGCCTTTGCGAGACGCGTGTTTCAGCACGGATTCCATGGCGCCCATGCCGACGAGATGGCGGCGGCGGCCGAAATAGCCGATGCAGCAGGCACGATGGCACCGGGTGACGAGTCGATCGAGGTCGAGGCTGAGGTCGAGCAGAGTGAGGCCGGCCGGATCGGCGGCGGCGCCCGTCTTGCCATATGGATGGTGGCGGCGCTGTTGGTGATCATCGGCTCTCGTGGCGTGCTGACCAGCCAGCTCCCGGCACTCGGACAGCTCGCGCCGTTCCCCTCGTGGTCGGCAACCCTGTCGCAGTTCTTCACCGGGTGGCATCCGTCGGGCGTAGGGACAACGGCCCCGGCGGCGCCAGCGCTCGGTATCGCTGCCCTGCTCGGTGCCGTTCTGCTGGGGGCCATGGGACTGGCCCAGAAGTTCTTGATCTTCGGTTGCCTGCCGCTTGGCGCCTGGGGTGCGGTGCGGCTGTTGCGTCCCTTCGGTTCGCAACGGGCGGCGATGGTGACTGGGCTCGCCTATCTAGCCATGGCGCTCCCCTACAACGCGCTGGCCTTGGGGAGGCTGGACGCCCTCATCGTCTACGCCGGCGCTCCTTGGGTGCTGGCGGCGCTCGTTCGGTCGACCGGCCTCGATCCCTTCGTGCGACGGGTGGAAGCGCCCTTGCCTCCGAGCGCAGCTTCCTCGGACGAGAACGTCCCCTCGGGAGCATGGGCATCACGCCACGGGCTCTTGGGCGGGGCGTTGGCACTCGGTGTCCTCGAGGCGATCCTGATCTCCTTCGCTCCCGCGGCGGGACTGGTGGTGCTGTTGATGGCTCTGGCCATCTTGGTGTCGTCACTAGTGTTTCGCGATGCCGGCTCCACCGGTCGGGCCGTCCGCCTCGCCCTCGGATCGACGGCTGTGGCGATGATCATCTGCCTGCCGTGGGTCATCGGAGTGCTGTCGGCCGGAACGGGTGTGCTGGAGGTCTTCGGAGTGCCGACGGCCACATCGGGCGCTGCGTCGTGGAGCTCGCTCCTGCGTTTCTCCGTGGGGCCGATCGGTGGGTCCTATCTGGCCTGGGGATTCGTGATCGCGGCAGCGGCTCCGCTGGCGCTGGCCCGGGGGGTGCGCTTTCGTTGGGCGGTGCGGTTCTGGGCGATCGCCCTGGCCGCTTGGGTGCTCGCGTGGCTGAGCGGGCGGGGTTGGACCGGTGGGCTGTCCGTCGATCCTTTGCTACTGCTCGCACCGGCCGCAGCAGCCACGGCGGCTTCTATCGGACTCGGGGTGGCTGCCTTCGAGCGCGATCTGCGCAAGGCGGAGTTCGGGTGGCGCCAAGTGGCCACGGTCGTCGGCGTACTGGCTGCTGGCCTGGCATCGCTGCCGACCCTGGTATCGGCAATTCCCGGCCGGTGGGACCTGCCGGTCAACGACTTTTCGCAGTCGGTGGCCTGGATGCATGACAAGGCAGCCGACGGTGCGTTCCGGGTGCTGTGGCTGGGTGACCCGCGGAGTCTCAATCTTGGCGGATGGTCGGCAGGAGACGGGCTGGCCTATGCGACCTCGCAAGACGGAGCCCCCGATGCCCGGTGGTTGTGGAACGCCACGTCGCCGGGTCCAGCAGACTCCCTTGGCTCAGCGGTGAACCTGGCCCGGGCTGGTCGGACCGACCGGTTCGGGGCGCTGGTCGCACCCGCGGGCGTTCGATACGTGGCTGTGCTGACTTCGGTGGCCCCCGACATCGCTGGCGAGCAGAGCCCCACGGCCTACCCGGTCCCGAACGACTTGCTACCGGCGCTAGGGCGCCAGCTCGATCTCCAACCCGTCCTCTCGGGAACGGGCATCACGGTCTACGCCAATGCCGACTGGGTGCCCATGCGGGCCGAAGTACCGGCACCGGGGGGTGCAGCAATCGCTTCGTCAGCTGTGGCGGATCCGGTTGGCCTCGATCCGGGAGCACCGGTGGTTCCTGGTGCCGTTGCCGTCCTGCCCGGGGTAGTGGCGGCCCGGTCCTATAGCGGACCACTGGGCATCGGCACTGTCTACGCGTCGGTGGCACCGTCTGGAAGCTGGAAGCTGGTCGACGGCACGGGCACGGCTGCCACCCGTTCGTCCTCGTTCGGATGGGCGGCCAAGTATGCGGTGACGGCGAAGGGCACGGGAACACTCCGGTTTACCGGTGGGTTCCTACCGCTCGTCATCGGCGTGTTCTCCCTTGTCGTATGGGGGTTGGCAGCAGCAGCCCTGGTGGATAGGCGTCGGATCCGCCGAGAGTGGGAGCGGGTAGGCCGGCCGCGCAGCTGGTCTCATGGCCGCAACCGCCAGGGCGATCTACTCGATGACGTATGGGCATCCGAGGACGAGGGAGTCCGGTGACTGGTACCGAGTCGAACGAGCCCAACGAAACGAACGAGTCGAACGAGACGGACCCCGTCCTCGTGAAGTCCCGCATTGCCAGCCACCGCAGGAAGCATCGTCCCGTCCAGGGTCGCACGACCGCCATCGTGGTCGTCGCCCTGGTCGTTCTGGGTGTTGCACTGGTGTCGGCAGCCGTGCCTGAGCCCAGCGCCGAACCTGCTGGTCCTGCCGGCGACGGCGCGGCCGTCTCCCCTGCAGGTGCGCACGCGTCATCGATCTTCTGCACGACCGGGTCCGGGTTGGACGCAGGATCAGGTGCGGCGACCACCATTGTGCTGGTCAACACGACGCACTCGGCCGTACACGGCACGATGGCGACGGCCGTAGCGACAACAGTCGGGACGCCGACGCCTGCGGCTGCGCCCACGGTTGCAGTCAGGAAGGCGGTGACGGTACCGCCGCTCGGAACGATCTCGGTGACGCCAGCCGAAGGGATGCCGGCGGGCGCCACGGCGAGCACGTTCGCCTTCTCGGGTGGGGGAGTGACGGGTACGGCGATCATCTCGGGTCCGCAGGGATGGAGCACGGCACCGTGCGCATCGGCGGTCTCTTCTCAGTGGGACTTTGCCGGCGGGGCGACCGCCACCGGCCTGCTGGACCTGTCGCTCTACAACCCGACCGCGGCACCCACGGTGGTCGGGGCTACGTTCCTGACCGCCAACGGCAACGTGCTCATCCCCCAGGAGTATCAGGGCATCCTGCTGGCACCCGGCCAGTTGGTGGTGGAGAACCTCGGGGCGTACGTCCAGAACCAGGCCGTGGTCGCCACGTTGGTGCGTGCTTCATCTGGGTCACTAGTGGCGACCGAACTCGATCAGATGGTGGTGGCATCGGGATCTGGGCTAGCGCTTATGTCTGGTACGCCAGGGCCGTCCACCACGTGGCGATTTGCACAGACCACCGCCGTCCAAGGGGGGACCGTCACGCTGGCCTTGGCCAACCCCAACGTGGAGCCGGTGACCGCGCTGGTGACCGTCGGGCTTTCGGGCGCCTCGGTGGAACCACGCAGAGTGCGGATCCCCGCCAGGACGGTCGCATCCTTCACTCCCTCGGCAACGGCTGGGTGGCCGCTCGGGTCCCCGTACTCCTTGACGGTGTCGTCGTCCGCACCGATCGTGGTCGGACGTACGGTGGTGGCGCCTGCCAGCGCTGCTTCACCTCAGGGTGGAATCAGCCCGGGGGCGACCACGACTACGGAGCACTGGCTGGTGGTGGGTCCCGGTGGACCGGCATCTCCAGCAGTGGCCGGTGCCACCCGCCAGAGCCTGGCCGTGGCCGTTCCGGGACCGTCAGCGGTCGACGTGACGGTGACCCGGCTCGACAACGGAGCGGTGACGGCTCGGGCCAGAGTGACGGGGCACGGAACAGTCGTCTTCGGCCCGGATCGGGTCGGCGGCCTCGACCCCCTGGTGGTCACCGCATCGGGGCCGGTGACAGTCGAAGCTGACGACGGTCCTTCCGGTGCCCCTGGGATCGTGGCCCAGTCAGGGTTACCCCTCGGGCCCTGATCCAAGCGGGCCCTGATCCAAGCGGGCCCTGACTCAACCAAGTCCTGACCCCGTTCAGATCTCGACGGATATGCCCCTGGCGGAATGCCTGCTCAGCGCCCGGCGGGCGGGGGAGGAGGGGGCCACGGTGACTGCTTGGCCTGCCATCCGGTCGAAGCCGGGGGCCAGTGGCCGGCGGGGGGCTGGGAGCCATTGCCGGGGGCACTGTCAGGTACCGGATTGTCGGTCTGTCCGGTACCAGCATCGGACGCGTTGGCCACCGAACCGGCTGGTTCTGCTGCGAGCACGGGTCCACCCCCCACAGACGATGCGGACGGAACCGGTACTGGGGAGGCAGAATCGGACGCCACCAGAGAGTTGTCGGCCGGAGGACCGTCCGCGTCTTCGGATCCGGTCGGCCCGTACTGGCTGGCTACGAAGATCGGAGGAACGGTCTTGACCCCGGCGGCGTGGACCGGGCGCCCGTAGGCGGTGTCCACCAGGCGGCCCACGGTCTCTCCGTCGATCGTCTCCTCGTCGAGCAGGGCGCGGGCCACCGCGTCGAGGCCGCCACGATGGCGTCCCAGCACGTCGAGAGCACGCTCTTCTTGGGCTCGCAGGATGAGTTCCACCTCGTCGTCGATGACCTGGCTGGTGTGCTCGGAATAGTCCCTGGTGTGCATGAGGTCTTCCCCTAAGAAGACCTGGCCCTGGGAGCCCCATGCCATCGGGCCGATCTTGTCGCTCATGCCCCATTCGCGGACCATCCGGCGGGCCAACTCGGTGTTGCCCACCAGGTCGTTGCTGGCCCCGGTCGACAGGTCGCCGTAGACGAGGAGCTCGGCGGCCCGGCCACCCATGCGCACGGCCAGGGAGTCCTCGATGTACTGGCGCGGGTGGATGTGCTTCTCCTCCATCGGGAGCTGCATAGTTACGCCCAGGGCCATGCCGGTCGGCAGGATGGTCACCTTATGGACGGGATCGGCGTCGGCGAGCACGTAGGCCAGCACGGCGTGCCCACCCTCGTGGAAGGCGACACGCTCCTTTTCGGCACCAGAGAGGACCAGGCTCTCGCGGCGCTGGCCCATGAGGACCCGGTCGCGGGATGCCTCGAAGTCCTCGTTCTGGATGACTTGTGATCCCCGGCGCACGGCGTGCAGAGCGGCCTCATTGACCAGGTTGGCCAGGTCGGCACCACTCATCCCCGGTGTGCCGCGTGCGACCTTGCCCAGGTCGACGGTGGGGTCGACCTTCTTGTCCTTGCAGTGGACCTGGAGGATCGGGAGACGCTCGTCGAGGTCGGGAAGGGGGACGACGATTTGGCGATCGAAGCGGCCGGGGCGCAGGATGGCGGCGTCCAAGATGTCGGGCCGGTTGGTAGCGGCCATAACGACGATCCCCTCGGTGGGATCGAAGCCGTCCATCTCCGAGAGCATCTGGTTGAGGGTCTGCTCACGCTCATCGTGGCCGCCGCCGAGCCCGGCGCCGCGCTTGCGGCCGATGGAGTCGATCTCATCGATGAAGACGATGGCCGGGGACTGCTTGCGAGCAGTGGCGAACAGGTCGCGGACTCGGCTGGCTCCCACGCCCACGAACATCTCCATGAAGTCAGAGCCGCTTACCGACATGAAGGGCACGCCAGCTTCGCCAGCCACGGCCCGAGCCAGCAGGGTCTTGCCAGTTCCTGGGGGACCGACCAGCAGGATCCCCTTGGGAATCCGGGCACCGATCTCCTTGAATCGCGCTGGGGTCTTGAGAAAGTCGACCACCTCGCTGATCTCGAGCTTGACCCCGTCGTAGCCAGCCACGTCGCTGAACGTGGTGGAAGGACGCTCGGTCGAGTAGAGCTTCGCTTTCGAGCGTCCGATCGACATGATCCCGCCCATCTGTCCCTGGGCCCGTCGGCTGATGAGGTAGAAGACGCCCATGATGAGGGCGAAGGGGATCAGATACCAGATCAATGACACGAGTGGGCTCTGGGTGGTGGTGACGTACTTGGCGTTGGCACCGAGCGTCTTGAGTGCCGTCTGCTCCGAATCGGTCACCGGATTAGGGCCAAGGGCGGAGTAGTTGGTTCCGTCAGCCAGAATTCCGCTGATGGTGCCGTTGCTCTGATCGACAGTGGCGGTCTTGACCTGCTTGTCGTTGATCTGCGTCAGCCACGAGTTGTACGTGAGCTGAGACGTGTTCGACTTCTTCACCATCCCGGGCACGATGATGACGGCGAGGACGACCACCATCACGATGGCGGTGAGGATGATCCGGTTCCGGTTCTGCCCGGGCGTACTCGGATCGGATCCGGATGGGGAGGCCGATCCTTTGGGAGTGTTTGGGTTGGGCGGGGTCACCTCCTTATGCTACGCGCCACAATGGACCGTTGACGCATCGCCCCGGATCCAGCGCGTCTGGCGCAGACGGCCCACGGGCAGGCCCGGTACCCAGCAGCCGGACCGGGTCGGTATCGTGTGAGGGTGAACGACCTCCCCGAGCCGCCGGTGGACGCCCCGTCCCCAGGCGCAGAGCTCCCACTGAGCGACGGGTTGGAGGAGGGATCGACCTCACGAGTGCACCCCGTGGCGACCCGATCTCTGGCGCACCGCAAGGACGTCTCCCTCGGGCGCCAACTCGACGCTGGTGCGGTGCCGTCCAGTCGCAGCGCCGGCTGGATGTGGATGCTCTACGCCGCTCTGGGCTTCCTCGGCGGCCAGGTGCTGGCGGCAGTGACCGTCGGGATCGGCGGGCTGCTGGCTGGCCAGTTCGACGAACTCTCCAAGCTTTCCAAGCTGGCGGAGCCCCCGACCTGGTTCGTGATCTCCACGCTGTTCGGCCTGTGGGGCGGATTCCTGGGGGCGGCGCTGTTGGCGACCCGGCTGCAGGGGACCAAGCACTTCCGCGACGATTTCCGGCTCCGCTTCCGCTGGATCGACCTGATCGGGATCCCCATCGGGGTGGCCGGGCAGTACTTCGTGGCCCTGGTCTACGTGCCGATTGCCCCGCACATCCACGACTTCCACGAGCGATTTTCCGCCCCGGCCCAGCGGCTTACCGGAAGTTCTCACGGGTTCGGTTGGTTCGTGATCGGCCTGGCCACAGTGGTGGGTGCCCCGTTCTTCGAGGAGCTGTTCTTTCGGGGGATCATCCTGCGGGCGCTGGCCCGGATCTTCGGCAAGCTGGGCGGCGTTGGGCCGGTCCTGGCTGTGGTGCTGAGCGGCGTGCTGTTCGGGGCGGCCCACGCTGAATCGCTACAGCTGCTTGGCTTGGCGATCTTCGGGATCATCCTCGGTGTGGTCTCGTATCGGACTGGTCGGCTCGGCATGAACATCGTGGCTCACGCCTCGTTCAACCTCCTCGCCCTTACTGCCGTGGCGTTCCCCACCGTGCTCGGCACTTCGGGATGGGTCTGACATGGCGGACGACGTGCACGTGATGGACGATGCAACCGTGGTGGAGGCAGCAGCCCCAACCAGCGGCCCCTACCGTCCGGACTGGTGGATCCGGATGACGAAGCGCACCTCGTGGCCGGTCTGGGCTGACGTGGTGGCCGTCTTGGGGGTGACGGCGGTGGTCCTTAGTCAGCTCCACCCCAACCTGCTCTTCCTCAGCACCACTACCTCAGGAGGCGACACCGGGGCCCATGTGGCTCTGCCTGCGTATCTGAAGTCGCATCTCCTGACCCACTGGCAACTGACCGGCTGGGACCCTGGCTGGTACGACGGCTTTCCGCTCTATACCTTCTACTTTCCGCTGCCCGGAATCATCACCGTGCTGCTCGACGCTGTCTTCTCCTACGAAGTGGCCTTCAAACTGGTCACTGTCATGGGCAGCCTGCTGCTGCCGGTGTGCGCCTGGGCGTTCGGACGCCTGGCCGGCCTGCGCAGGCCGGGTCCCGCCTGTCTGGCTGCTGCCACCCTGCCGTTCCTGTTCGAACCGAGCTTCTCCATCGATGGCGGAAACCTGCTGTCCACTCTGGCCGGAGAGTTCTCTTTCTCCTTGAGTCTGTCGTTGGCGTTGCTGTTCTTGGGGGTGGTGGCGGCTGGGCTGCGCACTGGGCGTCATCGGGCCGTGGGGGCCGTGCTGTTCGCGGCCACGCTGCTCTGCCACCTCATCCCCACCATGTTCGCCATGGCCGGGGCGGTGGTCTGGCTGCTCCTCGACGCCGACCTCCCCCACGTGCTGGGTCACAGCCGATGGGCACGAGCCGCCCGGCGGCGCTGGGGTGGCCGATTCCTGTGGGCGGTAGTGGCCGGCGTCGTCGGGCTGGGCCTGACGGCATGGTGGCTGGCCCCGTTCGCCCTTGCACAGTCTTATACGACCAACATGGGGTACACCAAGGTCTTCGGCTACCCGGGACTCCTGTTCCCCTCGTCCTTCTACTGGGTGCTGCTGGCTGATGTGATCGGCGTGGTGGCGATGATCCTTCGACGTAACCGGGTGGCGCTGTTCCTGCTGGTGATGGCCGGCCTGTCGGCGGCAACAGTGATCCTCGATCCGGCGGGAAAGTTGTACAACGTCCGGTTCCTGCCGCTCTGGTTCCTCTGTCTGTACCTTCTGGCCGGGTACGCCCTGGCTGAGGTCGTCTCGGCCGTGGCTCGCCTCTGGCGACGTCGGCGTCTGAACGTCTGGGTGCGGGCTGCCCGCGAGCGACTGGCATCGGCCGATCCGAGCGCGTGGTCCCCGGGGATGCGCATCACCCGATTCCGACGACCGGTACCGGTGGCGGTGGCCGCCGGGGCGGTGGTCGGTCCGCTGGTGGCGCTGGCCGCGGCGTGCCTGGCTGTGGTCCCGCCCTTAGCTGTCCCGGCGACGACCCTGGCCAAGGTGGGGGTCCATGTCGGCCCGAACCAGGCCAGCGCTTGGGCCCAGTGGAACTACTCGGGCTATGAGCGCAAGCCCGACTACCCCGAGTTCCAAGCGGTGAACCAGATGATGGCGTCAGTCGGGGCGGACCACGGGTGTGGTCGGGCCATGTGGGAGTACGACCCGTCGCTCAACCGGTTCGGAACGACCGAGTCGCTCATGCTCTTGCCGTACTTCACCGGTGGGTGCATCGGCTCGATGGAGGGGCTCCTGTTCGAGTCGTCGACGACGACGCCGTTCCACTTCATCAATCAGAACGAGTTGTCACCCACACCGTCGAATGCCGTGGTGGGCCTTCCCTATGCCGGGATCGATGCACGACTCGGGATTCGCCACCTGCAGTTGATGGGAATCCAGTACCTGCTCACGTCGTCGACCACCGTCCAGACGGTGGCGAGCGCCGATCCTTCTGCCACCTTGGTGGGCACCAGCGGGCCGTGGAGCACCACGTACAACGGCCAGACCCTGAACACGACGTGGAAGGTCTACCGGATCGCCGGCACCGGACTGGTGGTCCCTCTGGACAACCGCCCGGTGGTGTGGGAGGGCGTAGGGGCGAGCCAGTCATCGTGGCTGACCCCGGCCGTCAACTGGTATCAGGATCCGGCTCGGTGGAGCGTCGTTCCGGCAGCCGACGGACCGCCGGACTGGACCCGGGTGCCGGTCGGCGATCCCCACCCACCGGTGGTACCGGTGCCAGCCGTCAAGGTGTCCGACGTGCATCAGTCTGACCAGGGCATCTCGTTCCACGTGGACAAGGTGGGCACCCCGGTCGAGGTGAAGATCTCGTACTTCCCGAACTGGCACGCCTCCGGAGCCGATGGCCCCTATCGGGTAGCGCCCAACCTGATGGTCGTGGTCCCGACGAGCAACGATGTGACCCTGAGCTATGGACGATCGCCCGCCGACTATCTGGGCCAAGCCATCACCTTGGCGTCGGTGGCCGCCGTGGTCGTGCTCATCGTGGTGGATCGCAGGAGAAAGAGAGGCAGCCGTAGAGGGAGACGGCCCCGGGCGGCCCGGCTAGCCCGGGCAGGCAGCAGCACCGGGCCATGACGTACTCGCTCGGCATGTTCCCGCTCTCCTCGGTGCTGTTTCCTGAGGCCGGCTTACCGCTCCACGTATTCGAGGAGCGCTACCAGACGCTCATGGCGCACTGTCTCGAGGCCGACGGGGAGTTCGGCGTAGTCCTGATCGAACGGGGCTCCGAGGTGGGCGGCGGCGACCAACGGCTCGATGTCGGCACGGTGGCCCGGATCGCCAACGTGGCCGATCTCGACGACGGACGGATGCTGGTCGTGGCCACAGGAGTACGTCGAGTTCGGGTGGTCGAGTGGTTGCCCGACGATCCCTATCCACGTGCGTTGGTGGAGGACGTGGCCGATACCGAGGCAGCCTGCCCGACTGAGGTACTGGAGCTGGCCGAAGGGTCACTGCGCCGCCTGCGCTCGCTCCTGTCTGAGCTGGGTGAAGTGCCGGCGATCTCCCCTAGCTTGCACATCCCCGGTGACCCGACTCAGGTCGGATGGCAGCTGTGCGATATGGCGCCCTTGGTGTCGATCGATATGCAGTACCTGTTGGTGGCCGATGGCCTGGAGGCCCGGATGCGGCTCCTCATCGACCTGTGCGATGCCATGGCTGGCGACGTCATCGGGCTGCTCTCGGGGGGCGAAGGAACTGGGCCTGATTGAACTGGGCCTGATTGATCCGGCCCGAAGGACCCACCCCTGGCCCGTTCTGTCCTGGCCTATCTCGGCCCTGATGCTCAGGGGAGCTGGCCTGTCCAAGAGGTGCCTCGCCCCATCCGATGCGCACGGTCCCGGTGTCCGCCGTCTCGGTCCATCCTCCGATACTGGCACGGGAGATCAGTCCAGCCCTGGCCTAGGATGACTGCACCATGACCTCTCTCTCCAACGTATTCAAGGCGTATGACATCCGGGGGATCGTCCCCGATGAGCTGAACGCACTGCAGTTTCGTGCCATCGGGGTGGCGGTCGCCCGGTTCGCTGATGCTCCGACCATCTTGATTGCCCGGGACATGCGCGACTCCGGAGTGGAGCTGGCCGAGGCGTTCGCCCTGGGCGCTCGGTCCGAAGGGGCCTCGATCGTCGACCTGGGCCTCGCCTCCACCGACCTCCTCTACTACGCAGCGGGCAGCCTGGACGCCCCCGGTGCAATGTTCACCGCCTCGCATAACCCGGCCAAGTACAACGGTCTGAAGCTGTGTCTGTCCGGTGCCCGGCCGATCGGCCGCGATACCGGATTGACGCAGATCCAGGCCACCGCCGAGATGCTCCTGGAAGCCTGGGCGGCCGACGGTCCGCCCCCCACCGATCCGGCGACGCTTGGTGGACTCGAAGCGCGGTCGGTCCTCGATGCCTACGCCGACCATGTGCGGTCGTTCGTGGACGTCACGACCTTGCGCCCTTTGAAAGTCATCGCCGACACCGCCAACGGCATGGGCGGCCTGGTGGCCCCCAAGGTATTCGAGGGGCTTCCGTTCGACGTGGAGATCCTCTTCCCCGAGCTCGACGGGAACTTCCCCAATCATCCGGCCGACCCTATCCAGCCCGAAAACCTGGTGGCGCTCCAGAAGCTGGTGCTCGAGTCGGGAGCCGACGTCGGGCTGGCGTTCGACGGGGATGCCGACCGGGTCTTCTTGGTCGATGAGCATGCCGAGCCGGTATCAGGGTCGCTGACCACGGCGCTGGTGGCCGCGGCCATGCTGGACAAGAACCCTGGATCGACCGTGCTCTACAACTGCATCTGCTCCAAGGTCGTGCCCGAGGTGATCGCCGAAAAGGGTGGGATCGGCGTGCGGACCCAGGTCGGGCACAGCTTCATCAAGCAGGTCATGGCCGAGACCGGGGCGATCTTCGGCGGCGAGCACTCTGGCCACTACTACTTCCGCGACAATTTCAGGGCCGACTCCGGCATCATCGCCGCCATGCTCGTCCTGGAGCTACTGAGCGTCACTGGAAAGCCCTTGTCTGAGCTGCTCGAGCCCTTCAAGCGCTATGCCGCCTCGGGTGAGATCAACACAGTGGTCGATGACCCAGCCAGCGCCGTGGAGCTGATGGCGGCCGAGGTCGAGGCGGCTGCTGGGGCGCTGGGAAGGGCAGATCGGCTCGATGGGCTCACCGTCGACCGAGGCGACTGGTGGTACAACCTGCGCCCGTCGAACACCGAACCGCTGCTCCGGCTCAACGTCGAGGCCCCGGACGAGGCATCGTGTGCCGCCCGGGTGGCCGAGGTGCAAGAGGCCATCGCTCGGCTGCTCAGCACGTGAGACTTCTACCCCTCGTTACTCAGCCCCTGCCTCTCAACTTTCGTTGCTCTACTCCTGACACGCATCCCCTGACACGCCCAACTACCGAGAGGACCCCCTGATGACACTCGACCCGCTGCTGATCGAAGTACTGGCCTGCCCCGAGGACAAGGGGTCGCTCCTGTACTTCGCCGAGGACAACGTGCTGTTCAACCCCCGTCTCCACCGGACCTATCCGGTGCGCGACGACATCCCGGTCATGTTGATCGACGAAGCCACGACTGTGGATGCCGACGAAGAAGCGCGTCTGATGGCCAAAGCCGGGGGGGCTATCACCACGAGCGCGCCTGACGGAGCATGAGCGTGTCGCCGCAGCCGGTGGACTCCCGTGACCTGTGGGACGCGACGTTTGCGCTGCCCGAGCAGGTGGCTGATGCGGTCGGTGTGGCCACAGAGATCGACGACCTGCCCAGTCACGACGACGTCGAGAACGTCGTCGTCCTCGGGATGGGTGACAGCGGAATCGTCGGCGATGTCCTGACGGCGGTGGCGGCACCGTTCATGCCGGTTCCGGTGGCTGTGGTGAAGGGCTACGTGCCTCCTGACTATGTGGGCACGGAGTCGCTGGTGATCGCCGTGTCGTTCTCGGGCGATACCGAAGAGACCATCGAAGCGGCTACCGCGGCCTACGAGGCCGGCGCGGCCATGGTCGTCGTGTCCGGCGGCGGCGAACTGGTGCGCCTGTCGGGTGAATGGGATGTGCCGCTCGTGCCCATCCCGGTGTCGATACCCGAGGCCCGCTCGGCGCTTGGCGCCATGGCCATTCCGCCCCTGGTGCTGCTCGAGCGGATCGGTCTGTTCCCTGGGGCCAGCCAGTGGATCGAACTGGCCATCGCCCAGTTGGAGCGCCGCCGCGACCAACTCGACCGGGTGGGGAACATGGCCGAAGAGGTGGCCCGACGTATTGGTCGGACCATCCCGCTCATCCACAGCTCCCAGGACCTCGGTGCGGCGGCGGCGCTGCGTTGGAAGTGTCAGATCAACGAAAACGCCAAATCGCCCGCCTTCTGGAACGTCCACCCCGAGCTGTGTCACAACGAAGTGGCTGGCTGGGGTCAGAACGGCGACGCCACCCGACAGATGATCACGCTGGTGAACCTCCGCCATGATGCCGAGCATCCCCAGGTGAGCCGCCGGTTCGACCTGGCTACCGATGTCCTCCGCGAGGTCATGGCCGACGTCATCGAGGTATGGGCCGAAGGCGAAGGTGACCTGGCCCAGTTGCTCGACCTCGCCCTGGTGGGAGACGTGGTGTCGCTCCACCTCGCAGATCACGAAGGCATCGACCCCGGGCCGTTGCCTACGGTGGACGACATCAAGGCGGCATTGGCCGGCGGCGACGGCTGAACCACATGTAGCTGCTTCACTTCCGGCTGCCTTACACCTGGCTTACCGCTCGAGCAGGCACAAAGCCAGGGTAAAGCGGTCCGTGTGTGGGCCGATTCTGCAACCGTGTGTCGATCTGGTGACGCCCTCGTGTCAATGGCATGAACTCCAAATTGGTCCCTTACGTTTTGCAGTTCGCGGGCGTACACTGAGGGTGTGAGCAGCGTGTGGGTCTGTGGTTGCAAGTCGAAGCCAGTCGCAGGCAAAACGACCCACGTAAGGCAACTCATGGTTGCTGAGCATGGTGCGGCTTAGGAGTAAGCCCTGCCCGTGGTGTCCCCGGCTGTCGGGGGCGGGCGGAGAGGAGATGACGCGTGCCCTCAGTGGTTCCGCAGGGTGGACGACCGGTGACGGTCGCTGCCGCCGGAGCCCGGCCGCAACTCTCCCTGCAGGCGAGTGTGGGGTCAAAGACCAGGTCAGCCACACGCCGCTCACAAATTTTTCCATCCCATCCCTTTATCGACCGACCAGGAGGACCGGCCACCAATTGCAGTAATCCCATCAATGATGCCGAGGAGGCGAAGCAGTGGACGTAGTGATCACGCATGGCAGGAAGATCGTGTCCGACGAAGTTCGAACCCTGACCGAGGAGAAGGTGCGCCACATAGGCGAGCACTGTCCCGGACTCGAGAGAGCCGAAGTCCACTTCTCGGAGGAGCACAATCGGAGAATCTCCGATCGGGAATGCTGCGAAGTGGTGATGTCCGGCCACGGTCACACCATCCGGGCCAAGGCCGCTGGCCGGGTCCCGCTGGTAGCGGTCGATCGCGTGGTTGAAAAGCTGGAGCACCAGGTGGAGCGGACCAAGGGACGCATTGTCGGGCGCTCGCAGCCCCGTCATCGGATGAGCCCCAACGAGTCGCTCTACAGCAGGGCGCGCACAGCCTGATCGACGGGTCCGGGTCGACCCGGTGCTGGCGTCCTCCATCGGGGGCGTCCGGCATCGGTCGGCCCGGGGTCCCGGGAGGGGCCCACACGCCGGCCGCTCACAGCCCACACCACGCCCCGCCGCCCGTCCGGTGCTACCGGGCAGGTCCCCACCGGTAGAGTGGGGCTCCCATGAGCATGTTCTCGAAAGTCCTCCGCGCCGGAGAAGGCAAGAAGGTCCGCCGCCTGGCCGAGCTGGTGCCGCTGGTGAACGCCCTCGAACCAGAGATGGAGGCTCGCTCGGACGCCGAGCTCCAGGCCATGACCGTCGAGTTCCGGGAGCGGCTGGCCAATGGAGAGACGCTCGAGGACCTCTTGGTGGAGGCGTTCGCCTTGGTGCGTGAGGGCGCGTGGCGCGTGCTCGGCCAGCGGCACTTCGATGCTCAGCTGATGGGGGGCATGGCCCTCCACTTCGGCTGGATCGCCGAGATGAAGACCGGCGAGGGCAAGACCTTGGTGTCGACGCTGCCGGTGTACCTGAACGCGTTGGCCGGCAACGGCGTCCACGTGGTGACGGTCAACGACTATCTGGCCACCCGCGACTCCGAGTGGATGGGTCGCCTCCACCGGTTCCTTGGGCTGACTGTGGCCCGGGTGGGCCCGGACATCACCGAGCCGGCCGAGAAGCGGCTGGCCTACCAGTCGGATGTCACCTACGGCACCAACACCGAACTCGGGTTCGACTACTTGCGCGACAACATGGCGCGTTCCAAAGAGGCGATGGTCCAGCGTGGCCACCACTTCGCCATCATCGACGAGGTCGACTCGATCCTCATCGACGAGGCCCGTACTCCGCTCATCATCTCTGGACCGGCCGCCGAGTCCGCCCAGCTGTACTACCAGTTCGCGGGGATCGTCCGTACCCTGCGGGTCGAAGAGGACTACGAGGTCGACGAGGAGAAGCGCACCATCGTCCCGACGGAGGCAGGTATCGAAAAGGTGGAGCGCCAGCTCGGCGTGGACAACCTGTACGACGCCGTCGCCGTCAACTACGTGCACCATCTGACCCAGGCGCTGCTGGCCAAGGAGCTCTACCGACGAGACAAGGACTACCTGGTGGCCCAGGGCGAGGTCCGTATCGTCGACGAGTTCACCGGCCGCACCCTGGACGGACGACGCTGGTCCGACGGGCTGCACCAGGCCGTCGAGGCCAAGGAGCGGGTGAAGATCAAAGAAGAGAACCACACCTGGGCCACGGTCACCCTCCAGAACTACTTCCGCATGTACGACAAGCTCGGCGGCATGACGGGGACGGCCGAGACCGAGGCGTCCGAGTTCGCCAATACCTATGAGCTCCCTGTTGTCCCCATCCCCCCGAACCGGCCCCTGGTCCGGGTCGACCAGCCCGACCTGATCTACAAGTCCGAAGACGGCAAGTTCGCGGCCACCGTCGAGGACATCGCTGAGCGCCACGCCGCCGGCCAGCCGGTCCTGGTGGGCACGGCCTCGGTCTCCAAGTCCGAGCACCTGTCGCGCCTGTTGGACAAGCGGGGCATCCCCCACGAGGTCCTCAACGCCAAGCAGCACTTCCGAGAGGCCGAAATCGTGGCCCAGGCCGGGCGCAGCGGGTCGGTCACCGTGGCCACCAACATGGCCGGGCGAGGGGTGGACATCATTCTGGGCGGCAATCCGGAAGGGCTGGCATCACGAGAGGCTGTTGCGCGGGGGATCGACCTCACCACTGACGAAGGGGCCGCCGAACTGGTCCGCATCGAACTCGAGTTCGAGGCGCAGTGCAAGGCCGAAGGCGAAAAGGTCCGGGCCCTCGGTGGCCTCTACGTGCTCGGCTCCGAGCGCCACGAAAGTCGCCGCATCGATAACCAGCTGCGGGGCCGCTCCGGCCGCCAGGGCGACCCAGGGGAGAGCCGGTTCTTCCTCTCCCTCGAAGATGATCTGATGCGCCTGTTCGCCACCGGGGCCATGAACTGGGTAATGGGCCGAGCGCTACCTGACGACGTCCCCATCGAGGCGAAGATGGTGACCAAGGCCATCGAGCGGGCCCAGAACACCGTGGAAGGCCGCAACGCCGAATCGCGCAAGGACGTCCTCAAGTACGACGACGTGATGAACGAGCAGCGCAAGGTGATCTACGCCCGTCGCAACCAGATCATCGAGGGCGACGACCTCCACGACGACACCGTCGAGCTCCTCGAGGAGACGATGACCGCCGTGGTCGCCTCCTCGTGTCCGTCGGACTACCCCGAAGAGTGGGACCTGCACGGCCTCATCAACGAGCTCACCCAGTACTACCCGACCAAGTTCACCTCCGAAGACTTCGCCGAGGCAGCCACAGCTGGCCAGGTCACCGAGAGCGTCATCACCGAAGCCCTCGAGCAGTACGCCGAGCGGGACGAGACCATCCCGGGTGGCGAAGAGATGGCCCGCCAACTCGAGCGGGACATCATGCTCCAGATCATCGACCAGCGGTGGCAGGACCATTTGGCCGATATGGACTACCTCAAAGAGGGCATCAACCTGCGGGCCATGGGCAACCAGGATCCGCTGGTGGCCTGGCAGCGCGAAGGGTTCGCCATGTTCGGCAAGCTGATGGAGGGCATCAGCGACGACTACCTGCGCTACGTCTTCCACGTCCAGGTGCTGACCGAGGACCCAGCGGCCGAGCCCGATATGGCGCAAGCCAGCTACGAAGCAGCCGACGATCCGGTCCAGGGCGATGCCGCCATCTCCGCGGCCTACGCGGCCGCCACCCCCGAAGAGATCGAGGCCGCCAATGCCGTGGCCAGCGGCATCGGGGGATCGAGTAGCGCCAGCGCCCACCAGTTCGACGACGGGGAGACTCAGGCGCCCATCGTCAAGTCGGATCGCGACAAGATCGGTCGCAACGACCCGTGCTATTGCGGAAGTGGCAAAAAGTACAAGCTCTGCCACGGCGCCAACTGACATGGCCGTCGATGGCCCCCGCAAGGGGGATGGCGAGCCGGAGAAGGTGGACATCCCCGATGCCCTGGTCACGCTGAGCGTGCGTGTCCGTGAAGCGGAGCGGTTCTTGGGGGCAGACGCCCTGGCCGTGAGCCGGGCGGAGTTGGAGCAGGCGGCCTCGGAGCCCGGCCTGTGGGACGACGCCGATCATGCCCGCGAGGTGACCACCGCACTGGGTCGGGCCACCGAGGACCTCGAGTTGCTGGCGTCGTTGGCCGATCGCCTGTCGGACATCGAGACCTTGTACGAACTGATGTCCGAGGAGGGCGACGAGTCGCTGCGACCCGAGGCCGAGGAGATCATCGCCGACCTGGACCGCAGACTGGGCATCTTGGAGCTGCGGGCCCTGTTCGGCGGCGAGTACGACGATGGCGACGCCGTGGCCGAGATCCACGCCGGGGCCGGAGGCACCGACGCCCAGGACTGGGCCGAAATGATGCTGCGGATGTACACCCGCTGGGCCGAGCGGCGCGGCTTCTCCATCGAGGTGGAAGAAGCCACCGAAGGCCAGGAGGCGGGCCTGATGTCGGCCACCTTCATCGTCCGGGGCCGCTACGCCTTTGGGCTGCTGGCCGCCGAGCGAGGCGTGCACCGGCTGGTGCGGATCTCGCCGTTCGACGCCCAGCACCGCCGCCAAACCAGCTTCGCCTCACTCGACGTGGTCCCGTTCATCGAGGACGTATCGGGCATCGTGGAGATCGACGAGAAGGACCTGCGGGTAGATACCTACCGATCGTCGGGGGCCGGTGGCCAGCACGTCAACAAGACCGACTCGGCCGTCCGCCTCACCCACCTCCCCACTGGGATCGTGGTGACCTGCCAGAACCAGCGGAGTCAGACCCAGAACAAGACCAAGGCCATGCAGGTGCTCGGGGCCAAGTTGGCGGAACGCCAACGGGCCGAGCACCAGGCCAACCTTGACCAGTTGGCGGGGGACCGCACGGACAACGCCTGGGGCAATCAGATCCGTTCCTACGTGATGGCGCCGTATCAACTGGTGAAGGACCTCCGTACCAACGCGGAGACCGGCAACGTCGAGGCCGTCTTGGACGGCGATCTGGACAAGCTGATCGAAGCTGAGTTGCGCCGGAGCGCCGACGTGCGCCGGGCCCGGGGCTGACCGCTATCGCTACTGGGGTGATCCGGGGGCGGCAGCCGGCAGAGGGCGTTGGCCAAGGTCACGAGGTTGCCCCAATTCGGGGACGGCCCCGGGTAAGATGTGTGAGCGGACTTCCCGCACCCTTCTCCCACACGACCGGTAGTGCTGTTTCCCCATGATCAAATTCCAGAACGTCACCAAGACGTACAAGGGATCTACAGTCGCCCTCAACGACTGCAACGTCGAGATCGACAAGGGCGAGTTCGTCTTCCTGGTCGGGCCATCGGGCTCTGGTAAGACGACGTTCATCCGCCTGCTGCTGCGCGAAGAGATGCCTGACTCCGGTCGCATCTGGGAGGCAGGCAAGGAGATCGGGCACCTCCCCAAGTGGCGGATCCCCTACCTGCGCCGCAACATCGGCTGCGTGTTCCAGGACTTTCGCCTGCTGCCGAACAAGACCGTCTTCGAAAACGTGGCCTTCGCCCTCGAGGTGATCGGCCGGCCCAAGCACGTGATCGCGGCCCAGGTCCCCCAGGTGCTCGACCTGGTCGGCCTGGCCAAGAAGCGCGACAACCTGCCCGGCGAGCTCTCCGGTGGTGAGCAGCAGCGCGTGGCCGTGGCCCGGGCCTTCGTCAACCGGCCCCTCATCCTCCTGGCCGACGAGCCGACCGGCAACCTCGACCCCACCACCAGCCTCGGCATCATGCGGCTTCTGGACAGGATCAACCGGACCGGAACCACCGTCATCATCGCCACCCATGACGCCGGCATGGTGAATCAGATGCGCCGCCGAGTGATCGAACTTGACCGGGGAATCCTGGTACGTGATCAGGCCCATGGCGTCTACGACATCGACAGCGCCACCCTGGCCGCAGGCGCCGGTTCGCCTACCGGCAACCTGGCCGAGCAGATGCCCACCGGCGAGCCGGACATCGAGTTGCCCGGCACCGAGGAGGACAGTCCCTGATGGCGGTATCCCCGGGTTACGTAGCGAGGGAGGCCGCCACCAATCTGTGGCGCAACCGACTCATGACGGCTGCCGCCATCTTGACCGTGGCAGTGTCACTGGCCCTGGTCGGATCGGCGCTGCTGCTGAAGCAGGGGGCGTCCAAGGCCACTGAGCTCTGGCAGAACGGCGTGCAGACCATCGTGTGGGTGCAGCCAACAGCGGGTCCGGCTCAGACCGAAGCCATCAAGACGCAGTTAGGCCAGTCGCCCTATGTAAAGGCGTGCGATTACAAGACGCAGATTTTTGACTACAACGAGGCCAAGAAGGTCCTGCCCGCCGACGAACTGGCCGTCACCACCGAGGACCAGTATCCAGCATCGTTCCGGTGCGAGCTGAACGACCCATCCCAAGCGCCGGCGGTGTACCAGGCCTTTCATGGCAAGCCCGGCGTGTTCGACGTCAAGTACCCCGGCCAGCAGATCAAGACCATGCAGAGCGTGATCCGGGTGCTGCAGTGGGTCTTCCTCACGGTGGCCGTGGTGCTGCTGCTGTCCGCCTCGGTGCTCATCTTGAATACCATCCGCATGGCCATCTTCGCCCGAAGACGAGAGGTCTCGGTGATGAAGCTGGTGGGCGCCACCAACTGGTTCATCCGCCTGCCGTTCATGGCCGAAGGGATGATCCAGGGCGTCCTAGGGGCTGGTGTCGCTGTGCTGGTCGTGCTGGCCCTCTACTGGGGGGTCGGGCTGAATCGAGGCAATAGCGCGGCCAGTGCCAACAGCATCGTGGCCCAGATGTCGTTGACCGGATGGGAGGTCTTCGGAACCTGTCTGCTGGTCTCGTTGGTGGGCATCGGCGTGGGCGCCATCGGATCGGCGTTCGCCGTCCGCCGGTTCTTGGACGTCTAAGCCACCCGGCCTGGATCGAGGCTTCGGGGTAGCTGACCGGCGGTCAGCAACAGCCCCGGCGGTCAGC
>JBAXCY010000018.1:0-29651 GCA_037141235.1 Acidimicrobiales bacterium | reverse complement strand
GGGCAACTTACAAAAGCAGGTCAGCCGAGCAGGTCAGCCGAGCAGGTCAGCCGAGGCGTTCAAGCACCATGGCGTTGGCCTGCCCGCCGCCTTCGCACATCGTCTGGAATCCGTAACGCCCACCCGTGGCTTCGAGATGGTTCAGCAACGTGCCGGCCAACCGCACGCCGCTCGCCCCGAGAGGATGCCCAATAGCGACGGCTCCACCCCTCGGATTGAGGATGGCGGGGTCGACGGGGAAAGCCCGCAGCCACATCAAGGCGATGGCAGCAAACGCCTCATTGCACTCCACGGCATCGAACTGATCAATCGTCATGCCGGAGCGGTCGAGGAGCCTCTGGGTGGCCGGCACCGGTGCCGACAGCACGATGGCGGCATCGTCGGCAGCCACGGTGGCATGGGCGAAGCGGGCCCGTACCGGCAGCCCCAGCCGCTCGGCCACCGATCGTTCGGCGATCAGCATGGCCGCTGCCCCATCGGTCATCTGCGAAGAGTTCCCCGCCGTGATGTCCGGTGCCGTGTCTGGCTCCCATGACTGGGCCGGGGCCAGGCCACCCAGGGACTCCATGGTGCCTCCTCGGCGGATCCCTTCGTCTTGTTCCAAATAGGCACCGGTCAGAGAGCCCTCGTCATCCTTCAGCGGAACCGGGATCGACTCGGCAGCAAAGTGCCCGTCATCCCACGCCGCCGCCGCCCGGCGATGGCTCTCCAAGGCGAAGGCGTCCATATCTTCGCGGCTGATCCCCCAACGGTCGGCGAGCACCTGAGCCACCCGAAACTGGGCCCACAGCCGCCCATCGATCTGCTCGAGGTAGGACGGGGGGAACGGTCCGGTCCCCCCCCGGGCGTTCGAGGCCAGCGGCACTCGGCTCATGGACTCGACACCGCAGGCGATGACCAGGTCGTAATGGCCGGCGTTCACCCCGGCGGCGGCGAAGTGCATGGCCTGCTGGGAGGAGCCGCACTGTCGATCTACCGTGGTGGCCGGTACGTGCTGAGGCAGACCAGCGGACACCCAGCCGTTGCGGGCGACGTTGGTGCTCTGCTCCCCTACCTGGCTCACACACCCCCCGATGACATCGTCCACCAGCCCAGGGTCGACACCGGTGCGCTCGATCAGCGAGGTCAACGCCAGGCCCAGCAGGTCAGCAGGGTGCCATCCCGACAACGCCCCTCCCCGCCTTCCGAGTGTCGTACGGACTACATCGACGACTACGGCGTCCCGTACTGCGTTGCTCATGTTCCGCTCTCCCCGTTGTCCTGGCCGTCAGACTCGGAGTTCGAGCCTGACACTTCATCGGTGCGCCCTGTCTCTACCTCATCGCCACCACGTGCCTCGGCGCGCTCGCGCGCACCCATGATGTGCTCGACGGCGCCCATGGCGCCCGATGAAGGGCCCTGGTAGGCCACAGACCCGTGCTCGAGCACCACCGCGTTTTCGGCGATCTCGAGCACCCGGTGCACCTGCTGCTCCACGATGAGCAGGGCCGTGCCCGCCTGGTTGATCCGGCGCAATCCGTCGTAGACGACGTCGGTCATGAGGGGGGCCAGTCCCAAGGAGATCTCGTCCGCCACCAGGATCCGGGGCGGGACAATGAGTACCTTGGCCAGCGACAAGATCCGCTGCTCGCCTCCGGAGAGGGTGCCACCGCGCTGATGGCGACGGCCAGCGAGCAGCGGCAGCACTTCATAGGCCCGCTCTAGCGAATCCGCTACGGTTCGGCGTCCACCCCTCAGGCGGAAGGTCAACTTGAGGTTCTCCTCGACGGTCAGGCTGGCGAACACACCTCGCCCTTCGGGCACGTGCGCCATCCCGATACGGGCCATCTTGTAGGCGGGCCATCCGGTGACGTCACGACCATCGAGCCACACCGTGCCGGTCGAGGTGGCCAGTAGCCCCGACGCCACTCGGGACACAGTGGACTTGCCGGCGCCGTTAGACCCGATCAGAGCCGTGATCCCCCCGGCGGGCACCGCAAAGGACACATCGAAGAGGGCGCGGTAGGGACCGTAGGCCGCGCTGACCCCCACCATCTCGAGGGCGGGAGCATCCACCCCGGAGCCGGAGCCCGATGAGACCCCAACGGTCGTCGCTGCCGCCGACGCGCTCACTCGTGCAGCCCCAGATAGGCACTGCGCACGATGGGATCGGCCATCACCGTATCGAAGTGTCCCTCGGCCACCACCTGACCCAGGTTCATCACCACCGTCCGGTCGACCACCTCAGCCACCATCTCGAGGTCGTGCTCGATCAAGATCATGGCCATCCCCTGGTCGCGCTGGACTTGGCGCAGGACGGCCCCGAGTTCACGAGTCTCGTGGACGTCGAGCCCCGAAGATGGCTCATCGGCCATGAGGAGCACCGGCTCAGCAATCAGGGCCCGAGCCAACTCCACCAGCCGGCAGGAGCCGAGGCCAAGGGCGGACACCGATGTATCGGCCCGGTCCGAGAGGCCCACCAGGTCCAAGACTGCATCGACCCGTTCACGCTCGTCAGCGGTCGGCTTGGACAGATTGCACAGGTCCCGCCAGAGCCGGCCCTGACGCCAACGAGCGCGCACGGACACGATCAGATGGTCTCGGACGTTCATGTCCGAGAAGACCTCGACTCGCTGATAGGTGCGTCCGATCCCGAGACGAGCCCGCTCGAACGTCGCCATGCCGTTCAGGGACCGTCCGTTGAGTTCGATCGTGCCCCTCTCGGGGCGCAGCTGCCCGCACACGCAGTTGAACAACGTCGTCTTGCCCGCTCCGTTGGGCCCGACGAGCCCGACGCTCTCCCCCGGGCGGACGCTGAACGACACGCCATCGACGGCGGCGACGCCCCCGAACGTCTTGGTGACCTCGGAGACACGCAGCAGGGCCTCGGCGTTCGCGGTCAGGGCCATCTCAGCGGTCCAGTGCCGGGTCGGAATCGGCTGCTACCCGGGCCAACTGGCCATCGCCAGCGGTTGCACCGGCGTCAGGTCCTGAAATGTCGGTGGAACTGGTCCGGTTGCGCAGCAAGAGCCGCTCGAACCGCATCGTCCACCGCCGCTTCTGAAACTCGAGGATCCCTTCGGGATGGGCCACATAGGTGAGGGCTCCGAAGGCGAAGAGGATGACCAGGAGGCTGTTACCACCCAGCCGGGACGGCACATAGGTGAGCAGCTGCTGCAGCACCACGAAGCTGAATCCGGCCTGGATCGCCCCCTCGGGCGTGCTCACCCCGGTGGTCACCACTACCACCACAAACACCAGCGAAAAGCTCCATGAGAACGTCTGGGTGTTGACCGCCTGCTGATTGATGGCCAGCAGTGTCCCGCCCAGGCCGGCCACCGCACCCGACAGGCCGAATACCAGCACGTGCATCCACGTCAGGTTCACCCCGATCCCCGAGGCCGCCGTGCTGCTCCCCCGCATGGCCCCCAGGAACCGGCCGATCGAGCCGTTGCGCACCCGCAGTACGAGCACCACGCATACCGACAAGACGACCATGGCCAGCACGAAGAAGGCCCGTCCGTTGGGGTTGAGAATGCCGAAGCCCACCGAACTCGACGTTACGTTGATCGACTGTCCGCGGATGGTAGCCACCTGGGCGAAGATGGCATTGTCGAACACCAGGGCGGCCGCGATGGTCATCAGGGCCAGCCCCAGGCCTCGCAGGCGCACCGAGGCGGTGGCCAGTACGACAGCGACCAGGGCAGCCACTAAGGCGCCGACCAGGGCGCCGACCAACAAGTTCGCACCGAGGCGATCAGCCACCTGCGCGGCGGTAAAGGCCCCTACGCCGGCCAACGTGGCCTGACAGAGCGACAACTGGCCTCCCATGCCGGTGATGAGGGTGATCGACAGAAATACCACCGAGTAGGCCAGTCCGGCGTTGAAGACGTTCTCCCAGATCTTCGGCATCCAAGTGAGCATGGACAGGCTGAAAGCCACCAACAGGACGTACCAGAGGATCTTGATCACCCGGTCGAACTCGGGCGCACGCACGGCAGCAGCTATCGGTGGTGGTGGTGGATCCACCGATGCCAGAGGGTCCTTGTCCTGGCCGAGGGTGCGCATGCCGGGGACGAGGAGCAGGGCGCCGACCAGCACAACGAACGGAAGCGAAGTCAGGGCGGCTGACGACCAGATACTGCCCACGGGAAGGTAACCCTGGAGAACAGTCACCGTGATTCCCATCAAGATGCCCACCAGCACGGCGACGGGCAACGACCGCAATACGGCCCAGGCGGCGGCGGCAAAGGCGGCCACCATCAAGGCGGCGTAGTCGCTGAACTGCAACTGGCCATAGATGGGAGCCAGTAGGACGCCAGCCAGTCCGGCAATAAACCCGGAGATAGCCCAGGCCGATGCCACCACCCGTCCGCTATTGACTCCGTCGAGTTCGATCAGACGCCGACTCTCCACTGCGCCCCGCATCTGGAGGCCCAGGTTCGTCCACCGCATCAGGACGACCAAGGCGATCAAGGTGACGGCTGTGGCTACCACGCAGGTGACAGCGATCCCGTTGATCGGAGTGCCCACCAGGTGGAAGTAGACCACGTTGGGGTCGAACAGGATGCTCGGCGGGTTGTACTGGTTGCTGGTGGTGAACAGCACCGACAGCACGGCCGGGATGCCCACCAGCATGCTGATCCCAGTCACCAACTTGGCAATCACATTGGCCGGCGCGATCTTACGGAACAGCAGTCGGTCGAGGATCAGGCCAACGGCCGGGGCCAGGATCACCACGGAGATCACGAAGGCAACGCCCACGGGGAGGTGCTGGTTCTGGACGAGGTACGTGAAGACGAAGGCCGATAGATAGGCCTGGGCGCCATAGGCGAAGTTGAGCACGCCCGTCGCTTGGTAGGTAAGTACCAGTCCGACGGCCACCAGCGCGTACGTACACCCGTAGGGCACGCCTGGTATGCCGAATCCTAAGAGGTGCTGCACGCCTGCTCGGGCCTATCCTCGCTCGGCTGGGTTCCTGGTCATGCCCCCGGCGTTCCGGCTGGGGCCGGTACTGGCACTGGATGCTTAGGGTCGGCCCTGACGCAGACGAACACGTGCTTGCCCGTGGAGAAGACCGATACGAACTTCGTCCCCTTCACCTGGACCCAGGCAGAGCACGTCGGGTAGGTGGCCTTGTCGTGGGCCATCGTCCAGTTCGTGGTCGCCTGGGTCCCTGCCGCAGTGAAGTCGGTGATCTGGTTGGTCGCCGACACCACTGAAGCTTGTGTCGGGTTCTTCCCAGCGGCCTTGATGCCGGCCACGAGCAGCGCGGCGGCTTGCCAGCCCGAGAGCGCCACATTGCTGTTGGCGTAGGTCGGCTCGTACTTCTTCATGGCGTCCATGTAGGCCTTCATGCCGGGGTAGAGCGTCGGGTTCGAAGCGGCGGCAAAGGGTACGTTTCCGGCGTTGGTCATGTAGACGCCACTCATCAGGCTGGGGTACTGGTCGAGCAGCGCTTGGTCATAGCCGTTGAGCCACAGTTGCTTGATGGTGAGTCCGTACTGATGGATATTGCGGGAGAGCGTGACGTTGTCCGAGGCCTGCATGCAGCTGATGATGGCATCCGAGCCCGACTGCTGCAGCCGCTGGGCATCTGAGGTGAAGCTGCCAGCAAGCTGAGCGCCGACATCGACGAAGCTCACCTTGTAACCGGCCGCGGCCATGTCCTTCGCTGCGGTGCTGCATGCGTTGTAGGACGAAGCAATAGCTGGGCCGTAGCTGATGAAGGCCAGGGACTTCGAGCCGGTGGTCTTGGCAAAGTACGCATAGGTGGACGTGGCGCTGTTGTAGTCCTGCACCGACCCGCCCGAGGCGAACAAGTTCGGATACGGCGACCAGTTGCCGGTCACGTTGTACCCGTAGGTAGGTGTGGCCGTCGAGGCGAAGTAGCCGGGGGAGAACCACGGCGACGCCGCCGCCACGGCGAACACGTGGTCCTGGTCGATCAATGTGTGGGACAGCTGAGTGAACTGGGAGGGTGATCCGCCGTCGTCCAGGTTGTAGGCCAAGTCGATCTTGCGACCGTTCACCCCGCCCTCGGCGTTGACGGTGTTGATGTAGGCGGTCATCCCGGGAACGAACTGCCCGAAGTAGCCAGCCAACACGCCGCTCCGGCTCGAGATCGCCCCGATGGTGACCGAGGTGGCCGTCACCCCAGGCGCCGGCGAGCCGGAGCCCGATGCCGCGGTAGTTGTGGTGGTGGCCGACGTAGTTGTCGTGGTCGAACTGCTCGTCGAGGACGAGCATCCTGCGGCTAACACTGCTAGCCCGACCGCTACTGCGATCGAAGCCGTCCGATTCCCCCGAATCTTCCCCATCTGCACACTTCCTTATTTCAGACTGACCGCGCCTGGCCTTGCGGCCCGACTCCCATTCCTGCGATCAGTCGATGGAAACTGCTAGTGCTCGGACTCTAGCGACAACTGCATGAGTTCGCGTGGCAGCCGATCGCTGCCCGCTAGCCAGCTAGCCAGCTGGACAGCTGGACAGCTGGACACCAGGACACCAGGGCTACGCGAACAAGACGTCGACCATCGAGCCGAGGGCACCGAGGTCGGCCCGATCGTTGTCCTCCCGGTATCGGAGACCCTGCACGTTGAAGAGCTCGACCGATTCGGAGCCGACCGGATACGGACCCCAGTGCCACGTTCCGCGGTGGAGCACCACGGTCTGCAGCGGCTGCAGGATGAACGCCGTCACCAATCCGGCATCAGGCAGCGAGTCCATAGCTGCGCCAGCAGGAGCCACGGCGATCACGGCCGCCGTGTCGAGCGGCATCAGAACCTGGGTGTGGGTGACGTGGCGGAACAGCTCGTCGCACCGCAGACCACCGTTGACGGCTGAAACCTCGTCAAGCCGGTGGCTGATCCGGTTGACGTGGACGTCGCCCCAGGCGAAGTCGAGGTGGTGGTCGCCATCAGACGGATTGGTATCGGCTACTGGCAACCAACCGAAGGGAGCCCATGTCACCGCATCGAGCGCGGTCGGGGACACTGTTCGTACGGCTGCACCCACGTCGGCACTCCTCAGGTAACGAAACCTGCTGCGAAGGTACCATCGTCTCGACACGCGGAGAGGCGGCCCCGGCCCTAGACCTGAGTTGGGCAGGCCACCGTTCGATAGAGGAGAGCACACCAGATGGACGTACGGAACATCGAAGATGTCGAACCCATCATCGAGCACAACGGCACGGTGCCGGTGTGGTGGTTGGTGAAGTCCCAAGAGATGCGCGAGTTGACCGATGGTGGATTCCTCGAACTGGTCAACGAGTTCGAGGTGGCCGGAGGCGGATACGTCGACCCGCACTCCCACCCGACGCACGAGTTCTACTACGTGCTCCGTGGCCGTGGCACCATGACCATCGGCGACGAAGACCGCTTGATCGCCCAGGGGGACCTCGTCCACATCCCTCCGAACGTGGTGCACAGCCTGCGTCCGGTGACTGACAACGCCTCGATCCACTGCTTCTGCTTCGCCATCGGCGTCAAGGGCGCTGGCGCCATCAACTACACCAACCACTGACCCGAGGTTCCGCCGGTCACCGGATCACGCCCCTGCACTGCTACTCGGCAGGTCGCCGTCCCTGATGAGCGATTCGTCGAGTCCCAGCAGTTCGACCGTCGTGGCTCCGGCACGCAGCGCATCAAAGTAGGTCTCTTCGGCTGCAGCTCTGGCCTGCCCGGCGGCCAGCACCTCGGCGAGGCGGTCCCCGGGGACGATCACCACACCGTCGACGTCTCCCACCACCCAGTCACCCGGGTCGACCTGCACCCCAGCCACTTCCACAGGCAGTCCCACCGACCCACGGGCGTCCTTGGAAGCACCCCGCAGCGCTACTGTCGCAGCAAACACCGCAAACCCCAGGGATTCCAAGGCCACCACATCCCGGACGCCCCCGTCGATCACCAGCCCTCCGATACCGCGGGCCAGCGCACCGGTGGTGAGCACCTCGCCCCAGTACCCCCGGTCACGCACATCGCCCACGTCGACGACCAGCACCGAGCCGGCCGCGGCTCGGGCTGCAGCCACATGGATGGCCAGGTTGTCCCCGGGCGTGCACCGCACCGGATACGCCGGGCCCACCACCGCAGCTCTTGACCACACCGGACGGATCCTCGTCGGCAGGGACCGTGCTCCGCACTCCCCCAGGGTGGCCGCACCGAGTCCCGCCAGCGCGACGGCATACTCGCTGTCGCCGGTCATCCCTTGACCGCCACGGTGACCTCGATCTCAACCGCTCCACCCCGCGGCAGCGATGCAACGCCAATAGCCGACCGGGTATGGCGCCCGGCGATGCCGAAGGCGTGCACGAGTACCTCGCTAGCTCCGTCGACGACGGCGGGCTGCTGGTGGAAGTCGGGGGTCGAGGCCACGTACCCCGTGACGGTCAGCACCCGCTCGACCCGGTCGAGGGACCCGAGAGCCACCTCGAGAACAGCAAGCGCGTTGAGGGCGCATACTGCAGCGGCCCGTGCCCCTTCGTCTACGTCGACGGTGTCGCCCAGCGTGCCGATGCAGGTGAGTTGCCCATCGATCCGTGGCAGCTGGCCGGACGTCCGCGCCACGCCGCCGTGCACCACCACGGCATCGAGCGGGTCGTGCGGTGGGTGGGGGCCGTGCAGCCGGAGCCCCCGTGCCTCGAGCCGAGCCCTCACTTGGCCATCGACTCGACCGACAGCCCCGCCAGCGGCCGGCGAGGTGCTCATGGGTTCTGGCGCATGTAGTCGTAGACCCCGGCGAACTTGCGGTCGACACCCTCGGGCAGGTGGTGGATGGGGCCGAGCTGCGTCGCCCCCCAGATGATGAAGGCGCTCCGCTCGACCAGTGCGGTGATGTGCATGGCCTTGGCCGGGGTCGGGCCGACGGCGACCAGTCCGTGGTTGGCGATCAGGGCTGCGCCCCGACCCTCGAGTGCGGCCACCGCGTTGTCCCCGACCTCAGGCCGGCCGCTCATGGCGTACTCCGTGACCCGGACATCTCCACCCACGTAGATGGTGAACTCGTCGATGCACGATGGGATGGGCTGACGGGCCACAGCGAACATGGTGGCGTACACCGGGTGCGAGTGGATTACCGAACCAACATCGTCGAAGGCCCGGTAGGCCGACAGGTGCAGCGGCATCTCCGATGACGGCGACTGGTGGCCAGACACGACAGCGCCGTCGAGATCGACGATCATCAGGTCCTCCAGGGTCATCTCCTGGTAGTCGATCGACGACGGGGTGACGCAAACCGTGCCGTCCTCCTGGCGGGCCGAGATGTTGCCGGCCGTTCCCTCCACCAGGCCCTTGGCCAGCATCTCCTTGGCCGCGGCCAAGACGGCCTCGGGTGCGTTCTCCACGAAGCGGGTCATCGGCAGGACCTCCAGTAGTAGCCAGTTGCAGGCGGATCGGACAGATGGGACCGGTTGGTCGGCTGTCGGGACTCAATCATGCTATCGCCGGACGGCTGTCCGAGACGGGTGCATTCCGCCACCCGGCCCCGAATGCCTGCACTCGCCTAGATTGTCATTCGATGCCCGTTCAGCCCGCTCCTGCGACCCGGCCGCGCTGCTAGCCCTATGGAACCCGGTGCGTTCCAAGGAGTCATTGCTGATGACTTCCACGGGTCGACCTCGTGGTGGCCTACACCCCAGCGTCCGGGTCCAGAGGCCCCGAACGTGGTGCTCGTCGTCTTGGACGACGTCGGCTTCGCCCAACTCGGCTGCTTCGGATCTGACCTCGAGACCCCCGTCATCGATGGCCTGGCCGGTCGGGGGCTGCAGTACACCAACTTCCACACCACGGCCCTGTGCTCCCCCACCCGAGCCTGCCTGCTGACCGGTCGCAACCACCATGCCAATGGCATGGGCCGAGTCGCCGAGCTAGCCACCGGGTTCCCCGGCTATGACGCCACCATCGCCCGGGCCAATGGGTTCCTCTCCGAGATGCTGGAAGCACGCGGCTGGGCCACTTTCGCCCTCGGCAAGTGGCATCTCACCCCCGAGGGCGACAGCCACCTGGCTGCTTCTCGACGGAGCTGGCCGCTGGGGCGCGGCTTCGAGCGCTTCTACGGGTTTCTCCAAGGGGAGACCCACCAGTTCGTGCCGGCCCTGGTGTCCGACAACCACCAGGTGCCACCGCCAGCCACACCCGAAGAGGGCTACCACCTCACCGAGGACCTGGTGGACCACGCCATCGAGTGGATCAGCGACCTGCGGGCCGTCGATGCTGACAAGCCGTTCTTCCTGTATTTCTGCCCCGGTGCCTGCCACTCCCCTCACCAGGCCCCGGCCGATTGGATCGAGCGCTATCGAGGACGCTTCGATGCCGGTTGGGACGAGTGGCGTCAGGCCACGTTCGAGCGCCAGAAGGAGCGCGGCATCCTGCCCGAGACCTGCGAGCTCTCCCCTCGGCCCGACTGGGTGCCGTCCTGGGACAGCCTGACCCCCGATGAGCAGCGCCTGTACGCCCGCTACATGGAGGCGTTCGCCGGGTTCCTGTCTCACACTGACCACGAGCTCGGGCGGCTAGTCGAGTTCCTCGATCGCACGGGCGACCTCGACAACACCGTACTGATCGTGCTGTCCGACAACGGGGCCAGCTCTGAAGGTGGGCCGACCGGGTCGGTCAACGATCTTCGTCCCTGGAACATGGCGCCGCGCTCGGTGGCCGAAGGTGTGGCCCGGATCGACGAAATCGGTGGGCCGCTCTGCCACAACAACTATCCGTGGGGATGGACCATCGCTGGCAACTCTCCCTTCCGCCGATGGAAGCGCGAGGTGCACGAGGGCGGAGTGGCCGACCCGATGATCGTGCACTGGCCCGCCGGGACTTCAGGGACGGGCGCCACCGCGCAAGGTGCTGACGTATTCCGCCGTCAGTACGTCCACGCCATCGATCTGCTTCCGACGCTGCTCGAAGTGCTCGGTGTCGATGCGCCCGAGATGCTGGGCGGGGTCGAGCAGTCACCCGTGCACGGTGTCTCCTTCGCTGACAGCTTTTCCGATCCCGAGGCACCCGACCACCATCACGTGCAGTACTACGAGATCTTCGGCTGCCGGGCCCTGTACGAGGACGGGTGGAAGGCAGTCGCCTACCACCCGGTCCAAGACACGTCGGTCGGATTCGAGGATGACCAGTGGGAGCTGTACAACGTCACCGTCGATCCATCTGAATGCCACGACCTGGCCGAACAAGAGCCGGAGCGGCTCCGGGCACTCATCGCCCGGTGGTGGGAGGAGGCCCGCAAGTATGGGGTGCTACCTCTCGACAACCGGCCCTTCTCGGACCTGGTGTTCGGGCGGCCCGTCCCTGTGCCGCCACGAGTGCGCTACATCTACCGTAGAGATGGTGCCATGGTGCCTGAGCCGGTCGCCGTCAACGTGCGCAATCGCGTGCATCACATCCGGGCCACCATCGAGGTACCCGACCCCGGGCCCGGTGGCGCCGCCGTGGAAGGGGTGATCCTGGCTCAAGGATCTGGTCTCGGAGGCTGGAGCTTCTACGTGACTGACGGGCGCCTGGCCTACTCCCACAACTTCGCCAGTCTCAAGGAGTACTGGGTAGAGAGCAGCGAGCAGTTGACACCCGGGAGCCACGAAGTGGCCTTCCACTTCGAAAGCACCGGTGAGCACCGCGGGATCGGTCATCTACTGATCGACGGCCACGAAACTGCCCGAGTCGACATCCCGCGGTTTACCCTGACCCGGTTTTCGCTTACCGGGGCTGGACTGACCTGTGGCTACAGCGACGGGCTCCCGGTGACTCGCCGCTACGCCGCTCCCTTTCGATTCACTGGTGGACTCGACACGGTGGTGGTGGACGTCGACGGACCCCCGTGGGACGACCCCGAGGCCGAGTCCGAGTACGCCATGTCCGTGCAGTGAGCGCCCACAGCGCAGTCCGCCAGGCAACGCCCACCACGCAACCGGGAGCACACTGACCATGGCCCTACTGCCCTCCGAGCAGCTCCATGCCATGGCCGAAGCTTTTGGGGACGAGACGGCCTACACCGTGGTCGGCCGTGGATCCATGACGTTCGCTGAGTGGGACACCGCCGCCACCCGGCTGGCCCACGGCCTGGTGGCTTCTGGTGTAGCTCCTGGCGACCGGGTCGCCCTCCATCTGCAGGCCGCCAACGCCTTGCGGTGGATGTCCATCTATTCCGCCATTCACCGAGCGGGGGCCGTGGCCGTCCCGTTCAACCCCCAACTCACCCGGCCCGAAGTGGCCCGGATGCTCGAGCACTCGGGGACGACGGTGGCGTTCGTCGAGCACTCGCTCCTCGATCGCCACCTGCCCGGTGGGCCTGCACTCGTCGTAGGCGTCCCCGAGGCCGGGGCTGACGGCACGAGCGATGGGGTCGATGGGGTCGATGGGATCGTGCGTTGGTCCGTCATGCTGCACCCGGATACCGAGTACTTCCAGGTCCCCCGCGACCGGGGCGACCTGGCCGACATCCTCTACACCTCGGGTACCACCGGCCATCCCAAGGCAGTGGCGGTCCGCCACGACAACTCATCGCTGGTCCCCTTCCGCAAGCCAGTGTGGAGCGGTGGGTCCTGGCTGCATGCCAGCCCGCCCTACACGTTTGCCGGCATCGCCTTCGTCCTTACGCCGATGAAGCTGGGCCTGCGGGGCATCTACCTCTCCTCCTTCGACGCCGGCACCTGGCAAGAGACCGTCGAGCAAGAGCGGCCAGGATCGGTCTTCCTCGTCCCAGCCATGGCCACGCTGCTCCTCGAGCACCCACACTTCGCCGAGGCAGACCTGCAGTCAGTGCAGTTATGCACCGTGGGCAGCGCACCCCTGGCCCCGGCCGTACTCGAACAGCTCCAAACCAAGATGCCCACCGCTCTGGTCTCCAACAACTACGGGATGACCGAGGCAGGATCCGTCTACTGCATGATGCCCCCCGGGGAGGCCATCCGGCGGCCCGGATCGGTGGGAAAGCCCCTGCCTCCCGCCGAGATCATCTGCGCTGGAGCCGACGGTTTGCCGGTGCCCGCAGGCCAGATCGGTGAGGTGCGCATGCGGATCCCGGGCCGGGCCCGCGAGTACTACGGAGACCCAGAAGCCACGGCAAGCACCTGGGTCGACGGCTGGCTCATGACCGGCGACCTGGGTCGGATCGACGAAGACGGCTACCTGTACATCGTCGGCCGCAGCAAGGACGTCATCATCCGTGGCGGCAACAACATCCACCCGACCGACGTCGAGCACGCCGTCGCCCTCCACCCTGCCATCCATGAAGTGTCGGTCTTGGGGGTTCCCCACCCGGTGCTGGGTGAGGACGTGGTGGCATGCGTGGTCCTGCGTCCCGGACACGAGGCCGACGGCGACGTCCTGCGAGAGCACACCCTCGAGTACCTCGCCCGCTCCAAGGTGCCGCGCCGCTGGTACTTCTTCGAGGCGCTTCCCCGCAATGCCACCGGCAAGGTGGTCAAGGACGAGCTGCGTACACAGATCCCCGACGAGCCAGGCGAGGGAGACGGTGGAGCACCGTGACCACTACGCACACGGCGCACGACCAATGGGCAGCAGTAGCCTGACCGCCATGGCGCCCACCCCCGCATTGATCACCCGGCCTCGGATCGGAATCGTGGGGGCTGGGAACATTGCCTCGCTCAATGTTGCCGGCTATCTCGAAGACCCTCGGTGCGACGTGGTGGCTGTGTGCGATCCCAAGGAGGGTCGGGCCGCCGAGGCCGCCCGTGCCTGGGGTGTCGACCGCTCCTATACCGATCTGGCCGACCTGCTGGCCGACCCCGAGGTCGACGCCGTAGAGATCCTCACCCCAACGTTCCTCCACCATGACCACGTGTTGGCTGCAGTGGAAGCCGGCAAGCATGTCTCGTGCCAGAAGCCACTGGCCAACACCGTCACCGAAGCCCGGGCGATGGCGGCAGCCGCCGACGAGGCCGGTGTGGTCCTGCGGGTCAGCGAGTGCTTCCGCCACTACCCACCCCTTGAGCTGGCCAAGCAGTTGCTGACTGAGGGAGCGATCGGCCGTCCCACCCAGATCCGGCTGCGCACCGTGGTGGGCCAGACGGACTCGGAGTTTCAGAACGGCCTGGAAATCGATGGCTACCTCTGGCGGATGACCGAGACCAGTCCCGGCGGACACCTCTTCGACGACATGATCCACAAGTACGCCGTCGCACTATGGATGTTCGACCAGGACATCGTGTCGGTCCAGGCCGCCGTGCGCCGCCGTGACCACTACTTCGAGCCGTGCGCCGCCATCTTTGCATACGAGGACCCGTCCATCCTCGGCACCATGGACGTCAGCTACGCCCCGGCCATGTGGCTGCGTAGTGACTACTACGGAGCCGACGAGTTCTTCGAGATCCAAGGCGACGAAGGCTTCCTTTGGGTCACCCGGTGCACCGGCCAGATGCTGGACCTCCCCGCCGTCGTTCTCTACGAAGGCAGGCAAGGAAAGCAGACCACCACGTCGTTCCCTCACATCGACGCCGACTGGGGCACCGGATTCCGTCGGGCATCCAGCAACTTCATCGACACCCTGGTCGACGGTGTGCCCCCCGAGATGAGCGCCACCGAGGCCATCAAAGCGCTGCAGCTGTGCTTCGCCGTCTACGAGGCCGGCAATACCCACCAGGCCATCGACCCCCGCCAGATCACCCACTCTGTGGTTCCTGATGGATGGCCGCAGTGAAGGTCACGCGAGTCCTCCACCACAGCGTCAACGTGGAAGGCGATCTTGACGAGTCCGTCGACTTCTACCGTCGGCTGCTCCACCTGGTCGACGAGGACCGCCCAGCCATCGCCGGTGTGGACGGGCACTGGTTCGACGTCGCCGACGTGCAGATCCACCTGGTCGATGCCGACGCTGGCACCGATGTGATTCAGCCCACCGGCCCTCATGTCTGCTTTGCCGTGGACGACCTCGATGCGGCCATCGCCGAGCTCGAGGGGGACGGCATCGCCTATGTGCGTGGGGCCCAGGGCGCCGTCGTGCAGATCTGGTTTGCCGATCCCGCTGGCAACACCATCGAGATCCAGCAGGAGCGCAGACGACCCGCTCCATGACGACTCGTACACGGGTCCTGGTGGTCGGTGGGTCCTCAGGTATCGGCCGCAGCGTGGCGGTGTCGCTCGGGCGGCGGGGCTACTCCATCGCCGTGGTGGCACGACGTGGCGATGCCTTGGCCGACACAGTGACCGCGGCCGGATCGACAGCCATCGGTTTGGTGGGTGATGCCACCGACGGCGACCAGTGCCGCACCATGGTCGAGGATGCCGTCGGAGCCCTAGGTGGCCTCGACGCCGTCGTCTATGCCGCCGGGGCATCACCACTCGGTTCCGTGGCCGACACTTCGGCGGCCACGTGGAGCGACGTCCTGTCCACCAATGTGGTCGGTGCTGCGCTGACGATATCGGCCGCTCTCGTCCACCTACGGGCCTCACCGGATCCGATGTGTGCCCTGCTGACCTCCCACTCGGTCAACCGTCCCTGGCCCGGCCTCGTCCCCTATGCCGCCAGCAAGGCAGCCCTCGACGGACTCATCACCGGGCTGCGGGCCGAGGAGCCGTGGCTGCGGGTGGTCCGAGTGGTGGTGGGTCCGACAGCGACATCCTTCGCCGACGGATGGGATCCGGCCGTCGCCGGCCAGTACTTCGAGCGGTGGGCGGCCGAGGGCTACCTGGATCGTGCCGTGCTGGAGCCCGACGACGTGGCCGCCCGGATAGTGGCCGCCCTCGACGGTTCCGACCCCTGGAGCGAGGTGGACGCCGTCGGCGACCAGGAGCATCCTTCGACCTGAGCGGCGGTCTCCACGGTTGCTGGCCAGGCCGTTCCAGCCGCAGTCAACCGATCAGGGGATCCCGCCGTCGACTCGTAGGACCGAGCCGGTGGTATAGCTCGATGCGTCCGATGCGAAGTAGAGGGCGGCCCCCACTACCTCGTCCGGCTCCCCGCCGCGGCCGAGCGCGTGTCGCTGCTTCGCCTCGACATCGAAGGCTTCGAGATCCCACTCCATGGAGACGTCGGTAAAGAACGGTCCCGCCATGATGCAGTTCACCCGCACACTGGGTCCATAGGCATGGGCGAAGCCGACGGTGAGGGCGTTGAGGCCGGCTTTGGCCGCATCGTAGGGAAGCATGAACGGCGCGGGCCGGATCGACCCGGTGCTCGACACATTGATCACCGAGCCTCCGCCGTCGGCCATCATGCGCGGCGCCAACAGTGCGGTCAGGCGGAACGGCCCCTTGAGGTTGAGGCCGACCACCTTGTCCCACATCGCCTCGCCCACGTCGGCCAAGTCGCCGTAGAGGAGCGACATGCCGGCATTGTTGACCAGCACATCTACTCGTCCGAAGTGCTCATAGGCTCGCTCCACCAGCCCGTCGAGCTCGTCCCAGTGGCTGACGTTGACGGCCACGGCCAGGGCCTGTCTCCCTCGGGACTCGATCTCGTCGGCCACCTCCAGACAGGCATCGATCTTGCGGCTGGCCACGATCACGTGGGCCCCGGCGTCGGCAAAGCCGAGCGCCATGGCCCGGCCGAGCCCGCGGCTGCCACCCGTGACCAGGACCACACGGTCAGTCAGATCGAACCGGTCGCCTGGCCCTGGGCCCGCACTGGCGGTCATCGCAGCGGGGTCGTAGCGGCCAACTCGGCAGCCTTGGCCGCCATATCGAGCACGACGTCGCCGAACATGGCCATCTTCGGGTTGTCGGCCTCCCCTGCCACCACCCGTGCGTACCCGCCCTCGAGCACGATGGCCAGCTTGAACCGGGCCAGGATCACGTAGTAATCGATCTCGTCGACGGGCCGGCCACTGGCCACGGCATACGCCTGGAGCAGTTCGTCCTTGGTCGGCATTCCCGTGTAGTCGACATAGCTCACCGTGCCCTGGCCACCGGTCGAGGTGTCGTCAGGCCATCCGTTGATGACCCACCCGAGGTCGAGCAAGGGATCACCGATGGTGGCCATCTCCCAGTCGACGATGGCAGCCAAACGAGCTGGAGCACCATGGTGGTACATGACGTTGGCGAACTGATAGTCCCCGTGCATGATTCCCGGTCGGTAGGAGCGAGGCCGGTGAGTGCGCAGCCATGCCGCCGCCTCATCGATGCCGGGGATCGGTCGGAACTGCACGGCCTCGAGGTGGTGGAGCCACCGGTCGACCTGGCGCTCGTGGAATCCGTCGGGACGCCCGAAGCCCAAGAGCCCCCGCGACTCCCAGTCCACCCGGGCCAGCCGGGCGATCCCATCGACCAGCTCGAAGGCCAGGCCCCGGCGGGCTTCCAGGTCAGAGCCGAACGGCTCGGGCCAGGTCGTTCCCTCCTGGATCGGCGACCAGCCATCGACGAACTCCATCAGGTAGAAACAGCCGCCGACCACCGAGGGGTCGTCGCACCCTGCCACCACCCGGGGGTGGGGCACGTCGGTATCAGCCAGGGCCACCAGTAGGCGGTGCTCGCGGAGCATGGTGGCGTCCCGTCCGGCTGGAACCGGGTCTGGCGGGCGCCGAAGCGCACACCGAAAGTCCCCCCTGGTGATCTCGAAGAGGTCGTTAGAGGCCCCTCCGGTGATGAAGCGGGCCGTCATGGGCTGCCCGGCGCCGGGCAGGCCCTGATCGTCCATCCACTGTCCGAGACGATCTCCGTCGAGCCGAGGCTCGTAGATGGCGCTGCTCGTTCCGTCGCTGCTCACTGGTTCCCCACTTCGTGCTCGAGATCTGCGGCCGCGTCCTGGGCGGGCCACCCGGCCGCGGCCGATGCCAGCGCCTCCGGATAGGCCGCGAACTTGGTTCGGGCGGCAGCTACCCGCCCCGGTAGGTGCTGGGACGGCCACAGACCCTCGACCGGCGTGTACCCCTTGAGCACCTGGCGGGCCACCGTGGTCCGGTGCACCTCGGTGGGACCGTCGACCAGACCCATGACCGGGGCCGTCATCCACAGGCCTCCAAGAGGCAGCTCGTCGGAGACCCCCAGGGCGCCATGCACCTGGATGGCCCGTTGGGCCACGTCGTGGAGCACCTGGGGTGTCAGCACCTTGATGGCCGCGATATCCCGCCGCACGGCCTTTGGATCGTGGCCCTGGTCGATACACCAAGCCACGTAGAGGACCAGGAGGCGGAACTGGGTCAACTGGATGTAGGAGTCAGCGACGTAGTCCCGCACGCTCTGCTTGTCGGCCAGGATGCCGTCGCGTGTACGGCGACTGACCGCCCGCTCGCACAACATGTCGAGTGCCTTGGTGGCCATGCCCACGGTGCGCATGGCGTGGTGGACCCGGCCGCCACCCAGGCGGGTCTGAGCGATGACGAAGGCCTGCCCCTCACCGCCGAGCAGGCTGTCGGCCGGAACCCGGACCTGGTGGTAATGGATGAGGGCGTGCGAGCCGCTGCCGGGGACCCGCTCACCCATCAACCCGATGTTGCGCACGATCTCGATGCCTGGCGTATCCGTCGGAACCAGGAACATCGACATGCCCCGGTAGACCGCGACCTCGGGATCGGTGACGGCCATCACGATGAGGAACGCCGCTGTGCGGGCATTGGACGTGAAGAACTTCCATCCCTCGATGACCCACTCGTCCCCGTCCCGGGTGGCCGATGTCTCAAACAGCGACGGGTCGGAACCTCCTTGGGGCTCGGTCATCGAATAGGCCGAGAACAGCTCTCCGGACAGCAGCGGCTCCAGGTAGTCGCGCTTTTGGGCCTCAGTGCCGTAGTGGGCGATGATCTCGGCGTTGCCGGTGTCGGGTGCCTGGGTCCCGAAGATGACAGATGCCCACTGTGACCGCCCCAGGATCTCGTTCATCAGGGCCAGCTTTACTTGCCCATACCCCTGTCCCCCTAGCTCGGGGCCGAGATGGCAGGCCCACAGGCCCCGGGCTCGCACCTGCTGCTTGAGTGGATCCACGATGGCCCGCAGCCCGGGTGCGAGCGGGTGGAAGACCCGGTCCCCCCACAACAGGTCGAGCGGCTCCACTTCCTCGCGCACGAATGTGTTCATCCAGTCGAGCTGTATCTGGAACTCAGGATCGGTCGAAAAGTCCCATGCCATGTCGTCAGTTCTCCGGTTCCTTGTCGCGAGGCAGGCCCAAGATACGTTCGCCGATCACGTTGCGCTGGACCTCACTGGTCCCCCCGGCGATGGTGAGGCATCGTGTGGCCAGGGCGCCTTGCGACCACCGACTGGGCCTGCCGTCGGCCACAGCACCCTCGGGACCCTGCATGATCAGCCCGAGCTCCTGCACTCGCTGCTCGTGCTCAGCCCCGAGCAGCTTGCGCAGGCTCGATCCTGGGCCTGGGTCAGAGCCGGCCAATGCTCGCAGGGCTGAACGGTGCGCCATGAGCCGCAACGACTGCGCTTCGGCCAAGAGGGCCCCCAGCCGGTTGGCCGTGGTATCGGGCACTCCGCCCTCGTGACGCGCCGCTAGGCGGACCAGGGACTCGACCCCGGTGCCGAAGGTGGCGCCCGAGGAGATCGAGACCCGTTCGTTGGCCAGCGTCATCCGGGCAATGCCCCACCCTCGGTCGACCTCCCCGATCACGCAGTCGTCGGGGACGAACACCTCGTCGAAGAAGACCTCGTTGAACAGCGCCGCCCCGGTGAGCTCACGCAACGGGCGCACGTCAAGGCCAGTGGAGGCCATGTCCACCATGAAGTAGGTGATGCCTTCGTGTTTCGGGGCATCGGCGTTCGTCCGGGCCAGGCAGATCCCCCACTGCGACAGGTGGGCCATCGAGGTCCAGACCTTCTGCCCGGTCAGCGACCACCCGCCGTCTACCCGCTCGGCCCGCATGGTGAGACTGGCGAGGTCCGATCCGGCTCCCGGTTCGGAGAAGAGCTGACACCACGAGATCTCCCCCATCAGCGTGGGTCGGACCCAGCGCTGTTGCTGCTCGGCTGTGCCACAGGCGATCAGCACGGGCAGGACCCATGCCCCAACACCGAGGTGGGGACGGTCGACACCGGCTCCAGCCAACACTTCGTCGATCACTACCTGCTCCACAGCCCCTGCGTCCCGGCCCCACGGTGCCGGCCAGTGCGGGGCGATCAGCCCAGCATCGACCAGCCGACTTCGGCGGCTGCCGGCATCGGCTGCGGCCAGCTCAGTGGCCAGCGGGGCCAGGTCAGCTCGCCACCTGTCGGCTTCATCGGGAAGGTCAGCGGTCAGCGCTCGCCGGGCACCGCGACCGGCGGCGGCCGCCAGCCGCAGGCGCTGGTCGTCGCTCCCTCCGAGCAGCTGTCGATCAGCCATCGCCCGCTTGAGGTGCACGTGCAGGTCGTGGTCCCAGGTGAATCCGATCCCTCCCAGCAGCTGCAGGCAGTCCTGGGCGCAGCTCACATAGCCATCGAGGACCAAGGACCCGGCTGCGGTGACCGCCAGTTCCACACCATCGTCGTCGTCTGCTTCCACGGAACCACCGCGGCCAACCCGCTGGGCGGCGTCGCCTTCTCGTAGGGCGGCGTCGCCTTCTCGTAGGGCGGCGTCGCCTTCTCGTAGGGCGGCGTCGACCGCCAGCACGGCGTCCCATGCCACCGACGTCATCTGCTCCACCCGGACGGCCATGTCGGCGGCCCGGTGCTTGACGGCCTGGAACTGGCCGATAGGACGACCGAACTGCACCCGCGCCTTGGCGTACTCGGTAGCCGTCTCTAGGCACCACCGGGCCCCACCAGCATGCTCGGCAGCCAGCAGCGCCAACACCACATCGCTGACCCGGCGCTCCGGCATTCCGGCCAGCAGCCGATTTGCCGGCACCGACAGCCCGTCCACCTTCAGTACGCCCACCCGGCGGATGGCATCCACGCTGGGCAGGGCCTCGACCTGGACCGGCCCACCCGCACCCACGTCGATCACGCACCAGGTGACCACCCCGTCGGCTGGGGCGACGGGCACCAGGGCCAGCCCAGCAGTCCCGAGGCCCAGCACGGGGCGGAGGGTGCCCGACACGGTCAGCGCCCCGTCGACGCCGCGACCAGTCACCTCCAGGGCCCCTGAGCCGAGATAGACAGCTGCGGGTGTGGTCCCGTCGATGAGACCGGGGAGCACCCGAGCCACCTCGTCAGCTGGCAGGTACCGAGCACACAGCGCCGAGACGGCCGTGGTGGGAAGCAGTGGCCCCGGCGTCGCTGCCCAGCCCCCCGCCTCCACGATGATGGCCAGTTCCAAGAGCCCGAACCCCTGCCCTCCGTGCGCCTCGGGGAGGTGGATGCCCATCCAGCCCTCCACTCCCATGGCCGCCCATACCGGTTGGAGCTCTTCGACCTCGGCATCGAGCACCACCCGGGCGACATCGGGCCCGCTATGGGTGCCGAGGAACCGTTGGACGGTCCGTCGGAGCTCTTCATGCTCATCGGTCAAGGGGATAGGCATTGTTCGCTACTACTCACCTTTGCCGGAGGTGGCTTCGGTTCCCGTCACCTCGATGGATATGGCCTTCGTGGGACAGCCATCAACGGCCACCTGGAGCGCCTCTAGCGAGTCGGGTGTGCGCTCGGCCGGCACCGACATCCCCTCGTCGTCGAGTTCGAAACTCGCCGGGGCCCAGAATACGCAGTTGCCGGATCCGATGCACCGGTCGCGGTCCACCACTACCTGAATCTGCACGCTGGTCACGTGCGTTCGGAACCGAGTGGACGGCCACCGTGGATGGATCGGGTCTCCGGCATCGATCGGACACTATCGCCGCAAGCGGATCTGGGCTCGGCTGAGCGGTAGCCTGCGCGATGGCTCCAGTTGGGCCGCCCGTTGAAGGAGGAAGTTCCATGACGGACACAGCGACACGCGGTGCCCACCCGCACGACCCACTCACCGCGGACGAGGTGCGCACGGCAGTAACTGCTGTGACCGGGAGCGGTCGGGTACCCGCTGGCACCTTGTTCGCCACCATCGCCGTAGATGAGCCCAACCGGACCCAGATGGCCGCCTTCGCCGCCGGAGCCCCGCTGGAGCGCCGGATACGCCTGGTAGTCCTCCCCGGTCCCGAGGCAGCAGTCATCGAGGTGGTCGTCCGGGTGTCCGACAGCGCCATCATCGAGTGGACCCCTCGGGACGACGTGCGGCCAGCCCTGCTCTACGACGATGCCTACCGGTCGATCCTCGCCCTGAAGGAAGACCCCGCATGGCAGGCCGCCATCAGCCGCCGGGGGATCACCGACTACGACAAGGTCCAGATCGATCCGTGGCCCACCGGGAGTTTCGGACGAGACATGGAGGACGGCCGTCGCATTACCCGGTGCTTGAGCTACTACCGGGAGGAGCCATCCGACAACGGCTATGCCCGTCCAGTGGAGGGTGTACTGGCCACCGTGGACGCAGCCCGAGGCATCGTCCTCGAGGTGACGGACTTCGGAGTGGTACCGCTGGCTCCCGAACCAGGCAGCTACCTGCCCGAGCACAACGAGCCGCTGCGCCAAAGTCTCCGGACCCTCGACATCATCCAGCCCGATGGGTCCAGCTTGTCGGTGGACGGCAACCTGCTCACCTGGCAGCAGTGGACCATGCGGGTGGACATGAACGCCCTCGAGGGACTGGTACTCCATGACGTTGGCTGGGTGGATGCTCCCTCGGGCGCCACTCGGACCATCCTCCATCGCGCCGCCATCAGCGAGATGGTGGTTCCTTACGGCGACCCAGACCCCATGCACAATTGGAAGAACGCCTTCGACGTGGGTGAGTGGGGGCTAGGGCGGATGGCCAACTCGCTGAAGCTCGGGTGTGACTGCCTCGGCGAGATCACCTATCTCGACGCGGTATTCGCCAGTGAGCACGGCAAGCCCTACGTGCTCGAGCACGCCGTGTGCATCCACGAAGAGGACTACGGGATCCTCTGGAAGCACACCGACATGAACACGGGCCGGACCGAGGTGCGCCGGTCCCGCCGGCTGGTGGTCTCGTCTATCGCTACGGTCGGCAACTACGACTACGGGTTCTTCTGGTACTTCTACCAGGACGGGACGGTGCAACTCGAGGCCAAGCTCACCGGGATCATGTCGACCAAAGGGATTCCAGTGGGCGGAACCACCTCACATGGGACGGTGATCGCCCCCGGTCTGGCCGCACCCATCCATCAGCACCTGTTCTGTGCCCGGCTCGACCCCGCCATCGACGGTCCGATCAACGAGGTCTACGAGGTCTCCTTCACCGGCGAGCCCACCGGCCCCGACAACCTCATGGGCAACGCCATCAGCCGCCGAGTGACCCGCTTGGCGTCCGAGGCTGCTGCAAAACGTCAAGTCGACGCCGCCTCGAGCCGCCACTGGCGGCTGGTCAATCCCGAGCGGACCAACGCCCTGAACCAGCCCGTGGCCTACAAGCTGGTTCCAGGATCGACGCCGACACTGCTGGCCGATCCCGATTCGAGCATCGGGCGCCGCGCCGCCTTCGCCCGCCACAACCTGTGGGTCACGCCGTACCACCCCGACGAGCGTCGAGCGGCGGGTGACTATCCCAACCAGCACGTGGGCGGGTCCGGCCTACCCACGTGGACGGCGGCCGACCGGTCGCTCGTCGGTACCGAGATCGTGGTGTGGCACACCTTCGGAGTCACCCATTCCCCTCGACCCGAGGACTGGCCCATCATGCCGGTGGAGTACTGCGGCTTCCACCTCATCGCCGCCGGCTTCTTCGATCGGAACCCGGCGCTCGACCTACCACCGCCCAGCCACTGCCACTGACGGTGGCCAGATGGGAACACCGCCAGCCCGGTGGGGCTTCTCGATCCGCAGTAGGTCCGACGCCCGGCCCACCGATACCATGACCGCCATGCCCGAACTCGAGACCCTGCTCTATGACGAGTCCGACGGCGTGGCCTGGGTCACGCTCAACCGGCCCCACGCCCTCAACGCCTTCGATCCGACCATGCAGCGCGAACTGCGCGAGCTGTGGCTGATGCTGCGCACCAACGACGATGTCCGCTGCGTCGTGCTCACCGGTGCCGGCGACAAGGCATTCTGTACCGGACTCGACCGCGAGGGGATCGGCTCGATCGAGGACCAGCCCCCGGGCAAGCTCCCCGGCTACAACACACCTTGGGACTTCGACGATCCAGGCAAGAGCGTCTGTCCGAAGACGAACCAGATGTGGAAGCCGGTGATCGCAGCCGTCAACGGCATGGCCTGCGGTGGCGCCTTCTACATCCTGGGAGAGGTCGACTTCATCATCGCCTCGGACCGCGCCACCTTCTTCGATCCGCACGTCACCTACGGCATGCCCGCAGCCTTCGAGCCGATCTTCCTCATGCACAAGATGCCCTTCCAGGAGGTCATGCGCCTGTCGCTGCTCGGTGCTCACGAACGCATGTCGGCCGAGCGGGCCCGAGAGATCGGCTTCGTCTCCGAGGTGGCGCCGGCCGAGGAGCTCGCCGATCGGGCCCGATGGGCGGCCCAGGCCATCGCAGACCAGCCCGAGCGGGCCATCGGGGGCACCGTGCGCGCCCTATGGATGGGACTCGAGATGTCCCGTCGCCAGGCCCTTGACCATGCCTTCCTGATCACCCATGTGGGCACCGACCCGGCCACGCTGGCCGAAGGTCAGGCCGTCTTCACCTCCGGCAAGCGGATCGACTGGCGGCTCCGCTGAACCTGGCCTGACGTGCCATTGAGCCCGGTCGAGGCACTATTGGTCCGAGGTGGACTCCTGTGATCAGCCGCGGTCATCGGTCAAGGCTTCAGCCCGACGGCGCAGCTCGGGACGGTCCGGCTTGCCCACACCGAGCACCGGCACCTCGTCGAGGTGGACGAGGTACTCAGGTGTCTTGAACCGAGCCACGCCCTGGTCGGCGAACCACTGGCGGCACGAGTCGAGGTCGACCTCTCGGTCAGCCACCACGAAAGCCACCACCCGCTCGCCGAACCGTTCGTCCGGCCGGCCGACTACGACGGCCTGGCGGATGCCGGGGTGCTGCTCGAGCACTCGCTCGACCTCGGTGGAGGCGATGTTCTCGCCCCCCCGGATGATGAGCTCTTTGATCCTTCCGCCGATGGTCAGCCATCCGTCGTCATCGAGCACGCCGAGGTCGCCAGTGGAGAACCAGCCCCGGCGCACCGCCTCGCCGGTCTGGGATGCGTCGCCGTATCCGATGAACAGCTCTGGCCCGCGTACCTGTACTTCGCCACGGACCCCGGCGGCCACCGGTCGATCGTTGACCGGGTCGACAACTCGCACCACGGCGTCACCGACCGAGTGCCCATCGGTGTCCCGGGCCTTGTCGGCAGAGTCCCACCAGGCGCTCGTGGTCACCGTCGGCGCCTCGGTGGAACCATAGGTCCGCTTGACCATCGCACCGAGACCCTCACGGGCGGCATCGATGAACTCCGGAGTCACCCCCATGGCACCGCACGACACGATCCGTAGGTGCTCCACCTGACGGCGATAGCCGGGAACGTCCATCAGCGACAAGAAGACGGTCGGGGGGCCGATCATGAAGCTAGCCCGGTGCCGTCCAGCGAGATCAGCGGCTCGCTCGGCATCCCACTTCTCCATCAGCACCACCGGCATGGCGGCAGCCCCAGGAACCAGCACCGAGTTGAGGAGGCCAGAGATATGAGCCAACGGAGACGGCATTAGCGCCACATCGTCCGTCGTGAGTCCGTGGGCGGCTGCCATGCCGCGTGCTTTGTAGACCAAGCCGCGGTGGCTGTGTAGTACCGCCTTCGGGTTGCCCGTAGACCCAGAGGTGAAGAGGATCACGGCGACATCCGATCCGCGGGGGTGGCTCTCGGAGACGGGCCGGCTGGCCAGCAGCAGGTCGAAGCGAGGGTCGCTGGAGCGGACTCCGATGACCGGCTTGCGTCCGGGTGCGTTGGCCAGCGGCATGCCGATGGTGGAAAGGAGCACTGCCGGATCGAGCGCCTCCAAGATCCGCTCGACCTCGGCCGAACCCACCTGGTGGTGGATGGGGACAGCCACCGCCCCACTACGCCAGCAGGCGTGGAAGAGCACGATCGCCTCCCACCAGTTGGGGAGCTGCCAGGCCACAACGTCCCGGCGCCGGACACCCATGGCCCGTAGGCCACCGGCTACCGCCGACGCCAGTGCGTCGAGCGTGGCTGCGTCAAGGACCATTTCGCCGTCGATGACCGCAGGTGACGTGCCCAACCGTGGGGAGGCCAATAACTGGTCGAGTCCGGGGAGATCCCAAGCACCGCCCGGGCTCCGGTAGGCGGAAGCACCGGCCTGATGGAAGCTGGTGCGCAGATTCATGGGCCCACGGGGGCGACGTATGGATCCAGTCGGTCGATCAGTCGGTCGATCAGTCGGTCGATCAGTCGGTCGATCAGTCGACTCCGGGCCGGCCCTGCGCTGTCCGCCATGACACTCCCCCGATCCACTGATCACCTCGTCGTCCGCAACTGGTCGACGGGCCACCATTGTAGGACCGACCCACCGCAGGGTTCGGGTTGCTGGCCTGGTCCTTGCCGCCGACAACCGGCACCACGGGCCCACCGGCAGTACATTCACCGTGATGGGCACAGACCGGTGAACGGCGACCGATGACAGGTTTACCCTCAGAGGAAGAGCGAACCAACGACGATGCGCGGGTCCAGGCCGGGCTCGCCCTGTGGTTGGCCGACCGCCAGGACACCGACCAGGTGAGGCTGACCCAGTGGGAGCGTCCGAGCAGCGGGTTCTCCAGCGACACGGTGTTCGTCCGGGCATCGTGGACGACAGCCGGCCAGATACAGGAGCAAACCCTGGTGCTCCGAACCGCACCCCAAGGACCAGGAACCTTTTCTGACTACGACCTGTCCGTGCAGTGCCGGGCCCAGCATTCGGCAGCCGCCGCCGGGGTTCCAGTGGCCGACCCGGTACTCGAGACCGACCCCTCTTGGATCGGACGTCCTTTCATACTCATGCGCCGGGTCGACGGCCACCTCGCCGGTGGCGTCACCCTGACCGATCCGTGGCTGGTGGCGCTCGACGAGCCATCACGAGGTCGGGTCGCCGGTGGGCTGCTCGACATGATGGCGCGCGTCCATCAGGCGGTCCCCCCGGGACCGGAGGCGGTCCCCCACCGCGACAACGAGGCCGAACTCGACCATTGGGACCGGTACCTCCAGTGGTCCAGTGGTGGCGCACCGGTGACCACCTTGGTGGATGCCCTGGACTGGTGTCGGCGCCACCGGCCTGACGAGGAGCCCGAGCCAGCCCTGTTGTGGGGGGACGCCCGCCTCGAGAACGTGGTGGTGGGCGACGACCTCGCTGTGCGTGCCGTATTGGATTGGGATATGACCACAGTCGGGGCCCCTTGGCACGACCTGGCTTGGTTCACCAGCCTGGACACCACCATGGAGCACCTCTTCGGGCGCCGACTGCCAGGCTGGCCGGATCGCCAGGCCACCATCACCGGCTACGAGGAGGCAGCTGGATGCTTAGTGACTGGGCTCGACTGGTACGAAACCCTGGCGATAGTGCGCAGCACTGCACTCATGACCCGCATCGGGTACCTCCGCCGGGATGCCGGTGAGCCAGCTCTGCTGCCCATCGACGACAATCCGATACTCGACCAGTTACGGGCACGGATCACCTGAGCCCAGCGCCACACACCGCAAACCGGGCACCGGGCACCAGATGCCGTTCCAACCTAGAGTCCTAGGATTCGTGGGAGATGGGGCTCCGGTACGAGCCCTCTCCCCGGGAACGAAGGAGTCGCATGGACAGTCCAACACCCCCGCCACCCTCAGACCCGTTTGCCGCCATGGACCCCGAGATGGCGGCCCACCCGCAGCCGCTGTTCAAGATGCTGCGTGAGTCCATGCCGGTCATCCCGGTCGACACGGGAGGGGTAGCGCTGACCCGACGGGTCGACGTCGAAGAGGTCTTCCGCCATCCTGAGATCTTCTCCTCCAACGCCGATGCCGTAGATCTGCAGAACATCCGGCCGCTGATTCCGCTCCAGATCGACCCGCCCGAGCACAAGAAGTACCGCAAGCTGCTCGACCCGATCTTCGCCCCCCGAGAGGTAGCCAAACTCGAGGAGTGGCTCACGGAGTCAGTCAACGAGCTCATCGACCACTTCGTCGACCAAGGCGAGGTGGACTTTTCCGCCGAGTTCTCCACCCTCTTTCCCACCAGGGTATTCCTCGGCCTCCTCGGCCTCCCGGTCGACGAGCTCCCGCACTTCCTTGCGCTGAAGAACGGGATCATCCGGCCACAGGTGGCCGTCGGGAGCACGTACGGGAGCCCCGAAAGTCTGGCCCACCAGAAGCAGACGGCCGAGGCCATCTACGCCTACTTCGACAAGGTGCTCGACCAACGTGAGATCGAGCGCCAGGACGATCTGCTCAGCCGGTTCCTCGACGCCAGCGTGGACGACCAAGAGCTGACCCGCGAGGACATCCTCGACATCTGCTTCCTCTTCTTGATCGCTGGGCTCGATACGGTCACCGCCTCGCTGGACTGCATGTTCGCCTACCTGGCCGAGCACCCTGATCAGCGACGTCTGCTGGTCGATGACCCGGCACTGGTTCCGGCTGCCATCGAGGAGCTCCTCCGGTGGGAGACCCCGGTCATGGGCGTCGTCCGCGTAGCCGTCCAGGACACCGAGATTGCTGGGTGCCCGATCCATGAGGGCGACATGGTCATGGTGATGCTCAGCTCGGTCAACACTGATGAAGCCGATCTGCCCGACGCCGAGGTGGTCCGCTTCGACCGGGAGAGCAACCGGCACCTGGCCTTCGGGGGCGGCGTCCACCGCTGCCTCGGATCCCACCTGGCCCGGCTCGAGCTGCGGGTGGCCATGCGCGAATGGCACCGGAGGATCCCCGAGTACGCCGTGGCCGAGGGCCACACCCTGGCCTACACCTCAGGGATCCGGTCGATCGACCACTTCCCAATGACGTTCCCCACATCCTGAGTCCCACCCATCCTTGACGAACGGAGTCTCCAATGGAGTTGAATCAGCACTCGGCCGTGGTCACCGGCGGCGCCGGCGGTCTCGGGTCGGCCACTGTGCGCCGCCTCAGCGCACTCGGCATGCAGGTCGTGATCTTCGACCGTGCCCTCGAGGCCGGTGAGGCACTGGTGGCCGAACTGGGATCCGGTGCAGCCGTAGGAGGAGACGTCAACGATGACGCTGACGTGGCCGCCGCCCTCGATGCTGCCGTCGCCTTGGCTCCGCTCGGGGTGCTGGTCAACGTGGCTGGTGGCGGTATGGGCGGCCGGACGCTGTCCCGGGACAACGTCCCCATGGACATGGGCGCCTTCCGGGCAACCATGGAGTTGAACGCCCTCGGGACCTTTAACGTCACTCGCCTGGCTGCCGCCCGTATGGCCACTAATGAGCCCGATGCCACCGGCCAGCGCGGCGTGGTGGTCAACACGGCATCGATCGCCGGCTACGAAGGACAGACCGGCCAGGTGGCCTACGGAGCCGCCAAAGCAGCCATCCTCGGGATGAGCCTGCCCCTGGCCCGTGACCTTGCCCCAGTGGGCATCCGGGTGTGCGCCATCGCCCCGGGCACTATGGGCACACCGCTGATGCAGAGTGCCCCCGAGGAGATGAAAGCCAAGCTGGTCGAAAACATCGTCTTCCCTCGCCGGATGGGTGAGCCGGAGGAGTTCGCCCTCCTGGTCGAGAGCATCGTTACCAACCCGTACCTGAACGGCGAAAACATCCGCCTCGACGGCGCCCTGCGCTTCCCGCCCAAGTAGTCCCTCGCACTAGTAGTCCCTCGCACTAGTAGTCCCTCGCACTAGTAGTC
>JBAXCY010000017.1:0-30813 GCA_037141235.1 Acidimicrobiales bacterium | reverse complement strand
CGTGTCGACCCGTGTCGACACGTAACTGCCCTACTCCAACCTACGATGCCACCCGTGTTGGCAAGGGCATCGGCGGCATCTGACCCTGAGCGACTGATCCGCTCATCGAGCGAGCCGGCGGCACACCAGGTAGAGCTCGGAGTTGACGAACCGTGGGCCTCGTCGGATCGGGCTCCCATGAGCCGATACCACCTCGAACCCGTGGTGCTCGAGGTCGACCAGTGTCGTGCGATAGTCGAATCCGGTATGCGGGTAGATGAACGGCAGGCCGTCGAGATCGTGGACGGGGCGATCCGTTCGAGGGTGCCCCTGGGCCGCGGGCAGGACGGTGTCCCATCGGGCGTCGTACTGGCCATTCCGGCGAGCCATCCGGAACAGGCCCTTACCCAGCGCCATCAAATAGAGCTCGTTGGGCACGCCGATGATCAGGAGACCTCCCGGTGCCAGCAGCCGGGTGAGCTCGCATAGCGCCTCTTCGATCTGTGCCGCGGGAAGGTGTTCGAATACTTCGCAGCACGTGATCATGTCTATCGAGGCCGCATCCAACTCGGCGGTCGACCCGATGACGGCGAACGCACGATGAGTGGCCACGGCGCTGGCCGAGGCGGCAGCCTGACCGAACATCGATGCGCTCGGGTCGAAGCTCGTCACCGACGCCTGAGGAAATCGGTGCAAGAACCGACGGCACAGGGCGCCGTCACCACCGCCATAGTCGAGCATTCGACCCGAAAACCCAGTTCCGAGCTGCGCCGACACATGCCAGAGGGCGTCGTCCAGGCGACGGTTCTGCAACCATCGCTTGACAACGTTCGGATCATCGGTAGTGATGTCCGCATAGGACGGCATGGACCCGGGCTCCTGTCTGGCGACCGGCCAACGAGCGGCTCGGCACTGGCCGCACAGCCTACCCACCGGCTACTACCAATAGCGGGCGATACGTCGGCCACTGATTCGTCGACTACTGGCCCAGCCCCGCTGCGACCACGGAGGCCACATCCGTCCACCCGAAGCCGACTGACTCCGCCAGGATCTTGCGCGACGCCGGATCGATCAGCACCAGGAACGGGTAACCAGTGACGCGGTAGTCGACCCACGCCTGGTCGCTCATCACCACGCCGGTTCCTTCCAGACCCGAGGCCAGCATGCGGATCTCCTCTAGGGACGCGCCAACGGAATCCTTGGTCACGACGACAGGAACCACGCCAACAAGTGCGGGGTCCCCAACTGCGGCCAATCCCTGCCAAAACGTGTCGCAGCCGTCACACCGGGTAGTGAGGAACACGAGCAGGACGGGGCGATCCTCGGCGTCCAGCCGGATCTCCACCGGGCGGCCATCTGGTGCGGTGCCCACGACGTCGGATGCTTTCCACGTTGGCGCCTCGCCCGCCATGCCCGAGCCGATCGGACGCAACCCGGACACGAACGACGGATCGTCAAACGGATTGACAGACGAGCCGACAGACGAGCCGGCAGACGAGCCAGCGGGCGAGCCAGCGGGTGTGCCACCAGACCGATCAGCAGACGGGTCGGCCACTCCAGCCGCCGTCAGGACGGGTCGGGCGAGCCCGGCTCGATGATCTCGACGGAGCCACCGTTGCCGCACCAGCGGCAGGTCACGCTCTCCACCGTCTCTTCGAGTACCTCTACGTCCTCGATGGACAGGTCGCCCCCCACCGAGAAGTGGTGGAAGGCACTAGTGCGCCGCGTGGTCACGACATTGAACCGGGTGAGGTTGCCGCATGCCGCACATCGGTAGCGGATGACGTCTGCTCCGGCCCCTTGGGCCCCACTGGTGGTTCCGTCGGCGGCGAGAGGACTATCAGATGCGGTGGCGGCAGACGATTGAGGAGTCACGCCCACAAATCTACTCGCGCCCGCTCCACCCCCCGTACCCCGGGCCGAACATCTGTTCGCTACAGTATCTCCATGGCCCTCGCCGCCCAGTCGTCGCTAGCCGCCGCCCGCCCGGGCATGGCCGTCCAAGGGTCCTTCGATGATCTCGGCACTCCGCTGAGCCAGGTCACCTTCGTGGTGCTCGATGTAGAGACCACCGGCGGATCCCCCGCTACGGCCTCACTGACCGAAGTGGCAGCAGCCCGCTACCGGGGTGGCGAGTTACTCGGCACCTATCAGAGCTTCGTGCGGCCCGACGAGCGGATCCCACCATTCATCACAGCGCTGACGGGGATCACCGACACCATGGTGGCCGACGCCCCCCGAATCGGCGAGATGCTTCCTTCCTTCCTCGAGTTTCTCGGGGGCGGCGTGGTAGTAGGCCACAACGTCCGCTTCGATCTCTCCTTCCTCAATCACGCCCTCCAATCCACCGGGCGCGACCGCCTGGCCAACGCCACCGTCGACACCCTGGCCCTGGCCCGCCGCCTGGTGCGCGACATGGTGCCCAACTGCAAGCTCGGCACACTGGCCGAGTCGCTCCACCTTCCCCACCGGCCGTCTCACCGAGCACTCACCGATGTCCTGGCCACCGGGGACCTGCTCCACGCCATGTTGGAGCGGGCCGGATCGTACGGCATCGTGAGTCTCGAAGAACTCCTCGACCTACCCCGGCTCGTCGGGCACCCCCAAGCGGCCAAGCTGCGGCTGACCACCCGGCTCCCACATCGTCCCGGTGTGTACTGGTTCACCGATGCGGCCGGCCACGTCCTCTATGTGGGCAAGGCCACCGACCTGCACAGCCGGGTCCGCTCCTACTTCTCGGGCGACTCCCGGGCCAAGGTGGGCCGGCTCCTCCGCCAGATGGACGCCGTCCACCACCGGGTCTGCCCTGGCCCGCTGACCGCCGCCGTACTCGAGGGCCGCTTGATCCGCTCGTGGGCACCACCTTTCAACCAACAAGGCAAAGTCCGCCGCACCTCTCCACGAACGACCGTGCGCGACCTGGGGCTGCCAGCCTCCGTGGGCGGCTCCGGGATCCCCGCCGGTCCGGCCGGAGCGGTGGCGCAGGCTCCCGTGCCCCGCCGCCGACGCAACGGCCGGCGTGCCACCTGGTCGGCCGAGGACCTCGAGCGCGACCCTCGCGAGCTGCTGGCTCCCTACGCCGACCAGGTCACGGCCTTGGCCCGGTCCGAGCGGTATGAGGACGCGGCACGAGTCAGGGACGATGCCGAGCGCCTCCGACACCTGCTGAGTCGGCACCGCCGAGTGGAGTCGCTGCGACGGGCGGGACGGATCATCCTCCTCGTCGAGGGCGAAGGGACCATCGAACTCAATGGTGGTCTGCTGATCGAGACCGGTTCCCTGTTCAGTCAGATCGACGGTGCCACCGTAACCACCGACCCGGCGTTCGCCGTGACCGCCGACGGCCATGAGAACGAGCGGCTCATCGTGGCTCAATGGCTCAAGGCGCACGCCGACGAGGTGCGGGTGCTCGAGGTGGAGAGCACCGGCGGAACCGACGGCATGTCCATGCCGGCCGATCGGATCCCCCGCCTCACTGAACTTTGTGCAGCCGTTGCCTCGCCCGCCGACACGGGAGCGATCACCGACGCTGAGCGTTAGCATCTCTGATATGTGAGTTGAGATGGGCGTGCGGTGCGCTGGCAATCACCTCCGAAAGGCAGACGATGTCGATGGCCGATGAGAGCGAACTCGGGCGCCGCATCAAGCATCTCCAACTCGAAGTCGGCGAGGGGCCGTGCATCAATGCCATCTGGCAGCGCCCGGTGTTCGAGTCGGCCGACCTCCGCGATCACGTCTTGGAGTGGCCGAAGTTGGTCCCGGGTGCCATCTAAGCCGGCATCGAAAGCAGGTTGGCATTTCGACTGTTCGCCGGCGAAGAGACCCTCGGCGCCCTCGACCTCTCTAGCGGACAGCATGGGGGGTTCGACAAGTCGGCCCGGGAGCATGCGGTAAGTTGCCGAGATCGACCGGACGCTCTCGGTATCTGGTTCTGATCGAGGATTTGGATGTTCTGCAAGCACACCACTGTCGACGATGCCCCGCTCATGGCCGCTGCCGTCGTGGGTGCCTGCCGAGGTGAGGAGTGGGCCGATCCCATCCAGCCTCGTATCCTCGGGGCACTCTTCGATCGGCTCCTGAGCTATCCGTGCGACTTCACCACCTTGACGCCGGCCACCATCGATGACGTGCGAGGGGCCGGCTTCAGCCAGGCCGCCCGGGCCGAGATCGTCGACCTGATGGTGATGGCCGAGCTGTTGTGCAATCCCATCCCGGTGTCGATGTCCGCCTCCGTCGACCGGTGGGCTGTCGGCCTCGGAGTGGAGTCCGACGAGTTGATGGTGGCCAGGGACCTAGCCCGAGGGGCCAAGATCGAGGCCCAAGCCGACTTCTACCGCAACGACTACATCGGCTACGCCGATGCTGAGCTGCCCGGATTCGACCGGCTCTTCGAGCAGTACGGCCCCGCCGCCTATGTGCTGACCATGGAGCCCGACCCGGCGGAGGAGGCCCGCCACGAGGCCCTCCAGGAATGTCCGCCAGGCAGCCTGGGCCGCAGCCTGTGGGAGTTCTACAAGGTGCGCAACTTCACCTTTCCCGGCGTCCTGGGGGGAGCCAATCTGGCGTTGGCCCAGCACGACTGGCTCCACGTGCTCTACGGCTACGACACCGACGGCATCGGCGAGGTAGAGGTGGCCGCCTTCCGGATGATGTCCACCGACTTCCCCGGGGCCAGCCTCGGATTCCTCGGCACCCTGCTCTTCTACCAAAGCGCTCTCCTGACCAGCCTGGTCAGCGGCCCCCACGTCGGCCATGAGCTCGAGGTCGCCGGCGCCCCGGAACGCATCGCTGACGCCTTGCGCCGGGGCCGGGTATGCACGTTGGACCCCTACGACGGCATCGACTTCTTCGACTACGCAGTCGTGCAGGTCGACGAACTGCGGGCGCGCTGGGCCATCCTGACGCCAACGGCCGATGCCACGATCGACACCACAATCATCCCTGCCTAGTCAAGCCGTTCGGCCCAGCGCCATCAGCCAGCCTCGGCGGCGGCTTCCTCGCTGGTGACCGCTACGAAGCGCTCCAGCACGTCAGCGGCCTGGCCGTCGTCGATGAGCGAGCCGGCCAGGCTGATGCCCGACTCCAGGCTGTCGCACTGGCCGATCACCATCAGGGCGGCGGCGGCATTCAGCACGGCGATGTCCCGGTGAGGCGATGCGTCACCAGCCACTACTCGGCGGATGGCCTCGGCGTTGCAGGCGGCATCGCCTCCGCGTAGGTCAGCCAGCGTGGCCCGGGCCAGTCCGAAGTCGGCCGGGTCGATCCGATAGGTCGTCACCGATACCTCGCCGTCGTCGGCCGGGTCCGACCCGCCATCGATGCGGATGAGTTCATGGACGGTGGACGGCCCGGTGGTCGAAAGCTCATCGAGGCCATCGTCGCCGTGGACGACCATGGCCCGGTGAGCACCGTTGGCCGCCAGCACCCCGAGCATCTTGGCGGCCATGGATGGGTCGCTCACTCCGACAACCTGGTACCGGGCCCGGCCCGGATTGGCCAGCGGACCGAGGTAGTTGAAGATGGTGGGGATCCCGAGCTCACGTCGGACCGGGGCGGCAAACCGCATGGCCGGGTGGAACCGAGGGGCGAAGCAGAATCCGAGGCCGACCTCTTGGATGGAGCGGACCACACCGGCCGGGTGTAGATCGGCCACCGCACCGAGTGCCTCCAGCACGTCAGCTGCACCAACGGCGGACGAGGAGGCCCGCCCTCCGTGCTTGCACACCTTGGCACCGCTTGCTGCCACCACCAACGACGAAATGGTGGAGATGTTGATGCTGTGGAGTCGGTCACCACCGGTCCCGCACGTGTCAACCAGGTCGATGCCGGCAGGCAGGTCGAGCGGCACGGCGTGGGCGACCATAGCCCGCACGAAGCCGGTCATTTCGGAGACGGACTCGCCCTTGGCCCGCAGGGCCACCGCCAGGCCTGCGATCTGTGCCGGCGTGGCCTCACCGGCCAGAACCTGGCCAAGGACCTCTTCGGCCTGATCGGCAGCCAGTGACTCCCCATCGAGCAGACGGCTCAGCACCCCGGGCCAGCCCCCCATGTCGCCGAAGGAGGACAAGACGTCCGAGGAGCCCGGGGTCGGCCGGGATCCTGACAACTCAGCGGCAGCCACGACTCAGTCCCACCACAGGTCGTGGTTGAGCACGCCCCGTCCGATGAGTCCGAGCTGCACCTGCGAGGTGCCCTCGACGATGGTCAGCTGGCGAGCATCGCGATACCAGAGCTCGGTCGGATGGTCCTCCATGTAGCCAGCCGCTCCGAGCAACTGCACGGCCAAGCCCGAGGCCCGCACGGCCAGTTCGGTGGCGTGGTACTTGGCCATCGACAGATAGGGCACGTACTCCTTGGTGAACTTGCCTTGGTCAGCCATCCACGCGGAGCGATAGGTGAGCAGCCGGGCCGCTTCAATGTCCACGGCCACCTTGGCGATCTCCCACTGGATGCCCTGGAAGTCAGCGATGGTGTGGCCGAATGCCTCACGGCTCTTGACGTACTCGGTGGCATACATGAGGGCACCCTCGGCCAGGCCGATCCCGCGGGCGGCCACGATCGGCCGCATGGCATTGAGGCCCAGCATGGCCAGCCGGAAGCCGCCCACTTCGCCGATCACGTTCTCCTTGGGCACATACACGTTGTCGAGGATCAGCTCGCCGGTATCGACGCCCCGCACGCCCATCTTGCGATCAGTGCCCCCGACCGATACGCCGTCCCATGCCCGCTCGACGATAAAGGCGGTGATGGAGTCGTGGGCCCTCGATGCTGGGTCGCCGGTCTTGGCGAACACCGTGTACCAGTCGGCCTGGACCACACCCGACATCCAGCACTTGGTGCCGGACAGGACCCAGTCGCCGTCGTGGCCCGGTCGCTCGTCGGGGACGGCACGGGTGCGCATCCCGGCCACGTCGCTCCCGGCCTGGACCTCGGACAGGCCGAAGCCAGAGCGCAGTTCGCCACTGGCGATGCCCGGCAGGTAGCGCTGCTTCTGCTCGTCATTTCCGGCAATGAGGATCGGGCCCGACGGCAGGCGGGTCAGCAGCAGCATCAGTGCGGCCGTATTGGAGTACTTGGCCACCTCTTCGATGGCGATGGTGAGGCCGAGGATGCCGGCCCCCGAGCCGCCTAACTCGGTCGGCAGGCACAGCCCGAGGAGGTCGGCGTCGCGGAAGGCGTCGAAGATGTCCTGGGGGTACTCGCCGCTGGTATCGATCTCGCGGGCCCGAGGCTTGATCTTGTCCTGGGCCAGGCGACGGACCGATTCTTGCAATGCGGCGAGTTCAGGTGAGAGGTCGAAGTCCATGATGGGCAAGGCTAGTGGAGGGGTCGGGCCACACAGACGTGCAGCTCAGCCGTCAGTCAGCTCAACCGTCAGTCAGCTCAACCGTCAGTCAGCCCAACCGTCAGTCAGCCCGGGGCCCAGACCGGCCGCACCCAGGCCGGGGCGACCTACTCCCTCGAAGTGCTCTGCCCACTGGCCCCGTCCGGTGTCCCGCAGACGCTGGAGATACCACGGCACATCTACCCGGGTGTGCCACGGGCCGCCACCGTTGACCACGGCCCACAGCGGATCGATGCCGTCCGCTGTCTTGGCGAGCGCCTCGCTCCTCCACTCGGACAAGATGGCCAGTGCGGCGGCCACGATGTCGGGGTGCTCGGCGGCTACGTCGTGCTGCTCGTAGGGATCGGCCACGAGGTCGAACAGCAGCACCTCAGGGAATCCGTGGAAGGCATCGTGGTAGGTACGGATGCAGATCCACTTCCCCACCCGTACCGAGCGCTGGGCCGTCCATGCCCCATGGGAGAGCACCAGGTGGTCCCGGCCGGTGGGTCGGCCAGCCACCAGATCGCTGGCGAACGAGGTGCCGTCCCAGCGGTCCGGGACCACGGCTCCGGCTAGTTCCAGCACGGTGGCCATCACGTCGATCTGATAATGGAAGCCGGTGTCGACCCGTCCGCCCGCCGAGTCCACCCCGGGCCAGGTCAGGACCACCGGCAGCCTCGTGGTGAATTGATCGGCGGTCTGGTGGTCGCAGTAGATGCCGAGCTCCCCCAAGTTCTCGCCGTGGTCAGCCGAGACCATCACTGCCGTCTCCTCCGCCAACCCCAGGCCGTCCACCGCCTCGAGCACCCGGCCTACATGGTGATCGGCGTAGCGGACCCCGGTGTCGTACCCGTCGTAGATCCGGCGGACGTCGTCCATGTCGGCGGCTTGCAGCGGCTGTCGGGGCCAACGGTCCCATACGTCGCGTGGTCCGAACCCGCTGACCTCCTGAGCCGAGTGCGGCCCGGGCAGGTCCCAGTGGGCCACTCGGATCTCCTCGGTCAGCCACTCGGGGATCGGGTCGCCAGCGAACGGCTCGCCGAACGATTCGGGTGTCCGGTAAGGGGTATGCGGGTCCCACAGGTGCACATGGAGGAACCAGTCCTGGCGCCAGGCATTACGAGCCAGCCACTCCTCGGCCGCGTCCGCCACCTCGTCGGCCGTCTCCATGCCGCGCGTGCCCAGGTTGACGCACTCGTTGAACCCGGCGTCGAAGTGGTAGGCCGAGTGCCGCTCGGCGAAGGTGCTGATGGAGGCCGTCCACACCCCCAGGTCCCGGAGCGGTGCCATCCAACTGTGGAGGGCGGCCTGGGTGCGAAAGTGCCGGCTCACGCCCTCTGGCGCCAGGTCGGTGGCCGCGCCCCCGTGGTTGACGGCCCCGTTGCGGATCCCGAACTGACCGGTAGTGAGGGCGGACCGCGATGGCAGACACGGGGTATCCGAGGCGTGGACGTTGTCGAAGCGGATCCCTCGTGCGGCCAGGTCGTCGATGACCGGGCTGGTGGCACGGCTATAGCCGTAGCAACCCAGGTGATCGGCCCGCAGGGTGTCGATGTCGAAGTAGATCAGCCGCATGTGGTCTCTTGCGCGTGCACGGACCACCGTACCGTGCGGGACATCTCGCCCCGAGGACGGAAGCCAACCAGCCGGTGCGATGGGCAGTCCCGAAGCAGGTGGGACTGCCTCAGTGGATGACCGCTTGCGTCAGGCGCAGTGGCCGTGTCCCGTGCAGACCCATGGGGCGCCCGGGCATCGACAGCCATGATTCGGTGGCGAACACCATCAAGAACTCGCGCCACAGCGGCCACAGGAGGACCCAGCCCAAGTGCCGGGTCTGACGGAAGCCCATGGTCATCACGGCCTGCAGGGCCATGAACACCATTTCAGCTACCAGGTAACTGCCCAAGAAGATCAAGATGACATCGCGTTCGGTCCCGTTGAAGATGGCCGTGAGGATCAGATACATCGGCAACAGCAGGCGAGCTGGGGCGAACGTGGACTTGACGAACTGCTGCGTTTGGTTGAACCACACCTTGGGGGTGGCCACACCAGCCCGGTACGGTCCGTGGCGGGCCTGGTTGTGGTGGACGGCACGGCCCCAGCGGACCCGCTGCTCGCGGATCTCGGCGTAGGTCGGCGGAACGTCTTCGTAGACGATGATCTTGGTATCCATCCAGACCCGGTAACCGCGGCGGCTGAACCGGAGGGTGAAGTCGCCGTCCTCCCCGTTCATGCCCACGGTGAACCCACCGAGGTCGACGGCCACCTGGCGGCGGAAGGCGGTGAACACACCGGGGACCACGTTCACGCCGTCGACGGTCTGGATGGTGCGGTGGTTCAACCCGAACTGCTTGAGTTCTTCGAACAGCCGTAGGTGCGGAAAGACGGACCGACGGCCTCCCCGAGGAAAGCACATGGGCTCGACCAGGCCGATCTGGGGGTCTTCGAACCACCGGGGCGTGTAGTAGAACGACCACTCCCCGACGATGGTGTCGGCGTCGATGCGCACGACGATGTCCGAGGTGGCCAAGTCGAGGGCGGCGTTCAGCGATTCGGACTTCCCGCCGTGGCGGCCGTCGAAGACCTCACCGGTGGCCTGTCTGAACTGGGACATGGCTGCCAGGGCCACCTCACGGGTGGAGTCGGTCGATCCGTCGTTCATCAAGATCACCCGGATCGGGCCGCCATAGCGGACGGCGGCCACATCGATGGCCTGCAGGGTGGCCTCGATGACCTCTTCTTCGTTGTAGGCCGGGATGATCACATCAATCCGTGGACGGGCATCGCCTACCGGTGGGTCGGGCCGGACGCTGAACCCGTTGACGATGCCGAGCAGCATGGTCCGCACGATGAACGTCCCCTGGGCGAACGGCACGGGCAGCAGCAGAGCCAGTGCCGGTCGGTACGCCGGGTCGGCCAGGTGGAAGATCCACAGCAGGCCGGCCAGACAGATGGTCATCGATGCCACCGTCACCCCGAGCAGCGTGAGCGCGTCCGACATCCGTGGCCGTTTGACGAAGGGGACCGCACTGGGCTTTGGGAGCGCGAAGTTGAGGTACTGCATCCGAGTCATGGCCAAGATGGCGAGGCCGACGGCGGCGAAGTTGCCCAGCAACGTGGTCGGCGCCACCGGCAGGTTGAACAGCGCCTCGAAGACGACCAGCGTGGCATCGATGAAGGCCATGACCCCCAAGTAGATGAATGCCTGCAGGGCCACCATCATCCGGCGGGCCGGATTGCCCATGCCGACTACGGCGATGCAGATGATGGTGGCGAAGGTGAGGAACCGGAGGCCGAGAGTGAAGCCAGCGAGGTACCCCGATATTTCTGCTGGAGACTGCACGACCGACAGGGAGATGCGGGTAACCAAGTCGGCGTAAGCCTGGTCCGGGTTCCACCCTCCGGTCATCGAGTGATACATCACCATCATGGTGAGGAACAGCAACCCGAACGCCGGCACCCGCCAGTACGACGGCAGCCTGGGCTTCGGCAGCAGCACCAGCGTCATGCCGTCACCCTGATCATCCGGGTACCGCATGACGAGCGGGTAGGCCAGGAACGTCAGCAGCACCGCATCGGTTCCTAGTAGTAGCAGCAGCGGCCGGAGTCCGGCCATCAGCGCGAAGTTCATCTGTTGTCGATCCCTGCCCTAGTCAATTATGATGATTCATTAGGTGCTCTGCTATGTCCGGCAGCGATCACCGGGCCTCGCAAGAACGTCCCACAAGTCCAAAATATCACTCTCCGTGCGCGTTTGTGCACTTTACGTGATTATTTGCTACTATGGACAGCGGGGCAGGGTACGCAGCGATCAACAAGTGGTCGTGAGCGCTCCTGCAGAGCGAAGGGCAGGAGAACGTAATGGGACCGATGGGTAGGGGCGTAGGACAGCACGGGGGCAGCACGGGGGTGGCCGCAACAGGTAGCACCTCGTGTAGCGGTGTCCTCACGGGAACCGGTAGTGCGGCACGGACCAAGGGTGGTGCGGCATGAACCTCATCATGTGCTCCCTCGACACCCTGCGGGCCGACCATCTGAGCTGCCTCGGCAACGAGCGCGGACTCACTCCGAACCTCGACCGGATCGCCAAGGAAGGATCGCTGTTTTCGCAGACGTATGCGACGGACATTCCGACCCAGCCGTCACACACGGCGATCTTCACCGGGAAGTTCGGGATCAACTCGGGGATCGTCTCCCACTTCCACCCGGCGGCCTATCTGCCCGAGGAGATGCTGTGGCTGCCATCGCTGCTGCGCAACAACGGGTACACCACCGGTGCTGTCGACCACCTCTTCGCCATGAAGGACTGGTTCATCCGCGGCTACGACGACTACATGCCGCCATCAGGACGGTCCCGGTCCCCCGGGTCGGTCATCAATGAGATCGGTCTGCCATGGATCACGGAGCACCGCGACGAAGACTTCTTCCTCTTCCTCCACTTCTGGGATGCCCACATCCCCTATGTCCCACCGTCACCGTTCAAGGAACGCTTCTCCCACGGCACGGCCGGCCGCATCGACCCCGACATCACGGCCAAGCTCGAGAGCCGTCCCAGCTATCCGCTGTTCAAGGAGAACCTGTACGACTTCCTCGAGGCCATGCCGAACCTCGACTACATCGCTGACCTCTACGACGCCGAGGTGGCCTATCTCGACTTTGAGATCGGCCGCATCTTCCACCACCTCGAACAAGAGGGGCTCTTGGAGGACACCATGGTCGTGATTTTCGGCGACCACGGGGAGAACATGACCGAGCACGATGCTTGGTTCGACCATGCCGGCCTCTACGACTCGGTCACCCACGTGCCTCTGATCATGTGGGCACCAGGGAAGATCCCGGTGTCGGCACCGAACGCCATGGTCACCCTGACCGACATCTTGCCGACCATCCTCGAGACCTTGGGCCTGCCCGAGGCCGACGGGATCGATGGCCGGTCGCTGCATCCGCTGATGCGGGGCGACACCAACACCCACCGCGATGCGGTCATGTTGAGCGAAGCCACCTGGCAGGCATCGCGTGGTGTGCGCACTCCCGAGTGGAAGTTCATCAAGTACCTGCAGTCCACCATCTACGGGCGCGACGGCATCGAGCTCTACAACGTGCTCGAGGATCCCGACGAGCAGAACAACGTGGCCGAGTTGTATCCAGAGAAAGCAAAGGAACTCGGGGACCGGTTGGACCACTGGGTATCAGCCCAGTTGGGAGGCAAACCCGACCCGATGATGTCGGTCATCGACGCGGGCTTGCCGGCGGTGGCACGGCTCAACAATGTGATTGCTGGGCTGTCGCGGCCCCGCAACGACGTGCCCACACCTTCGACTCCGCAGGTGGAGCTACGACCGGTAGAGAGTCCTGGTCCGTCGGACCACCTCGAGCCACCGGACAATCTTCCCCCCTCCCCCGTGGGAGACGGAGGGAAGTTCGCTCCTCGCAATCCCCACAAGCGCCGGTTGCGGAGCTCGCGTGGCGTGGTCGTAGGGGCCCTGATGCTGGCTGCCGCTGTGCTGCTTGGTGCCGCCGTCAACGACCTGGTGCTCACCAACACCATGTCGGCCGCCGGTGTCGTGCAGCCCGCCGAGTCAGCCCAACTGAACATGCCGACCACGGGGACGATCATGGCCATCCCTGTTCTGGTCGGACAGGTGGTGCACAAGGGGCAGGTGCTGGCCACCCAGGACACGGCCACCCTTGATGCGGCCCTGGCAGCCGACCAGGCCAACCTGGCCACTGATCAGGCCACATTGGATCAGATGCAGGCCGGCTTTGCCGCCCAGCAGAACCAGCAGACCCAGCAGCTCAAGAACCAGTTGACCAATGCCCAGGTGCAGGCTGCCTCGGCCCAGCAGAAACTGACTCAGGTCACTGCCAGCAGCGATGCCGCCGTGGCCTCGGCCCGGGCCCGAGTCCAAGTGCAGCAGGCCTTGCTGGCAGCCGATCAGCAGAACTACCAGAACAACGTACCGCTGTGCCTTTCCGCCTCACCCCCGGCGGTCTGCGCATCGGACCAGCGCCAGATCAACCTCGACCAGGGGAACCTGACGGATGCCCAGAACGCGCTGAACCAGGCGCTGGCTGACCAGCAGACGGCGGTAGGCGGGGCCCAGGGTGCGCTGAACCAGGCCAATGCCGCCGTGACTGCGGCCCAGGCCGCGCTGGCCACGGGCGGAGCAACGCCGGGTGCCCAGGCCATCGCCTCGGTGCAGTCCCAGATCCAGAAGGACAACGCGGCGATCGCCACCGACAAGGACAACCTGGCTCAGGCGGTGCTCACCGCACCGTTCGACGGGGTCGTCTCGGCCATCAACGGCTCCGTTGGTGAAGTCGCATCCAGTCAGGGTGTGCGCCAAGCTACGCCGGCCCCCGCGCTAGCGGCGGCACAAACCAGCGGGATCCAGATCTTTCCCCAGGGTCCCCAGAGCACGCCTGCCAATACGCCGGCCAGTGCAGCCCTGATCACCTTGGAGTCCCTCCAGGACCAAATGGTCGTGCAGGTGCCGGAGTCGCAGATCGGTCAGATTCATGTGGGCCAGAGTGCGCAAGCCACGCTGCCGGCCGTCAAGGGTTCGTCGCTCATGGTCACCGTGAGTCAGATCGAGCGGACCCCGGTCATCCAGTCGGGCAAGACCTACTACCGGGTCGACCTGGTCAGCACACCGGAGAGCGCCAAGGTGCTCGCCTATCACCCGGATGCATCCAGCAGCACGTCGGCTGGATCGCCCCGGGTCGGGTTCAGCGTCGACGTCAAGTTCTAAGGAGCCGAGCCTGAGCAGTAGGGCCTCAGCAGTAGGGCCTGAGCAGTAGGGCCTGAATCTCGAGTCGAGTCGTACACCGACCGCAGCTTCCCAACCGGGGGCTGCGGTCGGCCAATTGTGGGGGCCGGAGTAATTCCAACAGACGGGGCCGAACCAGTCGCATGAGCTAGGGACGGCGATTTCCCTGGCGGTCCGCCATAACGGGTATGGCCCCGGGGCCCACGTCTCCCCTGTCTGGACCCGGCCAAGACAGTGCGGTCGTCAAAAGTGATGCGCCAGAACTGCACTACACGCCTTCCGGTCATCGTGAGCCGCCAGGAGTTCGACGCAGTTGGTCGCCCCACCTGACATCGAAGCGCTCGTCGAACGCACGCCTCGGATTGGACCGGCCTTCACGTCAACGCTGTGAGTCTGGAACGACGCAGGCGATTCGCCAGGCACGTCAGTTACGGAGCGGTGCTGGTGATGCGCTTTGCAAGATCCTCGATGATGGTTGCTGCTGTCCACACCTGCTCCATCTTGGCTCATCACGGCGCACCACGAAGAGGTCGATATCGCTCTCGGTACGCATCTCGCCTCGAGCTGCCGAACAGAACAGGGATACGAAGACCGCCGGCACAGGCCAGCCATCGACGCGTGGGCAAATCCGACGGAGGACCTCTTCTCCGTGGACGTCCCACGTGAGCGGCGTGGGACGTCCACGGAGATGGCTCCGAGCGCATGCAATCGGCCACGGTGAGCCGGTCGAGTCGAGGACATCAGATGGCCAATCATCGAACAGAATCTGCAGGATCGGTTGGCCACCGAAGTCCCGGTTCGGCGCAGCTCATGCTCGGTGCGGAAGCAAGGTGGGTAAGGCCATGAACAATGGCGGTTCTCGATGGCCGCAGTTGCCCCCTGGTGTCATCCCCTATTCAAATCCCCACCCGAGGCCCGACCTCGAGTGGTGACGGTGCGAGAACCCTCTGCTTCGGCGGGGGGATCTTGCTCTTCCGGATTCAGTGCGTCGGCGTCAGAGGCACCAGCGATGCGGCGACGCGTCCGGACTAGCCAGGGCCGACCCGGGCACCAAGGGGATGTCTCCCGCTCAGCGCCGCTCGGTCCTACGCTGCGTTCCCGCTCAGCTTCAGCCGATCAGGACCCGACGAAGGGGAACCCGAAGTACGGGGTCTGGCCCATGGTGACGAACTGAGTGAAGCCCAGCTGTCCTGGTGTGTCCACCAGCGTCCAGTCCGAGAGCGACTTCGAGTCGTAGTAGAGAATGGCGTGTACCTGGGGAAAGCTCACCGGAAGCACCGCAGTGAGTTGGGCCAGGTAGGTGGCCTGATCGATGGTGGCACCGGTCTCGCCGATCATCATCGGCTTACCGTGGGTCGCCCAGTTCGTATAGAACGGAAGGAACTGGTTCTTCAGCATGTTGGGATCCTGCTTGCGGTCGTAGCCGTCCCACCCGATCCAGTCCACATACGAGTCGCCCGGGTAGTAGGCGGTACCCAAACTAAAGATGGACGGACACCACACGAAGGACACGTTGGTCGCCCCCCGAGCTTGGAAGATGCTCCAGATGTGCTGCCACGCCTGGACGTACCCGGTAGACCCGAGCGACCCCAAGCACCCGATGTTGCGAGGTAGGGCGCTCAAGTTCATCTCCCAGAACCACCTCAGGAAGACCGGGCGTCCGTAGGCCTTCAGGGAGTCCGCATACGCCTTGATGATGCTGTCCTGGCTGCCGCTGATCACCGAAGCGTCCGAGGTACAGGTCCAGTCGATGACCGGAGTGGAGCCGGCGCCAGCCAATGCAGCCAGGGTGGAGGTCTTTACCGGAGTCGCCCATGGTTGGTAGACGTGCACCAGTCCGAGCGGTCGGCCCATGGCTCCGTCGAAGTTGGGTACCTGGGCCACTTCTCGACGGACGTCGGACTGGGCCCTCGACTCCCCTTCGTGAGGCACGACGAAGGCGCCGAGATAGGCACTGTGGGCCGGCACCGCCGGTGGCCGGGGAGCACCCGCGGGTAGCGCTGCGTGCGGGATCGGCTGAGTACCTGCACCGGTGGCCACCGTGGCCACCCGGGTAGCAGTGGCCGTGGCCGCAGCCCCAGCAATGAGCGCACACACGATGGCCCACCGGGTCCGACGACCTCGCCGAGGGGCCTTCGGATTGGCTGGCGTGTTGGTCTCAGCTGTCGGACCCGTCATGGCAACCGTCGGGAATGGCTCGACCGACTCCCGCCGGTCTGCTGGCGTGGGTCGATCAGTGCCTTCCATGTCTGTCCCTTTCTTGGTCATGACTCAGATGATCCCGGCGATGGGTGCGGACAGATTGGAGACGCTCCCGTAGAACGGTGCGCCACCGAAGGCGAAGATGCCGCCGTCTTCACCGGCCATCCAGTACCCGTGACCATCGGGGCTTGCCGTGATGCCGACGATGGGGGCGCCGATGAAGATGAAGCGGAGGCTGCCCTCATAGACGGCATTACCGAAGGGGAGGACTGCACCAGCCCGGGTCACCAACCAGTAGCCCCGTCCATCGACAGTGGGGGCCAGGCCGACAACGGGGTCGACGGCCGTGCGCCCAGCGGGAGCGCCGTAGAACCCGGCGTCCCCGTAGCCAAAGACGCCACCGTCGGAGGCGATCAGCCAGTACCCGAGTCCGTCACCGGTAGGGGCCATACCAACGATCGGTGCGGCCAGGGGCTGGGCGCCGGTAGAGCCGTAGTAGCCAGCATCGCCGAAGGAGAAGATGCCCCCGTCAGCTGCGACCTCCCAGTAGCCAGCACCAGTGGGTGTGGCCGCGAAGGCGACGATCGGCGTGTTGAGCGGGTGGCCGCCCATCGACCCCAGATAGGCGGCGGAGCCGAAACTGAACACCCCGCCGTCGGAGGCCACCATCCAGTAGCCGTCGTGATTCGGAGTGAACGCCGCACCTACGACCGGGGCCACCAGCGGATGGCCGGCCATCGATCCGAAGTCCCCGGTGGTCACACCGTTGACCGTCGGCACCGGACCGATCGGGGTGATCGATCCGTCGGTGCCGAACGCCGCGTACCCGGTAGCGGACCCGAGCAGGGTCAACTTGTTGACACCGGCAGCGGCAAAGACATAGTTGGCGGCTGTGAGGCTCCCCGGTGCGCACGTCACGTCGTAGGTTCCCTTACCTGACTCGGCGGTGGCCGTCGAGGTGCACGAGGGCGTGCCCGACACCACGGAGACCGTGTCTCCGTTCTTGAACCCGGTGAGGTGGTATCCAAACTTCGGTAGAGCAGCACCCGCTGATGCGGTGACGGGATCAGGGTGGATCTCTAGGGTGGCTGGCGCCACCTCGAACGTGGCCGTGGCCGAGGCTGGGTAGTACTGGAAGGAGCCATCTTGTGCGGTGGTGAGCGTGCAGGTCCCAATGCTCACGATCACCAGTCGAACGGCCGGTCCGGTGCAAGCACCCGACGACGAGTTGGCCAGGCTGAGGCCCGAGTCGACCGAAGGTGCGACGTCGACCGGCCGATCACCGTAGGTGAGGGCCGGCAAGGCCGGATAGGTAATGGTCTGTTCTGCCCGAGTGAGCAAGAACGCCGAGGTGGCATCGGCTCCGGCGTAGACCCCGGTGACGAGTGTCCCAACGGGGAGCGTCGCCATCGCTTCTGGGGGAATAGCGGTCAACCCGGGTGTGCCGTCGCCGAGCTGTCCGTAGTAGTCCCCGCCCCATACCCACGGGACCCCGACACTGGTGAGGGCATACGACGAGTGCTCGCCAGCGGAAACCGACACGAATGGCGTGGCTGGCGGCAGTCCGGTCGGAACGGCGGGGATGGCGCTGTCCACTGGGTTGGACCCGACCAGCGGTGATGCCAGCTGGCCGAAGACGTTGGAGCCCCAGGCCAGGACCGTGCCGGTGGCCGAGAGGGCGAGGCTGTGGGATCCCCCAGCGGCGATGCTCGAGATCGTCGTGCCCGCCGGGAGCGATGCCAGGATCGGGGTGAGCGAGTCCGAGTTCAGGCCGTTACCGATCTGTCCAGAAGCGTTGAACCCCCACGCATACACCTGGCCATCGGTGCCCACGGCCAGGCTGTGTCCGGTGCCTGCGGCGATGGCAGTGAACTGCACGCCGGTCGGGGCGGTGATGGCCACCGGGGTCGAGGTCGAGGTGGTGGTGCCGTTACCGAGCTCGCCGTGTGTGTTGCCACCCCAGGCGTAGACGACACCGGTCGAGGAGAGGGCCAGGCTGTGGTCTCCCCCGGCGGCGACGGCGGTGAAGGTCACCCCGGTCGGCGCACTCACGGCTACCGGCACCAATGCGGAAGCCGTCGTAGTGTTGCCGATCTGACCGAAGACGTTGGAGCCCCAGGCGTAGACGGCTCCGGCGGCGGTAAGGGCGAGTACATGGCTGCTCCCCGTGGCAACGGCTGTGACCGGTCCGTTGGGCACCAACACGGCAATAGGTGACGTGGTCGACGAGGTGGACCCGTCACCGAGTTGGCCGACCGAGTTGGAGCCCCAGGTGTAGACCTGGCCAGTGGTGGTGAGCCCCACGGTGGAGGCGCCACCGGCAGCCACCGAGGCGAATGCTGTGCCGGCGGGGGCGTTGACCGTGGCGGGTGCGGCGATACCGGTAGCCGAACCGCCGCCGAGAGAGCCGATCCCGATCTGACCCGAGTCGTTGTCGCCCCATCCGTAGAGGGCTCGAGAGGACATGGTGGCCCCGGTTTCGAGGACCGTGCCGCGCTGCGCTCTCGACAAAGGATCCGCCGCAGTTGGATTACCGGTCGACAACTGGTCAAAGGAGTACAGCGAGGCCGATCCGACCACGGATGCCACTACGGCGAGTGCGATCCCGGTGCGCACCACGAGCCGACGCCTGGTGGCGTCGGTGTCGAATCGGTGCGTTGCTGGCTGCCCCACTTGGTCCCCCTGCCCGGGTTATTCGGTGCGATGTGGTGAAGACCTCCCCGGCTGGGTCGGTCTGTTCTCACCTAGACCATCGGCCTGGGTGTCGCGTTTCTGTACTTATTCATTCTGCCCCAGCCGATGCTCTCTCGTCAATTTTAATAACTTCTACCCCAAATATGACGCTGAGTCGCTAATTTCTCACTCTAGGTGGTTTTTGGGAGGGCCAGCGCTGCCTTGGGTGACCATCGGGATCAGGCGGGCGGAGCGGGCGGGAATGCGCCCATTGGGTGTCCGCTACGGGGCGAAGTACGGACTGCGGGCCAGCGCGGCATATGCCTGAAGGCCCGCCGGGGTGAACCGCCAGTCGGCCAGCGGCCCCTGCGCATCGAAGTAGACGACGGCTTTGAACTGAGGGAGCGACGGCGCATCCGTGCCGATGGACTCGATGAACCCGGCCTGTGCCGACCCGGCCGATCCCGTTTCGGCCACCATCATCGGCTTGCCCTGCGTCTCCCACTGTCGGTAGAAGCCGGAGAAGAGTGAGGAGAAAGTCTGCGTGCCGTCACGGTCGTAGCCGTCAACGGCGATCCAGTCGACCGATGCAGACCCAGGAAAGAACGGGGCTGGATCGACCCCGGTCAGCGCCGGGCACCACACGAAGCTGACGTTGGCAGCACCGGCGTTGGTGAAGAGAGTGTGGATGTGCCCCCATGCGCTGACGAACCCAGACGCGCCTCCCACGTTGGGGTGGGACCGCACCAGGTTCATCTCCCAGCACCAGCGCAGTAGCACCGGTCCCCGGTACGTCACCAGGGCCGAGGCGAATGTCGAGATCAGCGCATCGTCGGAGCCCCCGGCTACCGCCGAGCCGTCCGGGGCACACCCCCAGTCGAGGATGGGGATCGACCCTTGGGCGGCGATGGCGGACAGAGCGGCTATGGGTGGCGGTGCCGACCACCGCACATATACGTGAAGCAGACGGAGTGGACGACCAGTGGCTGCCAGCACTGCAGGCAGAGCCGCTACTTGGGCTGCGAACGACGACCCACCTCCGGTCACAGCTGCCGGATGCAGCCACGCCCCCAAGTAGGCCCCGGTGGCCGGTACGGCCGGAGTTGCGAGTCCACCAGCGCCTGCGGTGGCGGTGTCGGTGTCGGTGTCGGGGACAGATGTCGGTATGGCCCGAGGCTGGGACGCTCCGCAACTGGCCAGCAGGAGGCAACCGACGGCGATCCCAGCGACCACCCGAAGTCGACCCGGCGCCCGACCCCCCACCTGACCTGGCGACCGACGAGTCAGGGGAGGTTCGCAAGACGCCATGATCCGATGCTTCCACACGGTCCGCGCCACCCGTAGGCACCCCACATCCCCCCACATCCACCGACACTTCCGTGTTCGCCATCTTGGTGCCATTGGGGCTCCCATTTCGGGACGCCGCGAAGGGGTCGTCTCCCCGTTTTCTGCGGAGTTCGGAGTCGCACTCCTCCAAAAAGGTGCTCGTGGCGTGCGAGGTAAGTGGCCGGATCGGGTGGGCGGTGGCCTGGCGGCACACACAAGTGGGACCAGGACTATTCCATAGTCCCACTTACAGCCTAAGTGGTACTATGGAATCAGGAGGTGACCACTGAGATGGCCCACTACGAGGAACGAACCTGGCAAGGCAGCCCCACGGGACAGACCCGCAGAGACCGCTCCACTTGCTCGTATCGAGCATACGTCCCGGATCCCCTCGTCGGACGGGCCCTTACGCTCCCCGCCGACCTGGTCGCAGACCTCGAAGACGCCGCCTCAGCGGTAAACGCTCTCCAAGACAGCCAGACGGGGCTGGCCAGCGTCGAATCAGTTGCTCGCATGCTGATGCGGGCCGAGGCCGTTGGTTCCTCCTACATCGAGGGCCTCCAAGTCAGCGCCCACCGACTGGCCAAAGAGGAGTTTGCCGAACGAGCTGGTCTCGAGACGAGCGATGACACAGCGCGAGCAGTGCTCGGGAACATCCATGCCATGAGTAGCGCGCTCGACCTCGCCGATCTTGACAGGGCGATCACGGTGGAGGATCTGTGCGCGTTGCACGCAGATTTGCTCGCCGGAACCCGGGACGAACGGTGGGGTGGTGTCATCAGGGAAGAGCAGAACTGGGTTGGCGGGGCCAACCCCTGTCGCGCCGCCTATGTTCCTCCTCCGCACGAGCACGTCAGGGAACTTCTCGGCGAACTCTGCGTGTACCTGTCCGGCGACGATCACTCGGCAATCATGCAAGCCGCTCTAGTGCATGCGCAGTTCGAGACCATCCATCCGTTCGTCGATGGGAACGGAAGGGTCGGTCGCGCGCTGATCCACTTGGCGCTCCGACGACGTGGTCTGGCCCCCAGGTTCGTGCCTCCCGTCAGCCTCATCCTTGCCACCAATGCCGGTGCCTACATCTCGGGGCTGGTCTCGTTTCGCTACGACGCTCGGGCGGAGGATCCGAGCGCGAACGAGGCGGTGCTCCAGTGGGTCGACAGGTTCGTCAACGAGCTGCTGCGCTCGTGTGAGGACGCGGCTGGATTTGCCAACCGCCTCGAGGAGCTCGAGGGGCAATGGCGAATCGCTGCGGGCAACCCGCGCCGCGGTTCGGCGGCCGATCTTCTGCTCTCGGCTTTACCAGGTCTCCCCATCCTGACCGTCGAAACCGCGGCCGCAGCAGTTGGGCGGCATCGGTCCAACGTGAATGACGCGGTCAATGCGCTGTGGGCCGCCGGAGTCCTGCACAAAGGCACTGTCGGAAAGCGCAATCGCGTCTTCGAGGTCACAGACCTTCTCGATGCGATCACGCAACTCGAGCGGCAACTGGCTTCACCAGCCGCCGATACCGCCTCGGCCAGACCGACGCGCACGGCCACGACGCGCACAGCCCCGACGCGGCCAAGGCGCTAAGGGCGCGAGACGTACGTTGGACATAGCGGCTTACCAAGAAGACGGACTTCAGGGTTCTGCGAGCCTGGAAATAGCTGCCCCTGTGTCACCTTGCCGTCGAACTCGGCGCGTCGTGGCACTCCAAACCGAGGAGCCATCCACGGCGCGTCGCTGCGGGGGGCCAGCCTCGGTCATAAGTAGGATCGATTCCCATGGCTCCCCCCGGACTCCCCCAGCCCCCGCCCACTGGCGCATCCGCACTTCCGGCCGGCACCTACGAGGGCCAAGTAGTGATCGTCACCGGCGGCGGCACCGGACTCGGTAAATCCATCGCCACCGAGTTCGGACGGCTCGGGGCATCGGTCGCCGTGCTCAGCCGCGACCCGGACCACCGTGCCGCCGGTGTGGCCTCGGTGGAGGAAGCGGGTGGACGTGCATTGGGGGTGGCGTGCGACATCCGCGATGCCGATGCCATCGCCGCGGCCTTCGACGCCGTCGAAGCCGGCCTGGGTCCAGTCGACGTGCTGATCAACAATGCAGCTGGCAACTTCCCGGTGCCAGCCGAGGACATGAGTCCGAACGCGTGGCGCACGGTGGTCGACATCGTGTTGAACGGGACCTACCTGTGCTCGAGGGAGTTCGCCCGCCGTCTCATCCCGATGGGCCGAGATGGGTCGATCGTGAACGTAGGTGCCTCGTACGCCTGGACCGGCGGGCCCGGCTTCGCCCACTCAGCCGCAGCCAAGGCCGGGGTGAAGAACCTGGTCGAGACGTTGTCGGTCGAGTGGGCCCCCTACGGCATCCGGGTCAACGGGCTGGTGCCGGGCCTCATGCCCCACGAGGACGAGGTGGCCGCCATCGCTGCCGTCCCCGGCAAGTACGAGGGACAAGACGCCCGGGTGCCAGCCGGTCGGGTCGGCTACCCCCGCGAGCTGGCGTGGGCCGCCACCTACCTGTGCTCGCCCTACGCGTCCTACATCAGCGGGCACTCGCTGGTGGTCGACGGCGCCAACTGGCAGCGCCGCCACACGGTGCAGCCGGCCTTCACCCCGATACGCGAGCAGTTGGGACGAGGCCCCTTCGGCGAGCCCGCCGCTGCGCGTCCCGACTGAAGCACTCCCTCGCAATCAACCAGACCCGCTCGCCCCAGACGACCAGTCCTCACCCACAAGGAGCCACCCCAAATGACCGATCCTCGAGTCACCAGCGCTACCGACACCCGTCCGCCCCTGACCGATGAAGAGCGGGACCTGGTCCTCCTCGAAGTCGACGGACCCGTCGCCGTCATCACCAACAATCGCCCGAGCAAGCACAACGCCATGAGCGACGAGATGGACCGCCGCCTGTGGGAAGTGCTCGCCGAAGTGCACGAGATGCCCCAGCTGCGGGCCATCGTGTGGAGGGGTGAAGGGAAGTCGTTCTCGTCTGGCCGCGACACCGGACAGATCGGTGTCCGGGTCGAGGACATCTCCGACCTCGAGTTCATCGAGCGGGGGCACCGTCCTTCGCAGATGTTCCTGACCATGCCGTGTCCGATCATCTGCGCCCTCAAGGGATGGGTCATCGGCGGAGCCTTCGAGCGCACCCTGCTGTGCGATATCCGGGTGGCCGCCGTTGGCACCCGGATGATGCTGCCCGAGGTGGTCCACGGCGTGATTCCTGATTCGGGGGGTGTGGCCCGACTGTTCCAGATGGCCGGGCACGGTGTAGCCGCCGACATGGCACTCACTGGTCGGGTCATGACGGCCGAAGAGGCGCTCAGCCACGGCATCGTCAGCCGCTTGGTCGCCGACGAGCAGGAGCTCGACGCGGTGACCATGGCCATGGCCGAGACGATCGCCTCGGCTCCGGCGTTCACTGTCAAGATGGCCCGGCGCACCATTGCCAATCTGGGGACTGACCAGGTACAGCGGTCCATCGCCGAGGAGGCGGTGGCCCAGTCGATGGTCTTCGCGTCCGACGACTACGCCGAGATGAAGTCGGCTCGGGCCGATGAGCGAGTACCCCGCTACCGGAAGCGCTGACCCGCCCTGCTCGCCGTGTAGAACAAGAGCTACAGCGGTAACGACCACTCACCCTATTTCGACCATCACCTATCTCGACCAGCACCTATCTCGAACAGCACCCCTAGCTCGACCATCACCTCGGAGGCATCCATGACCGATTCCCACACCCCCCGCAGCCCCAAGCCGGTCCGCTCCAGCGGCACCTTCACCATGGGCGCAGGCACCGCAGCAGCCACCACTGTCCATCGCCTCGGCTACGGCGCCATGCAGATCACCGGCACCGGTATCTGGGGGGATCCGGCCGACCGCGAGGAGTGCATCCGCACCGTGCGCCGGGCTGTCGACATGGGCGTCGACCTCATCGACACCGCCGACTCCTATGGACCCGAGGTGAGTGAGCGGATCATCTACGAGGCCCTCCACCCTTACCCGGACGGTCTCGTCATCGCCACCAAAGCCGGGCTCACCCGCCAAGGTCCGGGACAGTGGCACCCTGTGGGGCGCCCCGAGTACCTCCGCCAGCAGTGCGAGCTCAGCATGCGTCGCCTCGGCCTCGAGCGCATCGACCTGTTCCAACTCCACCGGATCGACCCCCAGGTGCCTGCCGACGAGCAGTTCGGGTTGCTGGCCGCTCTGATCACCGAGGGCAAGGTGGCCCAGGTCGGACTCTCCCAGGTCACAGTGGCCGAGCTCGAGGCTGCCCGCAAGGTTGTCCCGGTGGTAGCAGTGCAGAACCTGTTCAACCTGACCAACCGGTCGTCGGCCGATGTGCTGGCCCACTGCGAGGCCGAGGGCATCGGGTTCATCCCATGGTTTCCGGTGGCCTCGGGCGCGCTGACCGGTCCAGATACCCCGATGGGTTCCGTGGTGGCCGAAACCGGAGCCACCCCCAGCCAAGTCGCCCTGGCCTGGCTGCTCCATCGATCGCCGGTCATGCTGCCCATCCCCGGCACCAAGTCAGTGGCCCATGTGGAGGAAAACTGCGAGGCCGCCACGTTGCAACTGACACCCGAGCAGGTGGCCCTGCTCGACGCCGTCCACGACGCGTCCTAGGCCGCATCGCCCGAGCAACTACCCGCCCGCCGGTATCGACCCGACCCACACCCGTCACGGAGGCACACATGCAGGAGGCAGGCAGTCAGACTTCGGAGCCCACCACGCACCCGAAGTCACACCGGATCCGCAGCTATCTCATCGGCCTGGCGGCCACGGTGCTGGTCATCCTGGTAGTGCTGGGCGCATTCCTCGCTTTGCGACATGTCACCACAGAGCGCACGACCGACCGCCAGCAGGCCGCGCTCCAGTCCTTTTACGTCCCACCTGTCGGGTGGCAGAAACAGGCGCTCGGCACCGTGCTGCGGCGTCAACCGGTGAGCGGGGTGCCAGAGGGAGGCACCGGCTGGCGGATCCTGTACCGGACCCAGCGATCTACCGGGGTGCCGGCGGTCAGCGGCGGTCTGATCTTCGTACCGGGAGTGAATGCGCCGGCTGCTCCCCCCAGTGGACGAGTGGTGGTGGCCTGGTCCCACGGCACCACCGGTATGGGTGTGGCCTGCGCTCCATCACGGACACCGGTCGTCGAGGCCAGCGTAAAGGGTCTGTCCGAGTTCCTTCGGGCCGGCTGGGTAGTGGCAGCCACTGACTACGCCGGGTTGGGCACAGCAGGGACCCAGGAGTATCTGATCGGAACGGCTGCGGCCTACGACGTCCTCAACTCCATCCGGGCCGCCCGCACGATTCCGGCCGCCAACGCTGGCTCGACAGTTCTTTTGTGGGGTCATTCGCAAGGTGGGGGCAGCGCGTTGTGGAGCGCGGACACCGCTCCCACCTATGCACCCGAACTCCATGTGCTGGCCGTGGCCGCCGCCGCCCCAGCTGCCGACCTTCCGGTGCTCATCGCCAATCAGTGGGACAACTTGGTGGGCTCGCTGATCGGATCCGAGGTGCTGACGGCCTGGCCGCTGACCTACCCGTCGCTATCGGCCTCGACCGTCTCGAGTGCCTCAGCGTCGCGGATCCACGAACTGGCCTTTACCTGCGTCACCCAGGCGGCCGCGGCGCTCACCATCCAGAGCCTCTTCGTCAACACCAACCTCTTCAACAAGAACCCGCTCGACGTCCCGTCATGGAGAACGCAGATCGAGGCCAACGTGCCCCCTCCACCGACCGTTCCCACCTTGGTCGTCCAAGAGACCACCGACGGTGTGGTGCTGGCCGGTTCCACTGCTGCCTACGTGGCTACGGCGTGCACGGCCGGAACCGCCATCACGGCCATGTACATCGGGGGCACCGGCAATCCGAGGAAGTCGAGTGGGATCCAAGACCACGTCACTACGGGCATAGCCGCCGCCCCCTATGTGTCGACCTGGTTCCAGCAGCGCCTCCTGGGTGAGCCGGCAGGGTCAACATGTGGAACCATCAGCCCGGTCGCCGTCCTGGCGCCCTAGGTCAAGCGTTCCCCTGGTCCAGGCCGCGTCTCTCATCCAGGCTCCAAGTGGCCGGGCTCGAGCCTGCAAGGTTCCGCCCTACCGGGCGCCGAACACCACCGGTGCCGATTTCACCCCGGCGATCACCGGGGAGGCTGTCCTCACCACCGGGCCAGCAGCCTCGATCGAGCCGAACCGGGCCAGCAACTCTTCGAGCAGGATACGCCCCTCCACCCGGGCCAGCACCGCCCCGATGCAGAAGTGAGCGCCGAATCCGAAGGCCACATGAGGGTTGGGATCGCGGGCCGAGTCGAAGGTGTCCGCCGTCGGGCCGAACACCGACTCGTCCCGGTTGGCCGAGGCGTACAGCATGAGCACCGGATCATCGGCGCCGATCGTCCGACCGCCGAGCTCCACCTCCCGGGTTGCCGTGCGCATGAAGGCGACCACTGGCGTGGTCCATCGCAGCATCTCCTCCACCGCCAGCGGCAGGGCCCGGTTTACGCTGGTATCGGATCGTTCGGCCAGCCGCTCCCACTCCCCTGGCACGCCGGCGAAGCCCAGCAGCCCGCCCGACATCATGTTGCGGGTCGTCTCGTTGCCGGCCACCAAGAGCTGCACCAAGAACATCCCGAGCTCGGCATCAGTGAGGCGGTCACCGTCCACCTCGGCCGCACCTAGTTCACTGATGATGTCGTCCCTCGGTGACGCACGCCGGTCGGCGGCCGCCTCGAGCAGGTAGGTGACCATCTCCATGCTGAGTTGGGCCCGCTCCTCCTCCGGCCAGTCCGTGGCACCGGGGATGACCGCCTCGGACCATCGGAAGAACCGGGGCCACTCGTCTTCGGGCACCCCCAGAAGATCGCTGATGACCTGCAGGGGCAGGGGGACTGCCAGTTCGGACACCACGTCGACCGGAATGCCGGGTTCGATGCGGTCGACCAGCGCCCGGGCTCGGGCTCGGATCCTGGGCTCAAGGGCCCGCATGTAGGTGGGACGGAAACCGGGCTGCACCAACGTGCGGTAGCGGGTGTGGTCCGGCGGATCGGTGTGCATCATGGTCGGCGGCGTGGCGTATGCGGAGCCGATTTCGAAGGTCATGATGCCCTTCGACGAGCAGAATGTCTCCGGATCCCTCGACACCGCCACCACCTCGGCATGCCGGCTCACCATCCACAGGCCCAACGTGTCGTTGCGGGCCACCGGGGCCTCAGCCCGCAGTCGTGCGTAGAGAGGGAACGGGTCGTCTGCGTAACACGAGGGGTCCAGCAGCGGGGCGGTGAGATTTGTTTCCGCCGCGGTGCTGCCAGCGCTGGGTGAGACGTCGTCGGCCACGGTCAGGCGCGAATGACGGGCAGCGGCAGGCTGAAGCCCTGCATCTGCGCCAGCGCTTCGTAGGCCGCCAACGTGCCGCTGCCGTCGGTCACGCTCTCCACCGAGCCATCGGCCCCCAGGTTGAGGTTGACCCCCTCCATGATGAACAGGATCTCGGTCACCTCGTCGTTGTCGGCGGGGACATCGAGGGTGTGGACCGAGCCGGCGGGCTCGCGGATGTAGGAGCCGGCGGTCGAGTAGAAGTCGTACTCGAGGTAGTGCCAGCGCCCGGACACGGTGTAGCCGTCGACCGGTCCGGTGTGGCGATGGGTCTGGAGGCGCACGCCAGGCTCGAACCGGTTCCGCACCACCCAGATGCCAGCGGCCGGATCCACCCGGAGCACCTTGAGCCAGATACCTCCGGTGGCATCGACCCAGGGCAGATCGTCCTCGCCTGCGTGGTGGACGACGTCGTCGATATCGAGACTGGTCATGGGATCTCCCTCGCTCATGGTGTGCCGATCAGTACGGCTGAAATGGTACGGCTGAGATGGTACGGCTGGGTCGGTACGGCTGAGTCAGTACGGGCCGATCCGCTGGTCGGGGCTGGTGTCGACCTGGATCTGGCCGAGGGTGGACACGTACGACGTCCACTCCTGCCCGGTCCACCAGCGATAGTGGAACCGTCCACTCGGGTCAGGCTGCCACTCGGGCGGCGACATCGATAACGGAACATGCGCACCCAGTCCGGTCGCCGTCTGGTCATTCGGCGGGGTCGAGTTGGAGGGCGGCACCAGTGCGCCTACTGCCACATCACCGGTCGCCGGCCTCGGATAGGCAGGGAAATCGGTACCCACCCGCTTCGGTTGAGCCGAGGCAGCGGCAGGGCTGGGGGGCATCTGCCCTGGTGTGCCATATGCCCCGACCGCGCCGCGACGGACCTCGGACCGGTGGGCGATGACGAAGAGAATGATGGCAACCAGCAGGCTCAGGAACCAGATGAGCGCCCAGACCAGCGAGGGCAGGCCCCAGGGGGTTCGACCCAGGTTCCGGCGGTCGGCTTCGGACAAGAAGTACCCCAGCACGGCTTGGGCGATGGCGAACACGACAACCAGTGCCAGCTGGGACCCACTCAGATTGACCACCTACCCAGGTTAGGCCCTGCGTGCCTCCTCGGTGGTATAACCGGGATCCGGGGACGGACCAGTGGCGAAGGGCAGACCGACGGGACGGCCGCCACTCTGTTGCATCGCGCTTTCCTGACGTGCCGGGAACCGCCATGATGGTCGGGTGAGCACAAACCGCAGACAGCTGAATCCATCGACCGCCACCTCTCGCCGTGGCCGTAGTCGATCCCCGCTCGTCTTGATCGCCATCGGCGCCCTCACTGTGGGGCTAGCCGCATGTGGGAGTTCATCGTCCTCGTCGTCCACCACTACGCAGGCCCCTCCGACCACATCGGGTGGGACTGGGACCACCTCGTCGACAGGATCGTCGACGTCGACGACCACCGGCATCCCCACTTGCCACACCAGTGGGTTGACGGCCAACCTCGGCTCCCCTGACGGATCGGCCGGCGCCAGCCACTACGAAATCACCTTCCGCAACACCGGATCTGCTGCTTGCACGCTCTTCGGCTACCCCGGGGTGTCGTTCCTCGACGCCAAGGGCAGTCAGATCGGATCCGCCGCCCAGCGCCAGGCCAGCGGGCAGCCAGCCACCATCACCCTCGGTGGTGGAGGAAACGCCTTTGCCTCGCTAGCCGTCACCAATCCCGGCATCCCGCCATGCTCCAGTTCCACTGCGGCGGCAAAGGTCCGCATCTACCCCCCAGGGGACACCCAGTCCCTCTTGGTGACCGCACCAACAGGAATGCTCGTCTGCTCCTCGCCGAATACCGCTGGCTACCTGTCGTCCATCGTGACCGCGGTCAGCGCCGCTTCGTTCTGATCCACCCAGCCACGGGGGAGACAGCCGTCACCTTGCGCGGGTGCACCATGCTGGACGAGCCAGGTGCGCCTGCCCGTTTCGAACTGCGGACCCGACCGCCCACCTACGCTTAGAGGCCCCATGGACATCATCTCCACCTTCGCCAACCATCTGCCCGTCAAGGTCCGTTTCGGCCAAGGCGTCGCCGCCACCCTGCCCGACGTACTGGGCGAGCTCAGCGCTACTCAGATCTTCCTCATGGTCGACGAGGGGATCGAGCAGCACAACCCAGCCGTGCGCGCGCTCCTGGCCGAGCTCACTGGACGCGACGGACTCACCGTCACTCGGTTCGACAAGACGGCGGGCGAACCGACCATCGCCATGGTGGATGCCGCCACCACCGCGCTCCTCGCCTCAGGAGCCACCGCGGTGGTGGCCATCGGCGGCGGGTCGGTCATCGACACAGCCAAGGCCGCCCGACTGTGCGCTCAACTGCGATGCACCTTCGCTGAGTTCTTGGCCAAGTCTCCCGGGTTCCCCGTCCCTGAGGTGGCCCTGGTGGCCATACCTACCACCGCTGGCACCGGTTCCGAGGTATCAGGCGGATCGGTCGTGTCCGATCCGGAGGCAGGTCGCAAGAACGGGATCGCCAACGCCAACATGCGTGCTCAGTACGCGCTGGTGGATCCCCTGCTCACCCACTCGATGCCGCCGACCATGACGGCCAACACCGGTATCGACGCGCTAGCCCAGGCCATAGCCGCCGTGGTGGCCAAGGTGCGCACCCCGATCGGCGATGGCATCGCCTTGGAAGCGGTGCGGATGATGACGCCCGCCTTGGTGGCCGCCTACCGGGACGGCTCTGACGCAGCAGCGCGATCTGCCATGTCATGCGGCTCGATGATGGCGGGGCTGGCCATGAACATCTCGGACTGCGCGGCTGAGCACTCGCTCGGCCAGGCCATCGGCGGTATCCGCCATGTCCCTCACGGCCTCACCATCGGCCTGGTCCTGGCCGAGACACTCGAGCGCGAACGTGCCCATGTGCCCGAGTGGCTCGAGCGGGTAGCCGACGCAATGGGCGAGCCCGACGACGGGACAGCTGACGGGAGCCGGGCCGTGCGTGCGGTGCGGCGGATTCTGGCTGCACTCGACTTTCCCGTGTTGTCGAGCCTCGACCTGGCCGAGGACGACCTCGACGGTCTGGCCGACCTCGCGCTGGCCGACTACTTCATCACCATGTCCCCCGTTCCGTGGTCGAAGGACGAGGTGATCGCCGCCTTCGCCTCGGCGTTGGCGCTCGAGAC
>JBAXCY010000016.1:0-30945 GCA_037141235.1 Acidimicrobiales bacterium | reverse complement strand
CGACGGCGCGGCCACACGACCAGGCTGGCCATCGCTCTGCGGCAAGTACATCGACAGAGGATCGGTCTCCTTCATGCCTGACCATCAAGACTCAACTAGCAATGGCAAGCACAGTTATCAGATGCTGAGCCGCGCCGCTCGGCGGGCGGCTGGTATCGCGTCCATCGGCCTGGCGCTGGTGGCCGCTTCAGTGGGGCTGTCGATGGGGCCTATTGCATCAGTGCCCGCTGGTGCTGCCGCCCTCGATCTCCCAATGGTCCAGGCGCTGTACGCACAGGACCTCCTGGATCGAGCGAACGCCGAGCGTGCTGCCCGAACTTCGCCATCCCTCCAAGTCCCCCCGCTGATGGTGGATGCCGGGCTGGCGGCCCAGGCCCAGGCCTGGTCGGTCCATCTGGCGGCCACCGGTGTGGTGCAGGACCCGCCACTGTCGGCGTGTGGAAGCCAACCCTCCCCGGGTCAGATCTGCATGTTGGCCGGAAACTCCGGCAACTCAGGAAACGGGTCGTGGCCAGGTGATGGGTCCGATGGGATGCATAGCGCCTACATGGCCTCGGCGGGGCATCGTCAAAACATGTTGAACGCTGGATACGACGTTGTCGGCGTCGGCGTGACCTGCTCCGGTGGTCAGGCCTGGACAGTCCAAGTCTTCGGATTTGCCTACGGGAACTTGCGGGCGGCCGAGGGGCGCCAAAGCACGCAGAACGCCATTGCGGGGAACCCGGTGGCATCGGGACCATCGGTAGCGGGGCTCCAGACGGGTGTGCCCGTGTACTGCCCGGGCCAGAGGGTGGGGCCGAACGGGCAGACGACGGCCACCGGTGGTCCGTACTCGTATCCGTACGCGGTCGCGTCGGTTCCCGGTTCTGAGTCGCTCATATCGCCTGATGCCGCCGTCGGGATCGCCTCGGTGGCCAGTGGCGGAGGGTACTGGGTGGTGAGAGCGGACGGCTCGGTGTCCAGCCACGGAATGGCGACGGATCATGGCTCCATGGCGGGAGAGGCGTTGGCTGCACCCATCAGACACATCGTCGGGACCCCGACCGGCCTCGGCTACTGGCTGGTCGCCTCTGATGGCGGGATCTTCTCCTACGGTGACGCCGCCTTCTTCGGATCGATGGGCGGCCAGCGGCTCAACGCCGCAGTCGTCGACATGACGCCCACGGCAACCGGCCGCGGCTATTGGCTCGTCGCCTCTGACGGCGGAATCTTCGCATTCGGCGATGCGGCGTTCTATGGATCCACAGGCGGGTTGCGCCTCAACTCTCCGGTGGTTGGACTGGCCCGTTCTGCATCCGGAAACGGCTACTGGCTGGTCGCCTCTGACGGCGGGATCTTCGCTTTCGGCGATGCCCCCTTCGTCGGCTCCACCGGAGCGCTCTCCCTCAACGCCTCCATCGTCGGCATGGCCTCGTGCTCGGATGGCCTCGGCTACTGGCTGGTGGCCTCCGACGGCGGAATCTTCGCCTTCGGCGACGCGCCGTTCCAAGGGAGCGCCGGCAACATCCGCTTGGCTGCTCCCATCGCCGGCATGGCTAGCGATGCCTCTACCAGCGGCTACTGGATGGTGGCCACCGACGGCGGCGTGTTCGCCTTCGGTGCCCCGTTCCTGGGTGCTGGCTGACCCGGCCGATCCAGAGACTTGGCTCGTGCGCCGACTCGGCTGACCCGGTGCGTCTCAGCTGGCCCAGATGATTGACTGCATCTCCGAGTACGCCTCGAGGCCGTAGTCGCCACCGTCTCGTCCGATGCCACTCATCTTGAATCCACCGAAGGGGGCATCCATGTTGCGCTGGGCCGTGTTGATGCCGACGTGTCCAGCACGCAGCAGCTTGGCCACCTTGAAGGCCCGTGCGGTGTCGCTCGAGAACACGTAGTCGTACAGTCCGAACTCCGAGTCGTTGGCGATGGCGATACCTTCGTCGTCGTCATCGAACGGGATAGCCACGACCACCGGGCCGAAGATCTCTTCGCGAGCCACCACCATGTCGTTGGAGCCGGTGATCAGGGTGGGCTCGACATAGAAGCCGGTCTCCATGTGTTCGGGGCGACGACCGCCGACCACGACCTCGCCCTCCTTGCGCCCGGACTCGATGTAGTCGAGGATCCGCTGCTGTTGTGCCCCGGAGATGACCGGCCCGACCACGGTGGTGGCTTCGGTGGGGTCGCCCACAGTCAGCCGGCCAGCAAAGGCCGAGAGCCCTTCGACCACTTGATCGAAGATGCTGCGGTGGATGACGGCCCGGGTGGGGGCAGTACAGATCTGGCCGGAGTGGAAGGCCCAGGTCGAGCCAATAGCGCCGATGGCTGCCTTGATGTCGGCATCGGCGAAGACCACAGCTGCACCCTTGCCGCCGAGCTCCATCAGGAGGCGCTTCATGGTGGGAGCACCAGCGGCAGCGATCCGCACGCCTACAGCCGTCGACCCGGTGAACGACACCATGTCGATGTCCGGGGACGAGGTGAGTATCGATGCCGGCTCGGGGCCCTGCGCGCTGACCAGGTTGACCACACCGGGGGGGAACCCGACTTCGTCGAGCACCCGAGCCAGCTCCACGATGGCTAGCGGGTCCTGGGGGGCGGGCTTGATCACCACTGTGTTCCCCATGGCGAGTGCCGGGGCCACCTTGCCGGCCATGTTGGTGAGGGGGAAGTTGTAGCTGGCAATGGCGGCGACCACGCCGACGGGTTGACGGTAGGCCAGAGCGCTGACCAATCCGCCGGGCGCCAGCGGGGTGGCGTTGGTGGCGATGGGGGGGAGCATCGACTCCTGGATGTGGCGGATGTCGCGGCTGTAGCGCTCGAATCGGTCGGCACTGATGGGGACCTGCATGCGTGATCCGACTGATGCGGTGGCGCCGGTCTCGGCGATCACCAAGGGGACGAGGTCATCGTTCCTGGCCCGGATGGCGCCAGCCGCGGCTTTCAACAGGGCGAGTCGTTCTTCGACCGGTGTGGCGGCCCAGGCCGGAAAGGCGGCCCGAGCAGCCGCGGCGGCGGCCTCGGCGTCGGCCACCGATGCGTTGGGGGCCTGGCCGACGACCTCTTCGGTGGCTGGGTTGATGATGTCGTAGGTGCCGTTGCCGGCCTCGACCCACTCTCCGCCGATCAGCAGCCGGGTCTCGTCTCTGGTGGCCTTGTTTCCCATCAGGTGGTTCCCTTTCGTTGCCCGGTCAGTTGACCGGGTGCGGTGCACCGGTGTCGGTTGGCACCGGGTCAGAAGTGTAGGGGGCGACCCGCTTGGTTACGGTGCCCTTCTCAGATCAGGTCGATCAGATCAGGTCGATCAGACCAGCAACCGGAGATCAGGTCGATCAGATCAGATACCGGAGATCAGGTGGCCGACGTGTCGACCGTCACGGTGTCTCGGCCGGACCGCAGGAGGGTGCCAGGGAGGTTGCCGGTGGGCGCCCCATCGGCAACGGTCTCGATCCCGTTGACCAGCACCCGGACCACACCGATCGAATCGGCGATGAGCCGGGGGCTCCCTCCGGGAAGGTCCTCTACCAAGGTGGCAGGTTCGGAAGCGATGGTTTCCGGGTCGAACACGAACAGGTCGGCCCGCAGCCCCTCTGCCACCCGGCCACGGTCGTGCAGCCCGAACAGATCAGCTGGGGCCTGGGTCATCCAGTGGATGGCCTGCTCCATGGGTACCAACTTCCGCTTGCGCAGGCAGTCGCCCAGGAACGAGGTCGGATAGTTCGATCCGCACATCCGGTCGAGGTGTGCGCCAGCATCTGATCCGCCGACCAGCGCGCCAGGATCGTTCCACACATCAACTCGAGCCTGCCAAGACTCGGCGTCGCCGTCGGAGGCCTTGGGCCACAGGACGGTCCGTAGTTCGTCGGCGATGACCAGGTCGAGCAGGGCGTCGAAGGGTTCCTTGCCCTGCTCCTCGGCGATAGACCCGATATCGCGCCAGCTGTAGCCAGCATTTTCAGGGGCAAAGGTGTCTCCGACGATGTAGTTGGACCAGTGGGACAGGCGGCGGAATACACCAGCACTTTCTGAGTGGGCCAACTCGTCGAGCTCCTCACGCACAGCAGGGTCGCGCAGCTTGGCGATCCGCTCGTCGGCCGGAAGGCCCATGACGTCGCCCCAGCCAGGAATGAGGAACAGGGCGCAGTGGGTCCGGAAACTCATGTTCATCGGCACCAGGGTCGGCATGGTGAGAGCGATGATCTTCCCACCGGCTGCGGCGGCAGCCGAGGAGGCCTCGAGTTGACGGGCCGTCTTGTCGGGGGTGCGCGAGTCGACGGTCAGCAGGTTCCAGTTCAAGGGACGGCGGGCCGTGGTGGTCATGGCCACCATCAGGTCGATCTCCTCGTCGGTAAAGCTGTCGAGGCAGCCGTTGGTGATGTATTCGAGCGTGGTGCCGGGATGGTCACGGACTACTTCGCAGAAGGCCAGCATCTCGCGCCGGTCGGCGAAGCGCGAGGAGATGGGGTTGCCGTCCCCATCGGAGTGGGTGCGGGACTGCGATGACGAGAACCCGAGGCCTCCGGCCTCGATCGACTCGGCCAGCAGTGCGGTCATGGCGGCGAGCTCTTCGTCGTTCGCCACCTGGTCGGCTCGATCCGATCCCATGACCCAGCGACGGATGGCACAGTGGCCCACCAAGAACCCGGCGTTGACGCCGAGATTCCCCTCCAGGCGGTCGAGGTACTCACCGAAGGTGGACCAGTCCCACGTGATGCCGTTCTCCAACGCCACCAGGGGCATGCCCTCCACCTTGGCCATCATGTGGCGGATGTAGTCGTGGTCGGCGGCCTTGATGGGGGCGAGAGTGAAGCCGCAGTTGCCGGCGATGACCGTGGTGACCCCGTGCAGGTTGGAAGGGGAGGCGGTCGGGTCCCAGAACAGCTGGGCATCGTAGTGGGTGTGGGGATCGATGATGCCGGGGGCGACGATCAGCCCTTCGGCGTCGAGCTCTTCGGCACCGTCCTCATCGATGGTGCCCACCTTGACGATCATCCCGTCCAAGATGCCGACGTCGGCCCGGAAGCCAGGGGCGCCGGTCCCGTCGACGACGACGCCGTTTCGGATCACGTAGTCGAGCATGGTGCCGATCCCTTCTGTGTGGCCCGGTGCATGCACCAGCGGCCGTGTTCGTGGTGATGGTCGAAGGCAGCGCCGCAGAGTTCGCGTGCGTACCCCCGCCGGGTGTGCACCCAGAGCTGACAGTGCGTCAGATTATTGCACGCACAGGCAGCACGTGGTGGGCTGCGGCCACCCGAGGGCACCGTGCGCTGATGGTGTACGACGATAAGGTTCCGTCATCGACCACTCCTACCTCCGGGACAACCTGCTGCCTGTCATCGTGCTGCTGCTCGGCGCCGGTCTCCTCGTCCGCTTCGCCCACTGGGTAGCCCACCGCCGCCGCCGCTGGATCGACGTCCAGATCAAGCACCAGATAGAGACGGGGATCGTCGCCTCCGAGTCGCTCAAGCGATCGAGGGCGATCAGTGAAGCGGTCGAGTGGGTGGTGGTGGCCCTCACGTACTTCATCGTGGCCATCTTGGCCTTCGATCGGCTCGGAATTCCGCTTACGACGCTGGTGGCACCGGCCACCGTGGTCGGTATCGGCCTGGGCTTCGGTGCCCAGCAGATGGTCGGGGACCTACTGGCCGGTTTCTTCCTCTTTGCCGAGCACCAGTTCGCCTTCGGGGATGTGATTCAGCTGTCGATGCCGGGCCAGCAGACCGGCATCAAGGGCACCGTGGAGGAGCTCACGCTACGGGTGACCAAGATCCGCACGGCCCAGGGCGAACTCGTCGTAGTGCCCAACAGTGCTTTGCGTCAGGTGACCAACCTGTCCAAGGACTGGTCGCGGGCCGTCATCGACATCCCGGTGTTGGTCACCGAGGACCTGGTGGAAGTCACCGGCCTGCTCCATGAGGTGCTGACGGCGATGGCGGCAGACCCCGAGTGGGCGGGTCTGATCCTGGGGGATCCGGTGGTGGCCGGTATCGAGACGGTCGATGTTGGTTACGTGCAACTCCGGTTGATCGCCCGGACGCTGCCTGGGCGTCAGTTCGAAGTGGAGCGGGAGCTCCGCCTGCGGGCCTTCACCGCGCTGCGCCAAGCCGGGGTCTCGTCGCCCGGGGTGGGCGATGGGCTGAATCGGAAGAAGCCGTGAGTCCGAACGGGCGCACTGGGCCCACCGAACCCACTGGGCCCACCGAACCCACTGGGCCCACCGAACCCACTGGGCCCACCGAACCCACTGGAGCGACCGACGGCGGTGCTGGTCCTCAAGGCAGGGACGGAGTGATCACCGCGTCTGCGCCCCAGGCGCCACCGCATGGAGCGCTGGTAGGGCTCATGGGGATGCCTATGAGCCGCCGGATCCGGATCCGGCGGTCCACGGTGCTCTTGGCCGTGGCCTTCGTGGGTTTTGGCGCGCTCTGCCTCCAGTACCCGCCGGCCACCTCCCGCACGACCACCATCACCACCAACGGCTCGAACGGTCTGATCCCAGGGCTGGTGCCAGCTGCGACGACCACGACCACGACGACCGTGCCGCCTGCGACGACCACGACCACGACGACCGTGCCAGCTGCGACGACCGGCCCCGGGTCGATCTCGACGACGAGTTCGTCGACCCCCTAGATCGGTCCCGTCTTGGTCCAAAGGGCGCAAGCCCGGCGAGGCCGCCGCCGGGCCGGACGCGCACGACCCCCGACCAGGGGCCGGGGGTCGTGCTTCACAACAGTGCGATGGCCTGAAGCGGCCTCCTTGACGGACTAGCTGACGGTGCAGCCTGCGTCGTAGATCTCCTTGGGAACCATCGAGCAGTACGTGCCCCGGTCGACCACGGCCCATGCCGAATTCTGGGCGGCGAACAACTGGGCGTAGTCATAGCCGGTGAGGTTGTCACCCGCACCACTGGCGGGTCCGGTGTTGACTACGGCAAAGGCGTAGTTGCCTGAACAGAGATAGTTGGGCTGACCAGCCCCACGAGCAGGGGTCGTCACGATGGTGGCTCCGCTCGGAAGCGCAGCCTGGAGTGCGGCCTGAGTGCAGGGCGGAGCCGCCGTTCCGGCCGCCGTAGTAGTGGTCGTGGGAGTCGTCACGACGCACACCTTGGTGCCGCTGGCAGCACTCGATGTGAGCTTGGCAGCCGAGACGCTGCCATAGACGGCGTCAGCAGTTATGCCCGAGGCAGTCTGAAAGCTCCGCAGGGCTGCACTGGTGCCGGGGCCGAACAGGCCGTCGACAGGACCGGTGTAGCAGCCGACCGTGGCTAGTGCCCCCTGCATGGTCCTGATGGTGGCGGTGGTGAGCTTGATGCCGGTATTGGTGGCGCCGGTCGTCGTTGTCGGACTCGTGGTGGTAGTCGTGCTCGAAGAGTTACTGCTGCAGGCGGCCATGGTGGCCCCGGCGATCAGAGTGGCCCCGAGGAGAGCGAATTTGCGGACGTACATGGTGAAGCCTTTCGCTAGTTACGTTGGTAGGGGTTGATCCACATGGACCGGCAACGCCCACGATGGCGTCGCCACTAAAAAAATTAGGCTATCTGGTGGGGGATGCCAGCATCATCCCCAGCGACGACAGTTCAGCCGTTCACCAACGGGATGACCTCGGCGCCGAACCGTGCGATCTGGTCGCACAGCTCCTCGACAGAGTGGGCGGGGAACCGGACCTGGATCTGGCCCACGCCGGCCTCTCCGAAGGGGCGCAGGTAGGTGGCGATCTGGTCGGCTGAGCCCTGGACCGTGCCAGGGGGCAGTTCGTTGCCGGCTGGCGGGTCACCGAGGTAGAGCGGGTAGGCAATGGACCCGATGTCGAGCGGGGCTCCGTCGCGGTACTCGGCCCGCAACTCGGCCAGTGTGGCCAGCAGTTCGACGTTGGGGCCGACCGACTGGGGGAGCCAGCCATCGGCGTAGCGAGCGGTGCGGCGCAGTGCGGGCAGCGACGACCCTCCCACCCAGATGGGCGGGCGGGGCGACTGGACCGGTCGGGGCTTGAGGCCGACCCCGGACGCCGGCCAGCGCGGGCCGAGCAGCACCGGGTACTCCTCGGTCAGCCCAATGCTCAGACCGGCGATCGCCTCGTCGGTAGCCGCACCTCGCTCGTCGAACGCGGGGCCCATCAGGTCGAACTCCTCGTTGACGTGGCCGGCCCCCACGCCGCAGATGACGCGGCCCGAGGAGAGCACGTCGACAGTGGCGAACTCCTTGGCGGCCCGCAGCGGATGGCGGAGGGCAGCCACGTAGATGTGCGACAGGAGACGGATCTCACTGGTCACGCCAGCCAGATAGCCCAACGTGGCCACGGTGTCATACCAGGTGGTGCTCATGGCCCCAGCCAGCCGTTCGGGGATGAACGTGTGGTCGCATACGCCGACATAGAAGAACCCGGCTGACTCACAGGCCTGCGCCACCCGGGCCAACTCGGCCGGCCCCGCCTCGGGCTCCCATGGCTCGACGTAGATGGTGGACTGGGACTGCACGGGCAACTGCATGCCGAAGGAGACCACCCCGGCTGGCAGCACAGGTACGACATGGGCGGGCATGGCGATGGGGGAGTTGGTCACCGGTGGTCCTCGTTTGTTCGGGTCCCCAGGGGGACGGGTCGTCGGCTACTGCGTCCATCCGGTGCGGAAACCGAGGGCGGCTCGATTCTCCGAAATCAACTCTCCGAAATCAACTCTCCGGAATCGAACCGGCCAGTGATTCGGCCAGGGCGTCGGCCAGTGATTCGGCCAGGACATCAGCAGAGCCGAACTGCGTGGCCAGCACCCGGGCCCGCTTGTAGGCCAGATGGGCTGGTACCTCCCAGGTGAACCCCATGCCGCCGTGGACCTGGACGCAGGACCGTCCATTGGTGATAGCGGCCTCGTCGGCCAAGAGCTTGGCCCCAGCCGCGGCCACGGCGGCATCGCCCACGTCGGGCTGGTCCACGGTGACGGCCGCGGCCTGTACCGCGCACCGGGCCACCTCGGCCCGCACCGTCATGTCGGCACAGAGGTGCTTGACGGCCTGGAACCCGCCGATGGGGCGTCCGAACTGGACCCGTCCCTTGGCGTACTCCACAGCCAGATCACAGGTCCACTGAGCCATGCCGACCTGCAGGGCGGCGGTGAGCACAGCGCCATCGCGCCGCCACCATGCCGCCACCTCGGGGCCAGCCACTAGCTCTCCGGCGGGCAGGGTGGGTACCGACCACACCGGAGTCAGCGGGTCCATGGGCCGGGGAAGCAATGTGGCCTCGAGCGCGGCCGGGTCGAGCCGCTCGATGCCAGCGTCGGACAGAACGAGCAGCACGTCGATGTCGGCCAGATGCTCGACGATCACTGGGAACGTAGCGGCACCGATCGAACCGGCTGCCGGTCGCTCGACCAAACCGACCACCACGGAGCCATCATCGGCCCCGTCGATCAGGCCGGCGGCCAGGTGAGATGCCACCAGGGGCCCAGGTACCAGGGAACGCCCCAGTTCTTCGAACACCAGGGCGGCCTCGGCCAGGCCGAGCCCCACCCCACCGGCCTCCTCGGCCAGACAGAGATGGAACACGCCGGCGTCGCCCAGTCGACTCCATCCGGCGCGGTCGACGACCCGATCGGTGGACTCGCGCTGGCGGATCACGTCCAAGGGGAAGGCACCTTCACACAGATTGCGGATGCCGGTTGCCAACTCGTTCTGGAACTCAGAGACCTCGAAGTCCATGACCTGCCCCTATCCCTTGGTCCCGGTCGGAGCAACTGCCTGAGGCTCCTTGGGGAGACCCAGGATCCGCTCGCCGACGATGTTGCGCTGGATCTGCGAGGTGCCAGCGGCGATGGTCAAGGAGATGCCGCGCAGCCAGTCCTCCACCATGGTGCCGGCGGGCAGGAGGCCGCCGCCGTCGGTGCCCTCGAGGTCGTGGGCGGCCAGGCCGGCCCGATCCAGGAGCGACAGGCTGAACTCGCCGAGCTTGTGGCGGGTCTCGGAGTAGGCCAGCTTGAAGTAGGTGCCGCCCACCCCGGGGATGCCGGTGCGAGCTGCCTGGGAGACGTTGCGCTTGGTGAGGGCCCACAGGGCATCGAGCTCGGCCTTCAGGTGCCCGGCCTGGCGACGCACCCCAGGGTCGGCCCATGCGCCGGTGCGCACCGCCAGGGTGACCGAGGCGTTCAGCAGTTCGATGGCTTCGAGCAGGTCGCCGACGAAGGCAGTGCCGCGCTCGAAGCTGAGCGTGACCATGGTCACCCGCCAGCCATCGTTCTCCTCACCCACTCGGTTGGCCACCGGGACCCGGACCTCGTCCAGGAATAGTTCGGCGAACTCGGTGGAGCCAGCGATGGTGGTCAGCGGCCGGATGTCGACGCCGGGAGTGTCCATAGGGAGGATGAGCCACGAGATGCCGCGGTGGCGGCTGTCTTCGGGGCCGGTGCGCACCAACAGCTCGCAGTAGTCGGCCACCTCGGCATGCGACGTCCAGATCTTCTGTCCGCTGATGACGTAGTCGTCGCCGTCGCGCACCGCTTTGGTACGCATGGAGGCGAGGTCGCTGCCGGCGTTGGGCTCGGAGAACCCTTGGCACCACACCTCGTCACCGCGCAGGATCGGCGGCAGGAACTTGGCCCGCTGCTCCGGCGTCCCCTCGGCAATCACCGTCGGACCGGCATGGAGGAGCCCGACGAAGTTCACCCCGACGTAGGGGGCATGGGCCCGCTCGAGCTCCTCTTTGAAGATGAGCTCCTCGATGGCGGAACTACCCCGTCCACCGCCCTCTGCCGGCCAGTCCACTCCGGCGTAGCCAGCATCGAACAACAAGCGCTGCCAGTGGGTGTCGTAGGCGCGACGTCCCGACCAGTCGTCCGGGGACGGCTTGGGAGGGAGTCCAGGAAGGGTCGTCTCCAGCCAGGAGCGGAGATCGGCCCGGAACGCCTGCTCGGCATCGGAGTAACGGAGGTCCATGGGGTTGCTACTGCTCGCGGCCTGGTCTACGTCCGGGGATCACGCGAAGTCGAGGCTGAAGAGCTTGATGGCGTTGCCCCGGACGACCTTGTAGCGCTGCTCGTCGGTGAGTCCGGCCATCTGCTTCTCGGCGATCTCGCGGGTGCGGGGCCACGTGGAGTCCGAGTGCGGGTAGTCCGACTCGTAGGTGATGTTGTCCTCACCGATCTGGTCGATGAGCATCAGGCCGTTCGGGTCGTCGAAGAAGCAGCCGAACACGTGGTCCTTGAAGTAGCTCGACGGCGGGTTCGGCACCTTGTCAGCCACACCGCCCCAACCCCGGTTGTCCTCCCACACCACGTCCATGCGGTGGAGGAGGTGGGGGATCCATCCGATCTGGCCCTCGGAGTAGGCGACCTTCAAGTTCGAGAACCGCTCGAAGAGGCCCGACAGGAGGAAGTCGGCCATCGACAGCTCGGCGTTGATGTGGGTCAGTGAGGAGCCCACGGCGGCCGGTGCGTCGGCCGAGGTGGACGGCATCTTGGAGCTCGAGCCGATGTGCATGTTGACGACCATGGACGTCTCGTCGCACGCTTGGAAGAACGGGTCCCAGTAGTTGTCCGGGTCGTGGATGGAGGGCAGGCCCAAGTAGGACGGGATCTCCGAGAAGCAGACCGCGTGCACGCCACGCGCCGCATTGCGTCGGACCTCTGCGGCGGCCAGTTGGGGGTCCCACAGCGGCACGATGACCAGCGGAATCAGGCGACCTCCGGTGCCGGCGCACCACTCTTCCACCTGGTAGTCGTTGTAGGCCTCGACGCACAGAAGGGCGAGCTCTTTGTCCTTGGCCTCGGTGAAGGTCTGGCCGCAGAAACGAGGGAAGGTCGGGAAGCAGAGGGACGCCTCGATGTGGTTGGTGTCCATGTCCTCGAGGCGCTCTTTTTGGCTGTAGGAGCCCGGGCGCATGTCCTCGTAGGTGATGCCCTTCATGGTGACTTCGTCACGGGGTACGCCCACGGCCGAGTCGACCCGCAGCAGCGGGCGCTTCAGGTCCTCGTAGTGCCACCAGTCGGCCGGAGTGCCCTCGGACCCAGGCTTCACCGTCAACTTGCCGCCGACGAAGGTGACCTCCCCCATGGGGGCCCGCACAATGCGGGGGCACACGTCGTGATACTTGGCCGGGATGCGATCCGTCCAGGTGGTGGCGGGCTCGACGATGTGGTCGTCGACGGAGATGATCATCGGCAGTTCGGCCATAGCGAGGAGTGTACCCCCGCATCTGACGGGGTGTCAGTTCCCGGTGGGGTGACACGGTCCAGGTAGCCGATAGAGCCCTAGGGCAGGCGCGGGTGCACCCGGCCATCCCCGACCAGTTCGCCCACACGTGCAGCGCCCGGGTAGCGGGGCTTGCCGGGCTCACTGTGCTCGATAGCCCGGACAGCCCGGATAGCCCGGATACAATTTGGGGCATGGATTACATCAGGCGTTCCGTGGCGACCGTATGCGTCGCTCTGCTTACTGCGCTCACGATGGTCGCCGTCGCACCCGCGGCCCGTGCGGCATCTCCCGTGCCCGGGGCAGTCGGATCAAAGACTCTGGCACCGCACGTGTATGCCGGAGGGGGTGTCATCGGGTTCGGGGCCCCAACACTCGGGCGACCCGCCAACGCGTTCCACTCAGTCGTCGTGGCCCAAGTCGCCAATCCGGCTGCTACGGCTGCAGCCGAGGGCTACTGGCTGGCCTCGGCCGACGGCGATGTCTTGGCCATCGGGAATGCGGGGTTCCATGGCTCCCTCGAGGCGCTCCGACTGCAGGCCCCGATCGTGGGCATGGCGGCCACTCCGGATGGCAAGGGCTACTGGCTAGTGGCGCTCGATGGTGGCGTGTTCGCCCTGGGCAATGCCGGTTTTTATGGATCGATGGGGGCGGTGGCTCTCAATGAGCCGATCGTGGGCATGGCGGCCACTCCGGATGGCAAGGGCTACTGGCTGGTGGCCTCCGATGGTGGGCTGTTCGCTTTTGGTGATGCACCGTTCCTCGGGTCGATGGGTGGTTCCCCGCTGGTCTCGGCCATCACCGGGATGGCCCCGGCCCACCTGGGGCAGGGCTACTGGCTGGTGGCCGGTGACGGCGGTATCTTCGCCTACGGCAGCGCCGGGTTCCACGGCTCTCTCGGTGGCATCGTCTTGAACGACCCGATCGTAGGGATGGCCGCAACTTCCAGCGATGGCGGCTACTACCTGGCGGCCAGCGACGGCGGCGTGTTTACCGCGGGCGACGCAGTGTTCCGTGGATCGCTGGGAGGCGGACTCGGTGGGGACCCCCGGGTGGTGCCGCCGGTGTCGGCCATCACGCTCACTCAAGACGGTGCTGGGTACTGGCTGCTCGACCCTGACGGGTTCGCCTATGACTTCACCAACCCGGCGAACCCGTCGCCGTCGGCCTTAGCTTCGTCCATCGTGTCGGTGGCATCGAGCCAGGTGAACCCCGACCTGGTGCCCGGCTACTTCTGTAATCCATATGGGCCGTGCGTGGCGTGGTGCGCATATTTCGCCACCTGGGTGTGGCGACAGGCCGGTGTGGCGATCCCCTCCTATGGGTTCACCGGTGACATCTACGGCTGGGCCGCAGCCAACACCGCAGTGCTGCCCCCGACGGCGGCTGCCCTACCGGGAGACGCCGTGCTCTACGGCACGGGTCCGTCGAGCGTGAACACATCGGAACATGTCGGCGTGGTCGTGCAGGTGTGGCCGGATGGGGCCATCGTGACCGTGGAGGGTGACGCTGGGCCTGCACCGGTGGGCAGGCTGGCCGTGGTCATCAACGGTCCGTATCTGCCTGGACATTCCGCCCAGTCCAACGGGGTCCCGGTCTACGCGTTCGCCCGCCCCTGAGGGCTGCTCAACGGCCAGCAAGTAGCGAGTCGATCAGGCGGGCCCGGTGGTCAGCGGCCGAACCCCATGCCTCGGCCAAGGCCCACGAGCGCTTGAGGAACAGGTGGAGGTCGCACTCCCACGTGTAGCCGATGGCTCCGTGCACCTGCAGGGAGATCCGGGCTGCCTCTAGGGCCGCGTCAGATGCATACGCCTTGGCCACCGATGCGGCCCGAGCGGTGTCGCCGGTCCCTTCATCGATCGCCCAGGCTGCCCCGTACACGGCAGGCCGGGCGAACTCGAGGAGGACCTGGGCTCCGGCTACCAGGTGCTTGACGGCCTGAAAGCTCCCGATGGGCTTGCCGAACTGCTGGCGATCCTTGGCGTACTCGGCGGTCCGAGTGATCATGGCATCGGCCAGCCCGAGCAGCTCTGCCCCCGTGGCCACGGCGGCCCGGTCGGCCGTGCGAGCGATGCACCATGCCGCCACCGCCCCCGAAGCCAGGAGGGACTCTGGGGACGGCACCCATGCCGGCTCCCCGAGGCGACGTGTGGGGTCAAGGGAAGGAACGGAGATGACGGGAGCATCCGTGGCATCGAGCCCGTGGAGTTCGGGTCCGTCGGGACCGTCGGCCACGAGGAGGAGCAGGTCTGCACCGTCGGCTCCGGCCACGGCCAGCTTCGGGTAGCGGGCATCGGCCACGGCAGCTGTCAGGTCGCCGGAGGCCACCCCTTCGAGCCACCGCACGACGTGGGCGTTCCCACCGGCGGCGGTTGTGTTCACATCGGCGAGAAGTGGCCCAGCCACTCCGGCGGTCATCGCCAGCGGCTCGGGGAGCACCACCCGTCCGGCTTCCTCGATGATGGGTACAAGGTCGACCAGACCCAGCCCCAGGCCGCCATGGGCCTCGGGCACGGCCAGGCCGGTGATGCCCATCTGGGCCAGCGTGTCCCATCGACCCGTGCGGGCCGCAGGGGCCTCATAGGCGGCGCGCACGTCGTCGGTCGTGCACTCCTTGGCCAGTACCTGGCGCACGGCATCGCGGAACTCGAGCTGGGTTTCGGTGAAGGCGAAGTGCATGTCAGTCGCTCCTGGTCAGCCTCGCGGCAGCCCGAGCATGCGCTCGGCCACCACGTTCCGCTGGATCTCGTTGGTTCCGGCGTAGATGGGGCCGGCTAGTGCGAACAGGAAGCCGTCGAGCCAGGGGGCGTCTACGCCGTCCCCGTGGAACTCGGCCTCGGGACCGAGTAGGTCGAGGGCGGCCCGATGGATGGACAGGTCGGTCTGCGACCAGTGGATCTTGTTGGCGCTGGCCTCGGGGCCGACCGAGCCACCGTCGAGGACCCGGGTGGCGGTCCACAGCGTGTTGAGACGGTAGGCCTCGGCATCCATCCACGCCTGGGCTACCGAGTCCGCACTGCGGCGAGCCCGGTCGGGGTCGCGGTCCAGGCAATCGGCGTAGAGGTCGACTAGGCGCTCGGCGGCGCGGCTGTAGCGTGCCGGGCTGCGCAGGCTGAGTCCGCGCTCTGTTCCGGCGGTGGCCATGGCTACGTTCCAACCCTTGCCGACCTCGCCAAGGACCAGTTCGTCGGGGACGAATACGTCTTCGAAGAACAGCTCGGCGAACCCGGACTCCCCGTCGATCTGCGGGATGGGACGGACGGTCACCCCGGGGGTGGCCATGTCGATCAGGAAGTAGGTCAGGCCGCGGTGGCGCTCGGCCTCGGGGTCGGTGCGGAACAGGCCGAAGCACCATTCGGCGAAGGCGCCGCGTGAGGCCCAGGTCTTCTGACCGCTGAGGACCCATCCACCTTCGTCGTCCGAGCGCTGGGCTCGGCTGCGGATGCCGGCGAGGTCGCTGCCGGCATCGGGCTCTGACCATCCCTGGCACCAGATCTCGGCAGCCGAGGCCATGGGAGGCAGGAATCGCTGCTTTTGCGCATCGGTGCCGAACTCGAACATGGTCGGGGCCAGCAAGAACACGCCGTTCTGGCTGACCCGCAGGGGTGCCTGGGCTCGCCAGTACTCCTCCTCGAATACCAGCCACTCCAGGATCCCTACCCCGCGACCCCCGAACTCCTCGGGCCAGGAGACGACGGACCACCGGTCAGCGGCCAGCGCGGCCTCCCACGCCCGATGGGCTTCGAACCCTGCCGCGGTATCGAGTGACGGCAACGACCGGGGAGCGGGCACGTGGGCGTCCAGCCAGGATCGGGCCTCGTCCCGGAACGCCTCCTGGGCGTCGGTGTAGTGCAGGTCCATCGGTCGGTCCATCAGATTGGTTCCCTCGCTCGGCCGGACTCAGAGTTGCTCCGCCCGGTGAATAGGAAATCTGACACACCGCCAGATTTCCGGCAACCTTGGCAGATCGGTCACAATGGCTGCATGGCCAGCGCTGTGATCATCGATGTAGTCCGCACTCCAGTAGGAAGGAAGAACGGACGGCTGTCCGGGTGGCACGCCGTGGATCTCGCCGCCCAGCCGCTCATGGCGCTTCTAGCCCGAAACGATCTCGATCCGGCCATGGTCGAAGACGTGATCTTCGGGTGCACCATGACCGTGGGCGAGCAGTCGATGAACATCGGCCGCAACGCCGCCCTAGCCGCTGGGTTTCCGGACACTGTCCCGGGGACGACGGTTGACCGTCAGTGCGGCTCGGCTCAGCAGGCGGTCCACTTTGCCGCTCAAGCCGTGGCATCAGGAGCGATGGACATCGTCATCGGCGGCGGTGTCGAGGCCATGAGCCGGGTACCGATCGGCTCGACGACTGAGCACGGCCCGGGCGAGGCCTACGGACCCGCCGTCCACGGGCGGTTCGACTTCATCCATCAGGGCCTGTGCGCCGAGGAGATCGCCCGCCGGTGGGGAGTGACCCGTGAGGAGATGGACCGGTTTGCGCTGCAGTCCCACGAGCGTGCCGCCCAGGCCATCGCCGAGGGACGCTTCGACAACGAGATCGTCCCCATGGCCACCCGACGGGCTCGGATCGATGACAAGGTAGCCGTGGCCGGCACCGACGAGGGCGACCCGGCGGGCGAAGGCATGTTGACCTTCGACGAGGGCGTGCGCGCCGGTTCCACCTACGAAAAGTTGGCCTCGCTCCCCCCATGTTTCGTGGAGGACGGACTGGTAACGGCAGCGTCGTCGTCGCAGATCTCTGATGGAGCCGCCGCCGTGCTGATCATGTCCGAAGCGCGGGCCTCGCAGTTGGGGCTGACCCCTCGGGCCCGGTTCCACACGTTTGCTGTGGCGGCCAACGACCCAGTGATCATGCTGACCGCGCCCATCCCAGCCACGTCGCTGGTCCTGGCGAAGTCCAAGCTCTCACTGGAGGACATCGACCTGATCGAGATCAACGAGGCCTTCGCCTCGGTGGTGTTGGCATGGGAGAAGGAGCACCATCCCGACATGGACAAGGTGAACGTCAACGGCGGGGCCATCGCCATCGGACACCCCACCGGTGGCTCGGGGGCCCGCCTCATGGCCACGCTCCTCAACGAAATGGAGCGCACTGGGGCTCGCTACGGACTCCAGACCATGTGCGAGGGCGGTGGGCAGGCCAACGCCACCATCATCGAACGCCTGGGCTGAGCGGCAGCTTCGCAGTGCTTCGTGCTTCGTGCGGCGAACGGTGAACGGCGAACGGCGAACGAGCCCAGCCGCGGGCCCGCCCCACGTAACGGGTACCGGAGTACGCCGCTACGCGGGGAGGTCTGTCTGCGGGGTCGTCTCCGCCTGCTTGGTGAAGTCGACGTGATCGGCGCTGATCGGCCGCGACATCAGGAATCCCTGATAGAGGTCGCAGCCGAGCGCCCGCACCCGCTCGAGCTGTATCGGGGTCTCGACCCCTTCGGCCAGGACCACCAGTCCCAGCGCCTTGGAGAGCTGGACGATGGCGGCCACGATGGCCTCATCGGTCTGGAGGATGCCGAGGCCGTCCACGAAGGACTTGTCGATCTTGAGTACCTTGACCGGGAACCGCTTCAGGCGGGCCAGCGAGGATTCGCCCGTGCCGAAGTCGTCGATGGCCAGGCCGACGCCCATGGCGTGGATCCCATTGAGGGCGTCGACGGTCTCATCGCTCTCGCTCATCAGCAGCGACTCGGTGACCTCGAGGAGCAGCCCCTCGGGCGGCAGGCCAGCATCGGTGAGGGCCTCGGTGATGGTCTGGAGCAGCGTGGAATCGCTGAGCTGATGCACCGAGAGGTTGACCGTGATGTAGGCGTTCTCTGCCCCTGGTACCTCACGGCGCCAACGGGCCATGGTGGCGCAGGCCTCACGCAGCACCCAGCGCCCGAGCGAAAAGATGAGGTCGGTCTCCTCGGCGAACGGGATGAACTCCATGGGCCCGAGCAGGCCCCGCGTCGGGTGGTTCCATCGCACCAGGGCTTCGAGGGCGACGATCTTCCCGTCCGCCACCGAGGCGATGGGCTGATAGAGCACGACCAACTCGTCATGCTCGATCGAGTGGCGCAGGTCGTCGTAGATCTCGAGGCGGGCCACCGCGTTGACCCGGAGCGAATCGTCGAACACCTCAATACGCGACCGACCGCTGTTCTTGGCCTTGAACATGGCGGTGTCGGCCTGCTGCAGGATGTCCTGGGCGGTCTGGTCGCCTTGGACCACGTAGGCGACGCCGACGCTGCAAGTCACGACGACAGATCGCCCGGTGGAGAGCCGGAAGGCCTGATCGATCACCTTTGCGTACTCGCCGGCCAACTCGACGGCGTGGGCGACGTCGCGCACGTCCTGACAGAGGACGACGAACTCATCACCGGAGAACCGGCTGACGACGTCTCCCTTGCGGACGGTCATCTTGAACCTGCGGGCCAGCTCCAAGAGCAGTTCGTCACCGCTGGCGTGCCCGAAGGAGTCATTGACCAGCTTGAAGCGGTCGAGGTCGATGAACAGCACCGCCAGGTTGGTCTCGTGCTGCATGGAGATCATGAGTTCGCGCTTGAGCTCGTCGTTGAAGAAGCTCCGGTTGCCCAGCCCGGTGAGCGAGTCGTGGTAGGCCAGCCAGTGGAGCTGCGCCTCTGCCGCCTTGCGATCGGTCACGTCGGTGAACGAGCAGACGACCATGGGCGCATCGGACTGGCGTGCCCCCGAAAGGAGCCGCGAGCTCACCGACAGCCACTGATGCCTGCCCTCGTGGTCGGTGACGCCGATCACCACGGCATCCTCGGACTCTCCCGAGACGAGCGTCCGCACGTGGGGGAACATGGCAGGGGCCATGGGCAGGCCGTCGGCTGAAGTGGCGATGCCGGGGCCGGTGAACAGCTGGTGGCCGTTGCCCTCGGCGAGCCGGGAGCCGAGGATGGTTGTGGCGGCCTGGTTGTGGGCGCTCATGGCGCCGGCCTTGTCGAAGAGGATGATGCCTTCACTGAGCGATGCCACCACTGCCTCGTAGCGCTCCTCGGCGGCCCGTCTGCCGGCTTCGGCCTGACGTGCGTCGGTGAGTTCGGTGCACACCACCACCCACCCCGATGGCTGGGCATTGTCATCGATCAACGGGTCGATGGAGACCAGGACATCGACCGATGACCCGTCCTTGCGATGGTGGGCGTGCTGGCCACGTTCGAGCACTGCCGCGCTCTCCGTGCGGTTGGCGGTGACGACGGTTCCGATGGAGAGCCCGGCGACCTCGCCCTCTGCCCATCCATAGATGGTTTGCGCGGCTTCGTTCCAACTCTCGATGCGACCCTCGGCGTCGATACCGATGATGGCATCGGAAACATGGGCGATCAGGCTGGCCCGGTAGCGGGCCGCGGCCTCGGCGGCCAAGCGCTCCGAGATGTCTCGGGCGATCACCTGGAAAGCGGGCTCGCCGTTCCATGTGGTGCGGATGCTGGTCAGCTCCATGACGGTGGACGTTCCGTCGACCGACTTGATGCGGGCTTCACCATGTTCGAAGAATTGGCCGTCCTCGGTCAGCTGGCTCAGGCGTTCGACCATGCCAGGGATGTCGGCTGAATCGACGATGTCGGTCACCGGCCGGCCGAAGTTCTCGGCCACGATCTGGGCGTACTCCTTTTCTGACTCGGGTGAGCCAGAAAAGATGAGTCGGGCCGCGGCACGGTTGCCGTAGACCAGCCGACCGCCCTGATGGACGGCGACGACGTCGGGAGATACCTCAGACAGGAGCCGGTACCGGTTGACCAGTTCGCTGAGCTCGCGTTCGAACTTCTGCTGAGCGGTGATATCGATGATGACGCCGGCGTATAGCCGAATCGGCTGCGTCACGGTCGGATCAGGACCAGGAGGGAGCACAACCGGTGACGCTCGGACCACGACCGAGCGCTCCGAGCCGTCGGGACAGGTGACGGCGACATGAAGTTCGAACTCGGACGGCGGGATGCCGGCACGCAGGGGAGCGAGCAACGGATCGAGCAGCAAGGCGTCGACCGTCGCAACTCGATTGGCTACCTGGTGAGAAGATCCGTCGGCTGGCAAGGGGGTCGATCCGGGAAGGACCGGACCGACCGGACCGGCATGCGGCTCAGGCTGCTCGGTTCCCGGACTGCGAACAGCGAACCCAGGGGCTCCTGGTGTGAAGCCGAAGAGCGATTCGATTGGAGAAGACCACGAGACGGCATCAGACGACACCTCGTAGATCCACGTGGCCGTGGGGAGACTGGTGCCGGTCAGGTTGAGCTCCTGAGCCAACTCGAACGGCCGGTCGCCGAGCACCGAGGTGCTGTCCGCGACGCGGTCGAAGGTTGTGCGCCTGCGATCAAACTCCTTCGCGGTTGCCATAGACCTCAACCATCGGCCTCAGACTCGTCAATCTTGAGCCTGGGGTCAGATTGAGGCCGCTCGGTCAGGCTGGGGGCTCGCCGATCACCAAGGCCGAGTTGAATCCACCCATGCCGATGGAGGACTTGATCATGGGGCCGGGCATGCGGGCGGTGAGCCCGTTCAGCAGCCGAGGATGGCCAGCAGAGACCTGGCGGGGGGCAGGGACGAAGCCGGTCTGGAAGGCGTAGACGGTGGCCAGGATCTCCACCGCGGATGCCGCGGCCTGGCAGTGCCCGGTGAGTGGCTTGACGGAAAAGATGCCGTGGGCGTCGGGAAACAGCTCGTCGAGCACCCGAGCTTCGGCGGCATCGCACTGCGCCGTACCTGGCCCATGGGCGTTCATGTAGGCGATGTCCGAGGCTTCCACCCCAGAGATGCGCATGGCGTCGCGGAAGCACCGGAATACGTCGTCGAGGTCGGGCGCCATGGCTACGGCGTTGTACCCGTCCATGGACATGGATCCGCCCAAGATGGCTGCATGGCTTCCTTCGTCCTGGTTCGACAGCACCATGGCCACCGAGGCCTCGCCACCGACGAACCCGCGGCTCCCCTCTTGGAAGGGGCGGCACGCATCGAACGGGGGAGTGTCCAGCACGGCAACTCCGACATCGCTGAACCCGCGCAGGTTTTTGGGATGGCCGGACAGGTCGGTGGCCAAGAGGATGACGTCGGTGGCTAGGCCTGAGTCGATCCAGGACTTGGCCGTGATCACTCCGGCATTGCCGGAGGCACACATGGCCGACACCGACATGGCCGGGCCGTGGAAATCGTTCTCCTTCATCAGCATGGAGATCACGGTCGACGGCATCATGTTCACCCAGCGCCGAGCCCGGACCCGCTCCTCGTCGGACCGGTAGAACTCGCTCCACATGTCGACATCGCCGAGTACAAGACTGTGGACGACTCCTACGACCGGGCCGGGCTTCCACCCACGCTCACGGGCATCGGAGATGGCCTCGCGTGCCGAGAACCGCAGTGCCTGCATGAAGCGGCTGGGTCCGTCGCGCCGATCGCCCTCATCGGTGATGCGTGACAGGTAGGCGTAGCCGCCGTCGACATAGCCTTCGAGGCCTCCGGTCAACTTCACGGCACTCTCGCCCAACAGGAACCCGTCCCACACGTGTTTGGTGCCCCATCCGTAGCCGGTTACGGCTCCGACCCCGGTGATGTGCATGGGTGCACCCATGGCGGAGCGAGCCGACACTGCGTCGGAACCCAGTTCTGCGGACATCTGACCTCCTGGACCGTTGGCGGTCCACCAGAGATGCGGACCCCAGGAGATCACTCCGTAGCCGTCATCCAGTCGGTGGTGGGATCCGGACCGCTGGGTAGCGGTCCGGTTGCTGCGAGGACCAAAGTATGGCCCACCCCCAACCAGTAAACAATGGGCAATTTCGCCACCGGGAAGCGGTCTCGAATGGAGGGCGGACCCTCCCTTGCGGCCCCTTATGGCCCCCTGCGGCCGAAGGAACCGTGCGGTGCCTCTAGTCGGCTGAGGGCGCGCCCAAACGGTCGAGGACCTGACTGGCTTCGGCCATGACACGGGCGATCAGCTCTGCCACTGTCGGCAGTTCGTTGATCTCACCCACGACCTGCCCGGTGGGGAGGACCCCGACATCGGTCCGCCCGTCGACCAGGGCGGCCTTGGTCATCATCGGCGCGTTCGCCGCCATGACGACCTGAGGCCACGACAGTTCGTTACCGTGCTTCATCGCCAGACCTTCCTTGAGCAATGCCGACAACGTCGTATCGGTCTCCTTGCGGAAGGCGTGCGCGTTGGCCAGTGCTCGCGGCAGCGATCGGAGCCAGCCCGACTTCTCCAGATGGTCGACCAGATCGGTGCGGATCACGCGCTGGGGAGCACCGTCCACCGCAGCGGATACCACCGTCCCGGTCACCGGGGTCTTCAGGTAGATCTGCTTCACATCGTCGGGCACTCGGCTCTCCTGGGTAAGCAGGAAACGAGTCCCCATGGCGATGCCTGACGCGCCATAGGCCAGAGCTGCTACCAGGCCGCGTCCGTCGAAGAAGCCGCCAGCGGCAATGACCGCTACCCGGTCGCCGACGGCGTCGACCACAGCTGGAGTCAGTAGGGATGTCGGGACGGTTCCGGTGTGGCCGCCGCCCTCACCCCCTTGAGCGATGACAGCGTCGACGCCCCATTCGGCCACCTTCTCGGCGTGGCGGCGGGCCCCGATGGTCGGCATGACGACCAGCCCAGCATTCCGGCACCGGTCGACCAGCGCCGGATTGGGGGCCTGGGCGAAGCTGGCTACCCGCACCCCGTTCTCGATCATCAGAGTGATCCGGTCACCGACGTCGGCCACGTCGGTGCGCATGTTCACGCCGAACGGCTTGTCGGTGCGAGCACGCACGTCGGCGATGGCTGCCACCAGCTCGTCGTAGGTCATGGTGGCCGAGGCCAGGATGCCGAGTCCACCGGCTTCGGCGGTGGCTGCCACCAGACGGGGTCCCGCCACCCAACCCATGCCGGTCTGGACGATGGGGTAGCGGACGCCGACCAAATCGCAGAAGGGCGTGTGTAGGGCGGGGTGGGTCACGCCGTTACCTCGCGGTCGCGCATGCCCCTCGGGTCGAGCACATCGCGCAGCAGCGCCAGCTCTTCGGCCGTCGGCGGGCGGGTGTCGGGGACCATGTCGGGGATGACGAGCTCGAACCCGGTGGCGGCCACGATGTCGTCGACCGATACGCCAGGGTGCACGGAGACGAGACGCATCACCCGGTCCGGGGTGGCGAAGTCGAAGACACCGAGGTTGGAGATGACGAAGCGGATGTCGTGGAACTTAGTGGCCGACGGCCCAGCCGCAGCCGCGCGGGCATAGCCCACACCCGAGACGACGTCGACCTGCTCGACGAACGATCGGGTCGAGTGATTCGGCACCCAGTAGCTCGTGGTGTGGTTGACGGTGTTGCCCGGGGCACCACGTACGCCTACCAACTGCGCCTTGGGTTGGTCCCACGGGCCGATAGCGCTGATGTTCTGATTGCCGGTTCGGTCGATCTGGGACGCCATCATGATCAGGTTGCGCCGGCCCGACCACACCACGTCGAAGACCCTGCGATACGGCATGTGGGATTCGAAGACCAGTGACGCAGGCGGAGCACCGAGCGGCGGGGCGCCATCGACCAGAGCGGCATCGCCGTCGGTCAGCACCAGGTCGGGGGCGAAGGTGAGTCGAGCCAGCCGGGCCCCAAGGGCGGGTGCGGTGCCGAAGGCGCTGGCCATGACCTCGCCATCGCCCCGGAATACCTCGGCGCAGGCGACAGCGCAGTAGTCGGCCCGGGTGATGTCGGTTGCGGTGGTACTGGTCATGCGCCCTCCTTGGATGCAGCCGCGGCTTTGGCCGCGGCTTTGGCCGCGGCTCGCTCGTCAGCCGCCTCGCCAGTGGCCGCCTGGTAGTCGGCCTCGTCGACGGCCAAGAATCGTTCGACGAAGGCAGCCCACGCATCTGGGTCGCCAGCGGCGGCTACGTACTCCTTCTGGAACCCTTCGTCGCGTCCGTAGTCGGGGACGCAGGCGGTGAAGTGCGCCCCCCCTGGGGTCTCGATGACCCCGTCGGTCAGGAGCCGACTGATGCACATGGTCTGAATGGGTCCCCCGGCGGCAAGTTCTTCGGTGGCCACGATGCGCTCGGTAGTCATGAAGCGGCGGTCCGCTGCCCCCAAGAAGAGCTCGTCGAAGAAGGGATCGGGCCCGAGGATCTGACCGGATCCGGCCACATCGGCCCGATTGACATGGATCACCGCAGCATCGAGCCGCAGGGCCGGCATGGCCACCAGCTCCTCGCCGTCGTCGTAGGGAGAGCGAACGGTCCGCAGTGACGGGTTGACGGTCATCACGTCGGAGCCGAGGCCAGAGCGGGTGGGGAGGAACGGGACCCGCTGCGATGCGGCCAAGAGGCCGAGGTAGAACATGCCCTCGTCGACCTCCATGGCTTCGATGGCGCCGGACTGGCGAGCGGCCTTGAAGTGGGGGTCAGTGGGGATGGAGTCAAGAGTCACGAACCCGTAGACGGCCTTGGCCACCTTGCCCGCCGCGCACAGGAGCCCGACGTCGGGCCCGCCGTAGGAGACGACGGTGAGATCAGTGAGGTCGGACCGCAGGATGGCGCGTACGGCGGCCATCGGCTTACGGCGCGAGCCCCAGCCACCGATGCCGATGGTCATGCCCGAGGAGAGGCTTGCGACGAACTCGTCGAGTGTCGTCCGCTTGTCAGCCATGTGTCTGTCCCGTCTGTTCAATGCTGGAGTGGATCGTGCTGGAGTGGATCGTGCTGGTCAGCGAGTGGTGTCGGCGTCGCGCTTTTCGACGAAGGCAGCTCGCTGCTCGTCGGCCACGCCGGCCACATGGAGTTCGTAGGTGAATCCCTGCTCGAGGCGGTAGCTGGTCCGAACGTCGACCGGATCGATGCCGTTGAGCGACTCCTTGGCCCGTCGGATGATGGTCGGACTCTTGGCGGCGATGTCCTCGGCGACTTCGTAGGCGGCGTCCACCAGCTGCTCCTTGGGCACCACGTTGAGGATCGACCCGTAGTGGTGGAGCTCAGCCGCGGTGGCCGGCTTGGCCGTGTAGACCATCGAGCGCATCCGGTGTTGAGGCACCAGGCGCGACAGGTGGGTGGCTGCCCCCAGGGCGCCGCGATCTACCTCGGGAAGCCCGAAGGTGGCATCGTCGGAGGCCACCACGATGTCGGCGTTCCCCACCAGGCCGACGCCTCCACCGAGGCAGAACCCGTGGACGGCGGCGATAACCGGGACCTCGCACTCATAGACGGCGGCGAAAGCGGCGAAGCAGCCCCGGTTGGCCCCGATCAGCGCTTGGTCGCCCTTGGCCTGGATCTCTTTGATGTCGACGCCGGCGCAGAACCCGCGGCCCTCGGCACGCAGGATCACGACCCGGTTCTCCTCCACCCGACCAGCGGCGATGAGGGCGTCGGCCAAGCCGTACCATCCGGCCACGTCGAGGGCGTTCACGGGCGGATGGTCGATGACCACCTCGGCGATGCCGGGTCGGATCTGATGGGTGACGATAGGCATTGGTCCTCCGGGGTCTGTAGCGGGCCGCTCATCCCGGCCGGCACGTGCGAGGCGAGGAGAAGGACGGCCACGCACTCGGCATGTCGGGTGGCGTGTCAGGTAGTGCGTCGACGTCTGCTCTGATCCGTGTCTGGGGCGTAGCCCACCCTGGTCCGGATCTGATGCAGTGTCAGGTAATAGTGGTCTGGACAGTACCAGCCGCAACCAGGGAGGTAGCAGTGGCAGGACACGGAGACACCGACCGGATCGACCCGCTGGATTTTGATGGGCGGGTGGTCATCGTGACCGGAGGGGCTCGGGGGATCGGTCGCGGCATTACCGAGGGATTCCTGGCCGCAGGGGCAGAGGTCATGGTGTGCGGGCGGACGGTGGTGGAAGACGGCGATCTCCCGACCGCATCTGACCGGTCCGGTGCCGAGCGCAGAGCGCACTTCGTGGCCGCTGATCTACGCGACGGCGACCAGGCCGCCTCCGTAGTGGCGGCCACGGTCGATCGATTCGGCCGACTCGACGTCCTCATCAACAATGCCGGCGGTTCGCCCGGTGCCGATGCAGCTACTGCATCGCCCCGGTTTTCGGCGTCGATCGTGCAGCTGAACCTGCTCGCACCCCTGTACTGCGCTCAGGCGGCCAACGCCGTCATGCAGAGCCAGGACGAGGGCGGATCGATCATCAACATCACCTCGGTGAGCGGGCTCCGCCCGTCGCCCGGTACCGCCGCCTACGGGGCGGCCAAGGCGGGACTGATCAACCTGACGCAGTCCCTGGCCATCGAGTGGGCCCCCAAGGTGCGGGTGAACGCGCTCAGCGCCGGCCTGGTAGCCACCGAGGCCGCTGATGCCCACTACGGCGGGGCCGCCGGGATGGCCCAGGTGGCGGCCACCGTGCCGCTGGGTCGGTTCGGAACACCGACCGACATCGCCGGTATCTGCCTGTTTCTGGCCTCCCCGCTGGCCGCCTATGTGACTGGAGGGAACGTACTGGCCCACGGAGGAGGGGAGCGCCCAGCGTTCCTGACCGCGGTGGAGGGCCTGGCCCGCGAGTAGTGCCGTCAGGCCGAGTAGGTCGCGAGTGATGTGGCAGGGGTAGGAAATTCTTGCATAGCCGTGTCCTCCACCTGATCGCCGTGGCCTCCACCTGGAGGTCTCCGATATTCCGCTCAAGTTCCGCTCAAGTTCCACGACTTATCGGACGATGGTCGTTCTCAGGACCAGCAGCAGTGGACCGTCCCAGATCGGGGCGGCAGTGAGTCGGGTCCAGAATTGGCGAGCCGCATGTTGACCTATCCGGAACCGACGTTGACCCTGCAGGGGACCCCATATCTGGAGTACCTGCCGGTGGTCGACGCCTCTAACGGCAGGCTGCTCGGCATGGAAGCCTTGGTGCGGTGGCGGCATCCGACCCGGGGGCGGATCTCCCCGGACCTGTTGATTCCGGCGGCAGAGGCCAGTGGCGACATCGGCCCGCTGACCCAGTGGATCGTGGCGGCAGCGTGCGTCGAGGCCTGCAACTGGTCACCCAGCATCCAAGTGGGTGTCAACTGCACGGTGGAGCAGCTCCAGCGGGGTGAAATGTCGGTGGCCGTTGCTTCCGCCCTCGAAGAGTCGGGCCTGCGGAGCGATCAGTTGAACATCGAGGTGACCGAGGGCGCGGTGGTCGACCCTACCGCCACCGCCGACCTCCAGGCCCTGTCCGATATGGGCGTCCAGCTGTCCGTCGACGATGTCGGCACCAACTGGTCGTCCTTCGAGCCGTTCAAGCGGCATGCCATCAGCACGGTCAAGATCGACGGATCGTTCGTTGCCGGACTCGAGTCGAATCAGGGAATCAACCGCCTGGTGGTCGAGACCGTCATCCACATGGCCCATTCGTTGGGCATGTCGGCCATCGTCGAGCAGGTGGAGAACGCCAACCAGTTGCGGATCGCGGCATCCTTCGACGCCGACGCCGCCCAAGGGTTCTACTTCACCGAGCCGCTCCCCCAGGCCGATGCCCGCAACTTCGCCTCGGGACCCGAGATCACCGTCTTCTCGCGGACCCAGGGCCAGACCGTGCTCCTGGCTGACGGGACGTCCGTATCGGTGGACTCCCTAGTGGCTGCGCGCGGCCCGGACCCATTAGCGAAGGATGCGGGGGAGACGCCCGGCCTTTGAATCGGCCAGTCGCTGATTCCCAGGGCCGCTGACTCGCAGGGCCGCTGACTCGCAGGGCCTCTGACTCGCAGGGCCTCTGACGCCGTATCGGACGAGGCTCTCCACCCGGCCATCGACGGTAACTGGTGGTTCCTCTGGACGGTTGAAGCCGCCGAACCAGCCCGTCATTGCGCTTGGACGTAGTGCAATTTACTGGTCCCCCCCCAATGCCTGGTATACCCATTGCCGTGAAACTCGCCGTCATCAAGGAGTCGCGCCCCGGAGAGGATCGCGTAGCGATCGTCCCCGAGGTAGCGGCCAAGCTGGCCAAGACCGGAGTCGACGTCATCGTGCAGTCGGGAGCCGCCGAAGGCGCCCGGTTCTCCGATGAGGACTTCGTCCAGGCGGGGGCGACCGTCGTCGCCGACGCCGCCACGGCACTGAAGGACGCGGCGTTCGTAGCCCACGTGCAGCCCCTGACCATCGACGAGGTGGCCATGCTGCCCCAGGGCGTCTCGGTGATGAGCTTCCTCCAGCCCGTCGCATCTGCCGACGTCGTCCAGGCCCTAGCGGCCAAGGGAGCGACGGTCTACAGCCTCGACCTCCTGCCCAGGATCAGCCGGGCCCAGTCGATGGATGCACTGTCGTCCCAGGCCACCGTGGCCGGCTACCGGGCCGGGTTGTCGGCTGCCGAACATCTGGCCAAGTTCTTCCCCATGTTCATGACCGCAGCTGGCACAGTGCCGCCGGCCAAGGTGCTGGTGATGGGAGCCGGTGTGGCTGGTCTCCAAGCCATCGCCACCGTGCGCCGCCTCGGCGCTGTCGTCCGCGCCTACGACGTCCGCGCCGCAGCCAAAGAAGAGGTCGAGAGCCTCGGCGCCAAGTTCGTGGTGCTGGACCTCGAGACCCAAGACGGCGCTGGTGGCTACGCCAAGGAGCAGTCGGCTGAGTACCTGGCCAAGCAGCAAGAGCTGCTGGCCGCCGAGGTGGCCGCCTCTGATGTGGTCATCACCACCGCCCAGATCCCGGGCCGCAAGGCGCCGATCCTGGTGACTGCGGCCATGGTGCACGGCATGTCCGAGGGAGCGGTCATCATCGACATGGCTGCTGACTCCGGCGGCAACTGCGAGCTGTCGGTGGCCGGTGAAGCCGTGCGTGTTGGCGGCGTCACCGTGGTCGGGATGAGCAATCCGCCGGCCACCATGCCCACCCATGCCAGCTTCCTCTACTCCCGGAACATCTCCAACTTCCTCGGCCTCGTGGTCAAAGAAGGCGAGCTGGTTCCGGACTTCGAGGACGAGATCGTCATCGGCACATGTGTGGTGCGGGCCGGACAGGTCGTCCATGCTGCCACGGCCGAGGCTCTGGGATTGAGCGTCGCTGCACCGGCACCAGCCGCCGCACCGGCTCCGGCCGCCGCACCGACCGATGCGCCCGCAGAGGCTGGCGCCGACAATGAGCAGGGAGCGTCATGAGTACCACTGGAATCCTCGAATTCCTGACCATCTTCATCCTGGCGATCTTCGTCGGCAACGAGGTCGTGGCCCGGGTGCCGAGCATCCTGCACACGCCGCTGATGTCCGGCTCCAACGCCATCCACGGGATCGTCCTGGTGGGCGCCATGATCATCATGGGCACGGCCACCGGCACGGCCCAGATCATCCTGGGGTTCTTTGCCGTGCTCCTGGCCACGCTCAACATCGTGGGCGGCTTCACGGTGACCGACCGGATGCTCGAGATGTTCAAGTCCAAGCCCGGGGACGGTCCGCCCAAGGGCGGGTCCAAGTCCAAGTCGGCCGAGGCTGAGGGTGGTGCCAAGTGACGCTCACCATCTGGATCGACCTGATCTACTTACTGGCGGCTGTGGCGTTCATCGTCGCCCTCAAGGGACTGAGCTCCCCCAAGCAGGCCCGCAACGGCAACCTGTTGGCCGCCGGTGCTGCCATCGTGGCCGTGGGTGCGACGTTCTTCAACCCTGAAGCTCAGTTCAGCAGTCACACCACCAACCTGATCCTGACCATTGTGGCCATGGTGCTCGGGGCCGTCATCGCTGTTCCCGTGGCCCGCATGGTCAAGATGACAGCCATGCCGCAGCTGGTGGCCATCTTCAACGGCGTGGGTGGCGGTGCGGCCGCGCTCGTCTCCATCACGGTCTTCCTCCAGGACTCGGATTCGGCGGCCAAGCCAGCGGTGTACACCATTGCTGAAGTGCTGCTCGGACTGTTGATCGGCTGTGTCTCGTTCAGCGGGAGCGCCATCGCCTTCGCCAAGCTCCAGGAGCTGATGACCGGGCGGCCCATCACCTATCCGGCCCAGCAGGTCATCAACGGGCTGGTCGGTGTGGCCATCGTGGCCCTCGCCCTCGCCACCTTGTTGACGGGCAGCGTGACACTGATGGTGATCACCGCCGTGCTGTCGCTGGTGCTCGGGATCATCTTCGTCCTGCCCATCGGCGGGGCCGACGTACCGGTGCTGATCTCATTGCTGAACTCCTTCACCGGACTGGCTGTGGCCGCATCGGGCTTCACCCTCGACAACAACCTGCTGATCATCGCCGGCACCCTGGTCGGAGCCTCGGGCATCCTCCTTACCCGGATGATGTCGAAGGCCATGGGACGCTCGCTGTCGAATGTGCTCTTCAGCGCCTTCGGCTCGGTGGTGACGGCCGCCGGTGGTGCCGATGGCACGGGGGAGACCCGACAGGTGAAGACGGGCACGCCCGAAGACATCGGTGTGCTGCTCGCCTATGCCCGCAAGGTCGTCATCATCCCCGGCTACGGCTTGGCCGTGGCCCAGGCCCAGCACACCGCTCGCGAGCTGGCCGACCTCCTGATGGAGCGCGGTGTAGAGGTCTTCTATGCCATTCATCCGGTGGCCGGTCGCATGCCCGGTCACATGAACGTGCTGCTGGCCGAGGCGAACGTGCCCTACGACGAGCTGAAAGAGATGGACGAGGCCAACCCAGAGATGGCCACGGCCGATGTGGCGCTAGTAGTGGGGGCCAACGACACCGTCAACCCAGCGGCCAAGAACTCGCCGGGAAGCCCCATCTACGGGATGCCCATCATCAACGCCGACGAGGCGGAGCACGTCATCTTCCTGAAGCGCTCGATGCGTCCCGGTTTCGCCGGCATCGATAACGAGCTGCTCTTCAACGAGAAGACGACACTGCTGTTCGGCGATGCCAAGGACACCCTGGCCAA